>CAZOHP010000011.1:0-23934 GCA_964579815.1 uncultured Lachnospiraceae bacterium
TTTATAACGGACTGTTGCAATGCCTCGAAAAGAAGTCTTTTGACCAAATCACCGTCACCGATGTGCAGAAAACCTCCGGTGTGGCACGAACAACGATTTACCGTTGCTTTGATAATCTGTCGGACATCCTCTATTGGCGGTGCGACCTTTGCTTCCGGGAAGCCCTGTTCTCTGTCGAGCCGAACAACATGCCGAACGAATGGCAACTGATGCAAAACTATTTTTCCTATTGGACAGCACACAGCGACATTTTGAAATTGCTCATTGACATCAATCGGCAGGATATCATCTACGCCTGTCACATGAAAAACGCAAAGGCTTTGGAACAGTCCTACGGGAAGTTGCCCGGAATGGACGAAACAACCGCACGATATTTCATGGCCATTCGCACCGGCGTGACGATTAGTGTACTGAAGGCGTGGCTGGACGGCGGGCAAAAAGAAACCGCAAAAGAACTTTCGAATATTCTCAAGGGACAGTTTGCGTTTTTGTTGTCGGCCGATGGCAATTCAATCCAATGATCAACGAAAAAGGAGACAACTTCTTTATGAAGCGTCTCCTTTTTCGTTAATCGTTAATCGCAGTCGTTTTTTGTCAAACTTTCGCTTCCTGTCGATCTTCCGCTTTTATGCAAGGGGGGACATAGCGCTTGAACGTAGGAACAATATTGACCAGCGTGGCCTCTACCTGCTTGCCGTCAACGCCGGCGCGGTCAATCACCAATTCACGCAAGTCGCGCAGATACCCTTCCATCACATCTACGGGAACAGGCATCACACTGCTGATAAATATTTTTTGATTGAGCGTTTTTTTAAGCCCCTCTTCGCTCATGAGCAATTCTTCGTATAACTTTTCTCCCGGACGCAGACCGATATAGCGGATGTTGATATCCCGCCCCTCGACAAGTCCCGACAGACGAATCATCTTGCGAGCCAGATCGTCAATCTTGACCGGTTCTCCCATATCAAGCACAAAGATCTCGCCGCCGCGCGCCATCGCCCCCGCCGTCAAAACCAATTGACTGGCCTCGGGAATCGTCATAAAATAGCGAATGATGCGCGGGTCAGTCACCGTAATATCGCCGCGCTTGGCAATCTGTTCTTTAAAAAGCGGAATGACCGATCCGTTAGAGCCCAACACATTGCCGAACCGAACCGCGGCATATGTCGTGTGATCCGAGATTTGGTTAAAATACTGAATAACCATCTCGCACACGCGCTTGGACGCTCCCATGATGTTGGTTGGATTAACGGCTTTGTCGGTCGAAATCAGCACAAACCGATCGACACCGTGATTTTTGGCTGCCTGCGCCGTGTTATATGTCCCGAACACATTATTCTTAATGGCTTCGTCGGGCGAAACTTCCATGAGCGGCACATGCTTGTGCGCCGCCGCATGAAACACGATCTGAGGCTTTTCCAGTGAGAACAAATAGTCGATCTTTTTCGCATCGCGCACCGATGCAATATACACCTCAAGGTTCAACGCATCGCCCCAAACCCGGCGCAATTCCTGCTGAATGGCATAAGCGTTGTTTTCGTAAATATCAATGATCACAAGACGTGCCGGCGCGTGTGCGGCAATTTGGCGGCACAATTCGGAACCGATCGACCCGCCCCCGCCGGTAATGACCACACGCTTGCCGCTGACAAACTCGTAAATGTGCTCATCCGCCACTCGAATCGGTTCGCGTCCCAACAACTCCTCGGGCGTAATATCACGCACCAAATGGATAAAATTGTCCGTTTGCTCCAGTTCATGCAAATAGGGCAATATCTTGACCGGACACCCCGTTTTCTCGCACTCTTCTAAAATCCGCGAGCGTTCCGCGTTGGTTGCCGATGGAATGGCAATATAAATCAACTCCACCGCAAACTCTTTGCACAAGCGGGCAATGTCCGTCACCATGCCGAGCACCTGCACGCCGGCAATAGAGCCTCCCAATTTCTGCTTATCGTCATCCGCAAGTCCCACGATCTCCAAGCCGCAGGACGGATTATTGTGAATATCGGCAATCAAGGCGCTGCCCGCGCGTCCCGCACCGACGATCAACAATTTTTTGGTCTGCGGCGGCATATCTTCTTTGCGGTGACTGCATTTGATGCGATAGACCACCCTCGACAAAGTGACACCGGCAGAGGAAATTACCACCGCCGACAAATAAAAACCGAAACTCATCTCAACGGCGCCGCTCAAGCGAAAGGCAAACGCAACCAACGTACCGATCGCCAAAGAAGCCGCCGCAATGCCCAAATAATTCTTTTCATCCGCATATCGCCAAATCGTTTCGTTGATATGCAATGCCCCAAAAAGTAACACGTAACCGACCAACAATACCGATACAGGCAGCCAAAGCCATGCCGCATGCACCGAAACATCTTCGGTCCAACGGGCTACGCCGATCGCCACGGCAAACGCCGCCGAAATGGCGCATACGTCCACACACCCGAGTTTCAAAAACTTTCGTGTCATGATTGATTTTACTCCTATTTTGTAAAACTCCCGACCGTTTATGCCAATGTTGCGGCCATCTCTTCCAGCGGGACGGCACCGTCCAGCGCATAGCGGCTCACGGCCGCCATATGATCAAGCAACACACCGTTTGCTTCTTCCGCAAGATACTTCCTCGCCCTCGCTTGCTTCGGAGCGCGCGTACTCATGTTGTGGCAATCCGAACCGAGCAAATGCAACACTTCCTTGCGCCACAGTCCCAAGACATATCGACGGGACAACACGCGGTCAAGCGCGCTCATATTGATCTGCAACAGAACGCCCTGCACCGCCAATGTCTCAAGCAACGCGCGATCCCGCATTTCGGCATAACGATCCACATGCGCCAGCACCGGCTGCAACCCGCGCCGCACACGAATGGCAATAATCTCGTCAACCGCCGCGGCTGACCAACGGTTGAACGGCATTTCGATCAAAACGGTCCCGGTCCCGACGACGCACAATTGTTCCAGTTCGTCGCAGTGCGCAATCCCGGGAAAATATGCGACCTCGGCGCCGAGAAATACCGCCGGATGCCGCCGCGCATCGTACCCGCCGGTCAGCAAACGCTCAACCGATCGCGCACGGCGCGAAAGAAAGTCGGCGGGATGCTCTTGCTCCGCGTAAAAATGCGGCGTGGCAACCATGGCAGATACGCCCTGCTCGCGACTTGCGCTCAGCATCGCGCAAGACATAGCCGTATCGGCGCTGCCGTCATCCACGGCAGGCAGTATGTGAGAATGAAAATCCACGTACCGATGCATTGCCTCGGGGCGGAGTGTCGACATATGCCTTCTCCTTTCTCTGTATGCCTGCGGTTCTGCCGTCGGACACATCTTATACGCGGGACGGCGATTTGACAACGCTCAAATAACCGTTATTTCGGATACGTCGTGTCATAATAAGAACGCCGACGAAAAACTTTGTTTCCCTTATCATAGCCGTTATAAACAAATCCGAGAATGCGCGCGTTCACATATTGCAATTGGCGGACAGCCTCCTTGACATCTCTCCGCTTGGCATGCGCGTGACGCAACACCAAAATAACACCGTCCAAATATCGGGAGACAGCCAGCGGGTCGGAGACTAAATTTACGGGAGGCAGATCAAGCAAAATATAATCATAGCGCTGAGACAGTGCGTCCAGCACCATCTTCATGCGATTGCAACCGATCAATTCAGCCGGATTCGGCGGCGTACCGCCTGCTGTGATCAGCGACAAATTCTCATGCAATACATTTTTGTGAATCACGTCCTTGGCGTCGCCCACCAAATAATTGGACAGACCGGGCGTCAGCGGCTTTTCCAGCGTGGCGGCAAGGCTTGACCGACGCATATCCGCATCGATCAAAACGACCTGATTGCCCGCTTCCGCCAGCGAATACGCAAGGTTGATGGCAGAAAAACTTTTGCCGTCCTGCGGACGCGGACTGGTCAATCCGATGATTCGTCCCGTTTGTTTATCCGGGATCGAAAAGGACAAATTGGTGCGTAGCAATTTATACGCCTCGGCCGATGCGAAATCCAAATCGGGGCCGAACTTGTGAGGGGCTCTCCGAGTGGCGGAATCGTAATATTTATTTCCCAAGATCTTTCCCATCATCATAATTTCCTTTCCAAATCATGCGATTATACGGTTTCCGACGGTCCCCGCATCAGTCTTCCTTCGAGGACGAATCCGAGTGATAAGCGTAATATTTCCGATAACTTTCATGTGTATCCGCCCGCCCGGACGAGGGAATCACGGCAAGCAGCGGAATTTCATCTTTGAAAGACTCCTTGAGCCAATCCTCACTCTTGATACGATCATCCAGCAACTCGCACATCACAATGATCACCGCGCTGAGTACAAAGCCCAGCAGAAACCCCATAGCAGTGCTTTTTGTCACGTTCGGCGACGACGGAACTTTGGCAACGCTGGCCCAACCAGCCGCCGAAATCGTCGAATCCATATTAGCCGCCGCGGCACGTCCGGGGACGACCTCCATAATGGTGTTGGCAATCAAACAAGCCTCTTCGGCATCCTCGCCGGTGACGGTGATCTCCAAAAATTCGGTACCGCTTCCGCCGCTCGTCACGGAAATCATGCTACGCAACTGGCTCGGCGTGTAAGACAAGTCGGCCTTGTCGGCAACCTCGTTCAGTGTCTGCGGAATCCCCTTGATCAGATATTCATAAGAATCCACCAAAGTTCTCGCCGTTTGCAGTTCACTGAGATTGATGGTACTTGAAGTGGATGCACTGATGTGCATAATTGCGGTGGAAGTATACTTCGGTGTCACAAATTCGGATGTATAAAAACCGAAGCCCAACGCACAGATCAGCGCGGACAATGCTATCAGCCACCATTTTCTCAGCACAACTTTGAGCAAATGGCGCAGATCAACCTCATATGTATTTTGTGTTTCGTTCATAAAATGTACCTCCGACTTTTTTCATCAAAAGGATGATTCTCATAGTACGTAGCATTTATTATATCACACACTGTTCTTTTTGTCAATGGCTTTGATCGGTTTCTTACCCTCATAGCGTCCTTTTCCCTCAAAATGTTTCACACAGCGACAGCGTTCGCGGCAACCTTTGACATGTCCGTCGGTCGGCTCAAACGAAAAAGGGGACGCCCGTGCATCCCCTCAATTTCGATCTGTTTTTTAATTCAAACATTCCGTTTCCGATCAACCGCTACCATTTTACAAGGATCCAACTCTTCGGTCAGATCACACAATCGCAGTCGACCAAACAGCAACAGCAGCAACGACAGCGCCACATCGGGTATCCAAATGAACTCGTATTCAACCAGCAACAACGCGTAAACCACGTGCATCGCCGTGCTGAGCAGCCCGAATATCAACACGGGAGACATGTGACGGCACAATGCGCGTTGGCGGCGACGAATCATCTCCTCCTTGCTGCAAACATATGTTGCCGCGCCGTATCCGCTCGTATAACGGCGAATGAGCGTCACCGCAATCCATGACAGCACACCGAACACCGCCGCCATGACAACCGCTTCAACCACGACAACCGTGCAGATGCGATCATACGCACGTTGCACCGTGATTTTGCGAAAATAAGCATAAAGATCATAATTCGCAAAAAAGCGAATCGTCATTCCATAGGCGACAGCCGAAACAACGGCATGAAATCCAAAGACCACGCCGCTGACCAGCGTAACACATTTCGGAAGATAGAAATGAAGCGGAATCAGCGCCGCGAGCAGCAACAGCGAACTGACAAAGCCGGGCAACACGTTAACACCGTCAAAAGTAAGATTGGTGCAAAAAACAAGTGCAATCTGCATTATCAGTACCGCGCGCCGCAGACGACCGGCGGGCAAGCGCTCGGGATGCGCGGCATCGTCCTCGTCGCAACGTGCGGCCAGCGTTTGCCACAGCACGGTATCCTTTTCAATATACAGGCAATACCGAATCATGCGCACCAACCAAACGATTCCGATGACCAAACCGACTGCCACCATGATAACGCGAAAACCGTTCACATAGGCATACCAATTGAACAGCGTCGCCCCGGCGCGATAACTCGCGTCCGTCAATGCCGTCAATTCAGGCAATACGCACAGCACCGTTTTGACCACGGCAAACGCTTGACATCCCAGACACACGCCGTCGGTGATGCTTCTGCCGGAGCGCGCACGCGCCATTCGCCGTTCCAGCGTCGCGCGGCGTGCGGTAGCCGCGGGCGTGTCCTCGTTTAGGCGCGCCAACTTTTGCTGTAAACGACATATCTCATTATCTCTGACCGAAGAAAGCACCGCCGTCCCTCCCATGCGAAAGCCGAGATAGGTCAGCCCGTGAAACAGTTGGTGGCAGGCGGGCAAAGCGGTCATCAACTCCAGCACTCCCATCACAAAGCAAAGCAGTAACAGCAGTGTAGGCTGCTCGTCGGCGCTTGGCACGGCAATAATCCAGCCGAGGGCAACCAAGCGCACTGCGCTCAGCAGAGCCAGCCGACGAAACAGTCTCACAGCCTCTTCAAAACTGCCGTCCAGTAGCGCCACACGGCGAAGCCCCGAAACCAGCAGCAGATAGCCGATAAAGTCGGGCAAAATATCCAGTCCGTGAAAATACGGATTAAACAGGAATACCAGCGCAGTCATCCACAGTGTGCGCCTCCAATTCAATTGTCGCAAAGCATCGTGCGACGCGCGCATGTTTTTCCCTCCCTCATTGATTGCGTTTTTGTTTCAATTCTTGCTTCTCGCGCTGCTTTTTGGACATGCGCGCGAGTTGCTTTTCCCGCCGTTCACGCGCGTTTTTTTCGTGATAAGCGCGATCGGCGTCGATTGCTTTTTGTGTCTTTTGCTCATAGGCGTCCCTCCACCGATTGACAAAAGCAAAGCGAGATGGTTTCCGCGTCGCTTCTTCGACTTCTTCGGCGGGCGCGATGTGCATGTAGCAGGAATACAGCATCACACAATTGCACACTGACCAAACAAGCCCCAGCAACGCTGTCGTCGCACTCACCGCCACCGGCAATTCGGATACGGTATGCGTCAACACCATGCCGACGGCATATAATCCGACAAAGATCAAATTGCGCAACGCGCGCACGGCATTTTTTCGCACGCCGACACGCATGGCAAGTTCTTTCACACCCCAAGCCAGCGCCGCATGAAACAGCACCACGGCAATCACGGATAGTAAACCGAACACCCCCGTGCTGCCGATTTCGGCAACATAGCTCAACCAAGCCGTCAAGCCGTCACGTGTCGGTACAACCGACCGCGCAAGCAACGCATATACCAACACGCCGACCGATATGGCCCCCGGCAATATCGAGCACCACATCACGTAATGAAAGGTGTGGCAATACAGTGACAGACGTTTCAAACCAAGTAACATCAAAACGCACCCGGGAAGCGCCAACGGTACGGCGAGCATGGCATTTTGCCCCGGCAAAAATGTGAGGAAATATCCGATGAACAAAAGTCCCCAGCCCATATATGTCCTCCTCGGTCTCAGTCATCGTCTGTGCCGGGCGTGCCCGCGCCGCAACATTTTTTATATTTCTTTCCGCTGCCGCAGGGACAGGGATCGTTTCGTCTCACCTTATCTTTCCCCGACACGGTCCTTTGCGTCAGCACGATCTTTTTCGGAGCCGTTTTGACGCCTTCAAATCCCTCGGTAACAGGTCTTGCCACCTGCACGCGTTCCACTTTTTGTCTGGGAACGACCGACAAAATCTTGCGCACCGTATTGGCACGGATATCGGCAACCATGGCATCGAACATCTCGCCGCCTTGGAAACGATATTCGGTCACGGGGTCACGCTGCGCATAGGACTGCAACCCGATACTGCCTTTCAGGTCATCCATCGCATCGATATGCTCCATCCATGCGCGGTCTACGCATTCAAGCAGTATCGCCCGTTCGACCTCGCGAAAGATATCCGCGCCGAACAACTCCTCTTTCTCGGCATATCGCGCAAACGCACGCTCGACCAATTGTTCACTCAACATCTCGCGCGTCAACGCTTTGTGTTCGGATTCGGTGTACAGAAAATCATCCGGCGTCGTCAAGAATCCGATATAGTCGTCTCGCAGCCCTTCCAAATCCCACTCAAACGGAGAATCGCCCGTGGTATAGTGAGCAACCGTGTCTTCGATCGAACGGCCGATCATCTTGCGAATGGTTTCGGATATATTGTTGCCATCCAGTACATCTCTGCGCTGTTGGTAAATGACGGTTCGCTGTTGGTTCATAATGTCGTCATAGGCCAGCACATACTTGCGACGCTTAAAATTCTGATCTTCCAGCCTTTTTTGTGCCGATTCAATCGCCCCCGAAAGAATGCGGGCATCGATGGGCATGTCATCCGGCAGTCCCATATTAGCCACCATGCCAAGCAATTTTTCGCTACCGAACAGACGCATCAAATCGTCTTCCAGCGACAGGAAAAAGCGGGATTCGCCCGGGTCGCCTTGACGCCCCGAACGGCCGCGTAACTGGTTGTCAATGCGGCGCGATTCATGGCGTTCCGTACCCAAAATAAACAGTCCGCCCGCCTCACGCACCTTTTGCGCCTCGGGTGCGACCTGCGTCTTATATTTCTCATAGAGCGTACGGAACGTTTCGCGCGCTTCGTTGACACGCGCGTCTTCGCTCACCGCCGTCCCCGTTGACATCGCGACCAAGTCTTCCTCCACGCCCATCTCGCGCATCTCGGCCTTGGCCATATATTCCGGGTTGCCGCCCAACATAATATCCGTACCGCGGCCGGCCATGTTGGTCGAAATGGTGACGGCGCCGAATTTGCCCGCCTGTGCGACAATTTCCGCCTCTTTCTCATGAAATTTGGCATTGAGCACCGTATGCGGAATCCCCGCATGCTTCAAATAGGCCGACAGCCGCTCCGATTTATCGATATCAACGGTACCAACCAAAATCGGCTGTCCTTTTGCGTGGCACTCGGCAATTTGACGAACGATGGCCTCGTATTTACCTTTCACGTTCTTATAGACCGCGTCCGGATGATCCACTCGGATCATGGGACGATTCGTGGGAACCTCCACCACGTCGAGTTTGTATATCTCGCGGAATTCGTTTTCTTCGGTCAGCGCCGTTCCTGTCATGCCAGACAATTTGCGGTACATGCGGAAATAGTTTTGAAAAGTGATCGTCGCCTGCGTCTTGTTTTCCTTTTGAATCTTGACCCCCTCTTTCGCCTCTATGGCTTGGTGCAAACCATTGGAATAGCGGCGACCGGGCATCAAGCGTCCCGTGAAAGCGTCAACGATGATAACGCCCTTTTCGTTCACGATATAATCCACATCGCGCTTCATGCAACCGTAGGCACGGATCGCCTGATTGACATGGTGAGCAATGGTCGCATTCTCCGGGTCGGTAAAATTTTCCAGGCCGAAGAACTGTTCGGCACGGGCGGCGCCGCGCGGCGTGAGCGTAGCGCGATTGGCCTTTTCGTCCACGATATAATCGGCATCGATATCGTCTTGCGCCTCTTTGTCGTCGACTTCCTTGCGCACCTGTTTCCGCAACTGGCGAGCAAATTTGTCGGCACGATCATATAGGTCGGTTGAGTCCTCTCCGGCACCCGAGATGATCAGCGGCGTTCTCGCCTCATCCACTAAAATTGAGTCAAGCTCACCCACAATGGCAAAAGCATGCCCGAGCTGCACCATGTGTTCGTTGTAGACCACCATATTATCTCGCAGATAGTCAAATCCGAATTCGTTGTTGGTCCCGTACGTAATATCGGCCGCATAAGCCGCTTTCTTCTGCGCATGTCCCTGACCGTGCACGACCATCCCCGTGGTCAATCCGAGATAGGCATACCCACGCCCCATCTCTTCGCTGTCACGGCGCGCCAAATAATCGTTGACCGTGACAATATGCACGCCTTTGCCCGCCAACGCGTTGAGATATGCGGGCATGGTGGCAACCAACGTTTTTCCCTCGCCCGTTTTCATTTCGGCAATACGCCCCTGATGAAGCAATATACCGCCGATCACCTGTACGCGAAAAGGCCGCTTGCCCAACACACGGCGATCCGCCTCGCGCACCGCGGCAAAAGCATCGGGCAAAATATCATCCAATGTCTCCCCGCCGTTTAACCGTGCGCGTAAACGTTCGGTCGTGCCCCGCAGTTCCTCCTCGCTCATTGCTTCATATGTTTCGGACAGCGCTTCCACCGCGCGAACGGTCGGCTCCAACTTTTTCAACTGATGGTCGCTGTACGTTCCGAATATTTTAGAGATCAATGACATGAAGTATCCTCCTGCCTTTCTGCAGTTCTATCAAAATCGCGCAAAATTACGATCGCACCATCGGCGCATCGTAATGCATATGGAGTATATTATAACACCGATATATGGAGTAAGACAAACCAATTTGTAAATTTTATGGAACATTTTTATCAAATCTTGACGTAACGCGACTTGTGTGATACAATACATTTAAAATATTTGGGGAAAGCGAGACATCATGAATCGTTTGCATATTGTACTTTATCAGCCGGAAATTCACGCCAACACCGGCAACATTTCCCGCACTTGCGCCATTACCGGCGCACATCTGCACCTCATTCGTCCCTTGGGATTTTCGGTGGATGACAAGCATCTCAAGCGCGCGGGATTGGATTACTGGGATAAATTGTCGATCACCTATTATGACAGCCCGGACGATTTTTACGCGCAACATCCCAATGCCAAAATTTTTTATTTCACGACCAAAGGGCGCCATCGCCATGTCGATGTGCATTACGAGGGCGAGATCTACTTGATGTTCGGTCCGGAATCGCGCGGTTTGCCCGAGGAGTTGCTCTTACAGCATCCCGACGAATGCGTTCGCATTCCCATGCTGCCTACACTTCGCTCACTTAATCTTTCCAATTCGGTCGCCGTTGCGGTTTACGAAGTGCTGCGGCAATGGGACTTCGAGGGATTTCTGACTGCGGGCGAATTGCATGATCATCGGTGGGAATCATGAACAGAGAAAGCGAGGTTAATGTCATGTCGGAAAATCGATCTGCGGCCATGGTCGCCATGAGCGGCGGCGTTGACAGCGCCGTTGCCGCCCTGCTCATGCAACAGCAAGGATTTGCCGTCACGGGCGTGACCATGAAACTGTTTTGCGACGGCGATCCCATCCCGACATGCAACGGAGAGAGCGCGGACGACACGCCCGACATTCGGGACGCGCGCGCCGTGGCGGCCGCTCTCGGCCTGCCCCATTTGGTGTGTCACTTGGAACACACCTTTTGCCGATCTGTGGTAGACGATTTTGTCCGCGCTTACCTCAACGGCGAAACTCCGAACCCGTGCGTCAGATGCAACAAAACCATCAAGTTCGGTGCGCTGGTCGATTTTGCCGATGCACACTGCTTGCATGCCGTCGCCACAGGACATTACGCCCGCATCGAACGAGACGAAAGCGACGGTCATGTTACCGTTAAAACGGCACTTGACACGACCAAGGATCAATCCTATATGCTGTGGTCTCTCGGACAGGATGTTCTGAGGCGAGTGTACTTACCGTTGGGCGAACTTTGCAAACACGAAGTTCGTGAAATCGCGGCGGCACACGGCTTGGTCTGTGCCGACCGCAAGGATTCGCAAGATATCTGTTTCTTGCCCGGTGGCAATTACGCGGATTTTATCCGCCGCTATGCTTGCTGTGAGCCCGTGCCCGGCCATTTCATCGACACCGAGGGAAACATCTTAGGCAAGCATGACGATCTGCTTCCCTACACCGTCGGCCAGCGCAAAGGGCTCGGCATTGCGCTCGGCCGCCCCATGTATGTCTGCCGCAAGGACGTCACAACGGGAAACGTTGTACTGTGCGATAACGAGTCACTCTTTTCGCGTCGCTTAACCGCTCGCTCGATCAACTGGATCTCGGGGCAAGCGCTCCAAGCGCCGCTTCGCGTACAGGCTAAAGTTCGCTACGCTCACCGCGCAGCCCCCGCCACCGTTTGGCAAACGGACGAAGAGCACCTGTGTGTCGAATTTGATGAGCCTCAGCGCGCCATCGCCCCGGGACAATCCGTCGTACTCTACGTCGATGAGATACTGCTCGGCGGAGGAATCATCGAATAAAAATCGGACAGCCCTCATGTGAGGAAAGCCTCCGTGTGTGCGCGAAAATATCCGAACAAAAAAGGAACCGTTTTCATTCGAAACGGTTCCTTTTTCGATCGTTCTAATGCAGCATGACCGCCACGTTGACAGCCGCCAGCCAAAGTAAATACCCCGCGTGAGCGAAAAGCACGACTGCCGCGACACGAAAATATTGCCAATAACACAACGCCGTCAAAACACAAAGCGCCAATACGCTCAGATGAACGAGCAACGCCGGCAGAACATGCCCCGCAATAAAAAAGAGCGGATACCAAAGAAAGCCGAGAAAAATCATGCAAACGAACAGCATCCCGCCGCGATAGCGCGCCGCTTGGGTATACAAATCACATCGCCCGCCGCACATCACTGCCGCAAAGACAGCGCCGAGAACACCGTACCACAACAGCCAACAAACGCTCATCAGCCACACAGGCGGAATCACGTTGCCGAATTGCAACATCATCCCACGTGCAAACGGACTGCCGCTTGCCAAACGAACGGCCGTACCCGCCGCCATCAGCACAGCCGCTCCGGTAAGCATGGCGGGAACGGGACAACGGGAAAGGCACCGTCGACCTTGTCGACAAAGCCCCGCCCAGCGCGCTTTGAGATTCATATGTAGCGCCTCCTTCGTGTTCATATGGGAGGCAATGCGCCTCCCATATAGATCTATGCATGTTCCGCCCTCGTTATGCCGACGGCAATGCATATCGCTCATCCAAAACGTACACTCGTCTCGGCAACGATCGTCGGATACGGAGCAAGCCCGCCGGCCGCCGAGCATCGGGCGTCGTTTCCCCGTCGGCAAGCACACCGCGCACCGTATCAAAATCTTGCATCACGTGGCAGTCACAATAATCATGCGGCTCGCTTCCCTGCACGAAATACCCCTCGGCACATCGATTCCCCCGAAGATCGGCACGACAAGCATCGGTCGGCAATTTCCCCGAATCCTGACAATAACTGACTCGAATCACACCGCCCGGCAGGGAAAAATCCCGCTTAGCCATGCCCGCCTGTACCGACGGACGCACGATATCGGTCATGACATCATGCCAAATGCGAACCGCTCGATTCCCCTTGATGTCCGAGAGTGCTTGCGGATACGGGAAACCGTACCACACCCCCGCCAAATATTCCGGCGTGTAACCGATAAAATAACGATCGCAGTCGGCGCTTGAGGTACCCGTCTTGCCGGCCACGGCAACTTTACCGTCAAACAACGCACCTCCCTTGCCCGTTCCCTGCGTCACAACTGTCTGTAAAAGGCGGGTCATGATAGCGGCATTCTGCTCGCTGATCGCATACCGCCCCGTCACCGGGCGCGAAAGCAGTACGCGGCCGTCGGGCGCCATCACGCGAAAATAAGAATTCGGTCGCATATACACGCCGCCGTTTGCCAATGCCGTATAGCCCGCCGTCAACTCACGCAATGTCACCCCGTAGTTCATCTGTCCCAGCGCCAGCGCAGCCTCGCCGCAATCGGTCAATGTGCGGCCGTCGGCCAGCGTGCGCGTGTCAATCAAATGTTCCATACCGAGCGTATCATGCAAAAAGCGAAAAGAATTTTCCGTTCCGATCTCACGCAACACGCGCACCGCAACGGTGTTGACCGAGTGCGCCACCGCATAACGAACATCGGTCAATCCGCGATAAACACGATCGGCATTTTTGGGCCATGCGATCGTTTGTTTGCCGCTTGCACCGGTATGATAGTCCACGGGCACATCGTCAAGAACGCTCGCCCAGGTAATCTTGCCCCGTTCCAGTGCGGGAGCATAGACCGAAAGCGGTTTGATCGCCGAAGCGGCAGGGCGAAGCGTCCCCGTCGCATAACTTTGCAGGCGGTTGCCCGTCTTTTCGCCGATTGCCCCCGCCACGCCGAGAATATCCCCCGTTGCCGGGTCAATAACGATCATACCGCTTTCGGCTCGTTCTCCGTTTCGGTGGACGGGAAAATGAGAAAGTTCGCGGTAATAGTCCTCCACCTTGCTTTGCACGGCGGGATCAACCGCCGCTTCAATGATCAACCCACCGTTCCACAGCAACCGGTTGGCATATTCGCGGCTGTATCCGTACTCGTCACACAAATCGCCGATCACATCTTCCATGACCATATCAACATACCAAGAATAAACGGGTGTCTTGTCGCGCGTCTGCTCAACCAAAACAAGCGGTGTCTCGGATGCCTCGCGAAACGTCTGCTCATCCAAATATCCCTGCGCGTACATTTCGCCGAGAATGACATTGCGGCGCCGCACCGTATGCTCCGGAAAGCGCACGGGGTCAAAATAAGACGGATTTTGGGTGATTCCCGCCAATGTGGCGCACTCGGCCACGCTGAGTTCCCCGACCCGCTTTCCGAAAAATCGCTCGGCCGCCGCCCCCACACCGTAACATCCCTGTGAGAGATTGATCATGTTCACGTAGCGCTCCATGATCTCCTGTTTGGTGCTGTAATTTTCCAGATCATTGGCCCATACCATCTCCTGCACTTTGCGGCGGACGGAATAGTCGTTCTTTCCCGTCATATTTTTGACCAACTGTTGCGTGACGGTTGAAGCGCCAAAGCGGCCATCGCCGCGCAGCACGTAGTTGAGCGCCGCCTCGGCCGTGCGCAACCAATCCACACCGTGATGTTGCCAAAATCGCTTGTCCTCAATGGCAACAACAGCGTCCACCAAGGCGGGCGGCAACTCATCGTAAGTCACCGGAATGACATGCCTACCACCGTCCAACGTGCCGTTCTCCAACGCCACGCGCCGTCCCACGCGAGTTGCGCGATCCTCAAAATCGTAATAATAGATCTGCGACGCGCCCGCATTCACGTCCGCTTGCATGTCGGGCTCTTTCCAGCGCGGCTCGATATAGCGCAACGCATACCAAGTCACGGCAATTCCGACCAGCGCTGCCAGCGTAACCGCAATCAATATCAATGTCAGCAAAATACCGACGAATTTCTCCCACCGGCGAGTCAACCGCTCCGCCACTCTGTCCTTTTGCATCGTTTCGCTCCTTACATCCATATTCATTCGCCTTTATTATACCAACCAAGCGATACGCTCACACGCGCACGGCGGCGGCAGTTTCTGCAATCGGCGGCACATACTGGAAAGAACATTTGCGCGAAATGCGCTTCACACAAAAAACGGGGAAACCGTTTCAAAAAACGGTTTCCCCTTATTGTCTTTAACTTAATCTTAACTGTTATCGAATGACTCGGACACCGAACACACCGTCAATAGCCTCAAGACGCGCAACGGTGGCATCGTCCACGTCACCGACCACGTCCATCATCGTGTACGCAACATTACCGCGCGACTTGTTCAACATATTCTCGATATTTCTGCCGCCTTGGCCGACGATTCCCGTTACGGTCGTAATGATCTCGGGCACATTGGCATTAAACAGGCAGACGCGGCAATCTCCGCTCCGCGGCATGGAAGCGGCCGGGAAGTTGACGCTGTTCTTGATATTACCGTTCGTGAGGTAATCATCCAGTTCAATCGCCGCCATCACCGCGCAATTATCCTCGGATTCTTCGGTCGAAGCGCCCAAGTGCGGAATAGCGACAACACCGGGAATTTCCAGCACCTCGGCCGTCGGGAAATCGGTCACATAGGCTGCCATCTTTCCCGATTTCATTGCTTCGGCCACATCGGCGGCATTGACCAGATCGGCGCGCGACAAATTGATCAAACGAACGCCGTCTTTCATCGTTGCGATAGAGGCCGCATTGATCATACCCTTGGTATCCTTGGTTGCGGGAACATGCAATGTGATATAATCCGCTTTTTCGAAGATTTCCTCGTAAGTGGCGGCCTTGACCACATGATGATTCAAATTCCACGCACCCTCAACCGACAAAAACGGGTCGCAGCCGATCACGTTCATTCCGAGATGAACGGCAACATTGGCCACCATACCGCCGATAGCTCCCAAGCCGATGACACCGAGAGTCTTGCCCTTGAGTTCGGTGCCGGCAAAAGCACTCTTCCCTTTTTCAACCTGTTTGGCCACATCATCGCCCGTCAGCGTTTTGGCCCAATCGATTCCGCCGACCACATTACGCGCGGCCAAAAGCAGCGCGCACAGCGTCAACTCTTTGACGCCGTTGGCATTCGCACCGGGCGTATTGAAAACAACGATTCCCTTTTCGGTGCAGACATCCACGGGGATATTGTTGACTCCGGCGCCCGCACGCGCAATGGCCTTGAGCGCTGGACCGAATTCCATATCGTGCATGACAGCCGAACGAACCAAAACGGCATCCGGATTGTCCATCTCGGTTCCGAGGGTATACTTGGCGGGATCGAGTCTGTCGGTGCCCACCTTGGCGATTTTATTGAGCATTTGAACATTGTACATGATGTTTTCTCCTCTGCTTATCTCTTATGCCTTGGGATTTTCGGCAGCGAACTTCTTCATAAAGGCAACCAACGCCACAACGCCCTCATACGGCATGGCATTGTAGATCGACGCGCGCATACCTCCGACCGAACGGTGACCCTTGAGGTTCTTCAGGCCTGCCGCCGCAGCCTCTTTGGCAAATTTTTTATCCAAATCTTCCACGCCCGTAACGAAAGTGACGTTCATCATCGAACGGCTGTCTGCCTTGACAGGAGCAATATAGTAATCCTGGCTGTCAAGGTAATCATACAGAAGTTTGGCCTTTTTCGCGTTCATTTCTTTCATGACGTCCAGACCACCCAACGACAGAATCCATTCATAGACCAACTTGGCCATATAGATGGTATAGCAAGGGGGCGTGTTGTACATCGAACCGTTTTCCGCCATGACCTTCCAATCGAGCATCGTGGGCATCTTGGGGTCGCCGTAGGCCAGCAAATCCTCGCGGACAATGACCAACGTCAATCCTGCGGGCGCCATGTTTTTCTGTGCACCGGCATAGATCACGCCGAATTTGGACACATCGACCGGCTCGGAAATGATGCAAGAGGACATATCGGCAACCAGCGGAACATCTCCCGTATCGGGAATATAACCGTACTTGGTACCGTAGATGGTGTTGTTGAAACAGATATGCAGATATGCCGCATCGGCGGGAATCATATCTTTCGTGATCATCGGAACATGATCGAAGTTGTCATCCTTAGTCGTGGCGATGCACTGCACATCATAGCCCATTTTCTGGGCTTCTTTGTACGCCTTGCCCGAGAACTGCCCCGAGACGGCATAGCATGCCTTGCCCGTGCGACCGATGAGGTTGAGCGGCACGGCGGCAAACTGGGTAGAAGCACCGCCCTGCAAGAACAGCACCTTGTAATTATCGGGAATATTCATCAACTTGCGGAGCAATGCCTCGGCATCGGCAATGATCGGCTCGTAGTCGGCCGAGCGGTGAGACATTTCCATAACGGACATACCGCTCTCGCCGTAGCACAGCATTTCATCGGCCGCCCGCTGCAGAACGGGCACGGGAAGCATGGAAGGACCTGCGGAAAAATTGTAAACTCTGTTCATGATGTTTTCTCCTCACATTTGTTGTAAGCATAGTAGCATAGTGACGCTGTTCTACGCTCAAAATTGCCTGTAGCATGCGTTTTTTGCAAGTTGATCACATGTAAACTTGAAAAATGTGCACCTATTATACCATACCTTTTGGCATTTGTAAAGGGTTTTTGCAATTTTTGTCAATAAAAAATTGCAGATTTTTATTTATTCCCTTTTCCGTTCGAAATCTCGGCATAAAATCATCGTTTCGCGAAAACCATCCCATCATACCGGGCAAGGTCGGATATTTGCCGAAAACGCGTTCGGTATTCGTCATTATTACCGTTTTCGGGACCGATCGAACGGCCGAAAAAAGAAAATTTGCAAGAAATTTCCTTTTTTTCGCAAACCCTCTATACAAACTGACGATTTCGTGTTAAAATATACCGTAGGCTTTTATACTTTGAAAACGAAGGAGTTGTTACACATGAAAAAGATCTACGAAGGCAAAACCAAAGATGTTTATTGCTTGGATAATGGCAACGTGCTTCTGAAGTTTAAGGACGATTGCACCGGCAAAGACGGTGTGTTCGATCCCGGCGAGAACAGCGTCGGTTTGACCATTGACGGTATCGGCAAAGCGAATTTGCAGTCCTCGGTCTACTATTTCGAACTCTGTAAAAAGGCCGGTATCAAAACGCATTACATTTCGGCCGACATCGAAAACGCCACGATGGAAGTGCTCCCCGCCGAGTGTTTCGGCAAGGCGCAGGGCGGCAACGGCCTTGAGGTAATTTGCCGTTTGGTCGCAACGGGCAGTTTTATCCGCCGCTATGGCGAGTATATCAAAGACGGTACCCCGTTGGAAGGCGGCTATGTTGAGTGCACATTCAAAAACGACGCCAAGGGAGACCCGCTGGTCACCGGCGAGGGACTGGTTGCGCTCGGAATCATGACGCCTGCTATGTTCGAAAGTCTCAAAGAGCAAACGCTCAAAATCACAAAAATCGTTGCCGATGATTTGGCAACGTTGGGACTGCAACTGTGGGATATCAAGTTTGAGTTCGGTTACAACAACGGCGAAGTTATTTTGATCGATGAGATCGCGTCGGGCAACATGCGCGTCTACCGTGACGGCAAGATCGTCGATCCCGTGGAATTGACCAAGATCATTAACAACAGATAATAACGAGTTTCCGACCATCGGCTGTGTACCGATCAAACGGGCGACATTCAGCAACCGTTGGATGTCGCCTGTTTTTTGCGCATTTTAGGTTTAAGGACCGAAACGCATATTTTTTTGCGTTTTCGGGCAAAAATTCCGCTAAGCGTATTGAAAAATATCGTTGCCGAGATGTTTACGGAGCCGATGCGGCGTTTTGCGGATGCGTTGGAGTATAAGATTACGAGGTAAGAAAATGAAAAAGGATATGTGTGTCCCCTGCGATGACGGGATTTTGAACATCCGTGCGGGCGCGATTATTATGAAAGACGGCAAGGTTCTGATGGTAGGCAGCGAAAGAGTCGACTATCTCTATTCTGTCGGCGGGCGGATCAAATTCGGCGAAACGGCAGAAGCAGCCATTGTGCGTGAGGTTTTTGAAGAAACAGGCGTAAAGATGGACATAGACCGCCTCGGCTTTGTCCATGAAAACTATTTTTACGGCGATACGCCTGCAAATCTCGGCAAGTTAATCTACGAGATCTCACTTTTTTTCTACATGAAAGTGCCGAGCAACTTCGCCCCGATCAGTGAGAGTTTCACGGAGGGTAGCAGCAAGGAGCATTTGAGATGGGTTTCTCCGGACGAGAACATCAAGATGTACCCGGAATTTTTCGGAACCGAACTGAAAAATCCCACAGACGGCGTAAAATATTTTGTTACGGACGAAAGGTGAGGCCGTTAACCTCATTGCATTTCATTTTAATAAAATTCCGCCGAAATTTCCCAAAATTTCTCTTGACAAACGCCGACAACTTTGATATAATAAGTGCGTTACGGGCATGTGGGCCGTTTTTTGCGAATGGCGACGCAGGCGTAGTTCAATGGTAAAACAACAGCTTCCCAAGCTGTGGTCGCGGGTTCGATTCCCGTCGCCTGCTCCATCAAAAAGCACAGATAGCGAAACAAAAAACAGTTTTGACGCAATGAAACAAAACGTCAAAACTGTTTTTTCTTTTTACCTGTTACCTATCGTTTGTAAGGAGAAAACAGGCCTATTTCATTATTTGTTTTATTCATTCAAGAATCGACTCTGCACGAAAGTTTTTGATTTTATTTTTGAATTTCAAGTTGACACGGTGACATTCGCATGTTATAATGGGGAAAACACCAATAGGAGGATTGTTTTCATGATTTACGAAAAAGAAAAAACTCGCAACATCTCCTTTCCGTTGGGCGGCATCGGCACCGGTTGCATCGGCCTGTTCGGCAACGGTGAACTGGGCGAATGGGAGATTTTCAACCGTCCCAACAAATTCGGCAGAAACGGCTATTCCCACTTTGCCATCAAAGCCACGCGCGGCGGCGAAAGTACCCTGCGTGTCCTGCACGGTGACACAAACGAAGATTTCATGGGCAGATCAGGCCAGAATTTCGGTTTTGGCCCGAAGGGGGCTTCTATGGCGGGATATCCGCATTTTGAAGAGGTCAGTTTTGACGGCAATTTCCCTATCGCGGATCTCACATTCCGTGACCGCGCCTTTCCCGCTGTTGTGCGTCTGCACGCCTTTAACCCCTTGATCCCGCATGACGCTTTTCATTCCAGCCTGCCCGCCGCTTTTTTTGAATGGGAGATCGAAAATACGACAAACGAAACGGTCTCTTACGCGCTGGCCGGCACAGTGGCAAATCCTGCCAAGGATTCCCGCAATCGCACCGTCAAGACAGGCGAGCACAGCGGCCTGTTCCTCGGCTGTACAAAGGACAAAAGCGAAACCTCCTATTACGATTTTTGCCTGCTGACCGACGAAAAAGACGTCTGTGTGCAGGAATGTTGGTATGTCGGTAGTTGGCAAGACTGCTGCACGACCTACTGGAAAAATCTGCTCGACATGGATCGTCTGCCGCCGCGGCATTATGACGAGCCGGGGCGCGGTACCCACGGCACCGTCGCCGCTTATGTAACGGTACCTGCAGGTGGACGAGCGCGCATCCGCTTTGTCCTTGCATGGAACGTACCGACCATGAGTTGTTATTGGTCCCCCTATCAAGATGCCGCAGGGCAAGAGGTCACTTGGCAAAATTATTATGCTACCCAATTCGATGATTCCCTCGCCTGCGCGACCTACGCGTTGCAAAACTTTGAAACGCTGTATCAAAAAACACGCACTTTTGCCGATGCGCTTCTGCAAAGCAGCCTGCCGCCATCCGTGAAAGATGCCGTATCCGCCAACCTTTCGGTTTTGAAATCACCAACAACTCTGCGCCTCAGCGACGGTTCTTTTTGGGGCTGGGAGGGCTGTGGCGCCCAAACCGGTTCCTGTTACGGAACATGCCAGCACGTGTGGAATTATGCTTACGCCATGCCATACCTTTTTCCGTCCTTGGAACGCTCCATGCGCGAAAACACGATGAAATACGCACTGGACGACGACGGAAAATCTTCTTTCCGCATTCCCCTGCCTCTCGGCAGAAAACCGGACGGTTTCCGCGCCTGCGTAGACGGACAGATGGGCGAGGTGATCAAATGCTACCGTGAATGGAAACTCTCGGGGGACGATGCCTGGCTGAAAGCACACGCGGAACACATCTTCAAAATGTTGGAATATGCCTGGTCGCCGAAGAACCCGGATGCTTGGGACGCAGACTGCGACGGCATACTGGAGGGGCGGCAGCACCACACGTTGGATATGGAACTCTTCGGTCCCAGTTCGTGGTTGCAGGGCTTTTACCTGCTGGCGCTGGACTGCGGCAGCAAAATGGCCACCGCAGTGGGTGAGCACAGCCGTGCTGCTCTGTATAACCGCCTGTACGAACAGGGCAAAGCCTTTACCAACGAGCAACTGTTCAACGGCCGCTATTTTTACCACAAAGTGGATTTGAACGACAAAACGCCGTTGGACCGCTTTGGCGCGGGAAACTATTGGAACGAAGAAGCAAAGGAAGTCAAATATCAGATTGCGGACGGATGCATGATCGACCAAATGCTGGCCGATTGGCACGCCGCGCTGATCGGAGTCAACGGCGTTTTTGACCAGGAGAAAAAGAAAGAAGCTCTCAGAAGCCTGTACCGCTACAATTATAAAAGCACCATGCGCGAAGTCACAAACATGTGGCGCAATTTCGCGCTCAACGATGAGGGCGGCACGTTGATCTGCACATACCCCGCCGGGACGCGCCAGCCCGCGATTCCCGTTCCCTACTGCGAGGAGACGATGACCGGCTTTGAATACGCCTTGGCCGGCCTGATGATCGCCGAGGGGATGGTGACCGAGGGCGAGCAGTTGATCAAAGCGGTTCGCGACCGTTATGACGGCGAAAAGCGCAACCCGTGGAACGAAATCGAATGCGGCAGCAATTACGCGCGCTCCATGGCCTCTTACGCGTTTATGCCGCTGTACAGTGGTTTTTCTTTCGACATGACCGAAAAGCAAATCGGCTTTGCGCCGCTGAACGGTCAAGGCCGCTTCCTGTTCAGCATAGCCGACAGTTGGGGAACGGTGAACATAGACGAGAAAAGTTGCACGCTGACGATCGAGGGCAACCCGCTGACGCTGGCCGCCTTGCGCCTGCCGCAGGCCGCCGCCATCACCCACGTGACCGCCGATCAACATGAGATTGCTTTCCGTCGCGAGGGAGACTGCATCCGCTTTGCCGAGACCGTCATCTGCCGCGAATTAAAACTGACTTGAAACGTTTTTTCGAAATCATTTGGCGATGCACGCGCCGCACATAAAAAAGGAAGCCCTCGTATGAGGACTTCCCTTTTTTGCTGTTAGGTGTAAAAATCTCTATTATCAATTCTCGACAACCTTTACTTCATCGCCAACAGTACGACCACAGGCTTTACCGGTGTAGGTGCAGCCGGAGATGGTCAATGTACCGCTGCCGTTGACGGTACCGGCGATCTGGCCTTCCTTCTCGGCTTTTCCGCCCTTAATTGACACACCGGAAACGGTGCAGTTGGAGATTGTGGCAGGTGTTCCGCACAAGCCAACGATACCGGCCGCGTTGCCGTCGGTATTCGTTACGCTGCAATTGGTCACCGTGCAATCGCTGATGGCAAATGTCTTGCCATCAGCGAGCATTCCATTCTCGCCAACCAAAACACCTGCGCCGTATGCCTCACCGGAATTGCTGTTCTTAGCAGTAATATTCACATTCTTAGCATGGCAATTTTTCATCTCAAAGGAGAACGTACCGTCATCCACAATGGAGACAAACGCACCGCAGTTGGCATTGTTGGTTTCGCCGGACACAATATTGGAATCCTTAATGGTCAGATTTTCGATCGTGACATATTGTGCCGGATTAAAAGAAAGCAAAGAGGCCGTCAAACCGGAAATGGAGTGACCATTGCCGTCGATGGAAAGTGTGTTAGCAATCGGATAATATGCACCTGCAGTATCAACGCGGATAGGCGTCCAAGCCTCAGTCAGCACAATATCATTGAGCAGCAGGATGTTGCCGCCTTTGTGCAAAGCGGTGCTCAAGTCAGCCGCATTGGTGACAGTAGTAATAGCGACGCCGCGGTATACAGTGACATTCTTGAAGTTGTTGCTCTCAATGGTATTGGAGCCATTATTGAAGCCGACGATCTCACCGGACTTGTTTTCACGGGAATCGGAAGCGTAGACCGTGCAGTTGACCGCATTGCAGCCGGTGACGGTACCATTGTTGGTATAACCGACCACAGCACCAACATTCTTGGTACCGATGATGATGCAATCTTCAACACGGCAATTTTCAATCTTACCGTTGCCCTCAACGTTGGAGGCGATCACGCCAACCATCTGCGCACCCTCAACAATTGCGTTCTTTACCGTCAGATTTCGAACAATACCGCTGAACTGCTGGAACAGACCGGCATACAGATAGGTGGCCTCTCCCTCATCATTATACGCATGGGCGGCATCCTTTGCCTTGATATTGAAATTGCTGATGGTGTGGCCGTTGCCGTCGAAAGTAAAGACGATATTGTCATCCAAACCGCCAATACCGGAGATCACAGCACCGCCGAAGTCGATGTCGCAGTCAAGGACAAAGATCTTGCCAGTATACGCAGAGTTAGTGGCACCGTGGTTAAGTTCAGCCATCAGCTTGGCAAACTGAGCGGCATTTTCAATGGTAATAACACCGTCTTTTTCTGCAGGAAGATTTTCAGTAGTACCATCCCACTCATCGGGCATCTGTGCGTTGCCCTGAACAGCTTCGACGGTGTAGACCAGTTTGC
>CAZOHP010000012.1:0-4519 GCA_964579815.1 uncultured Lachnospiraceae bacterium
AAGCCCGGTTCCGTTCATCCTCACAGCAAGTTCGTTGGCCACGTTTACGTTTTGACCGAAAAAGAGGGCGGCCGTAAAAAGCCTTTCTTCTCCGGTTACCGTCCTCAGTTCTATTTCAGAACGACCGATGTTACCGGTAACATCGAGTTGCCCGCAGATGTTGAGATGTGCCGCCCCGGCGACAACGTCGACATGACTGTTGAACTCATCACTCCCGTTGCTTGCGAGCAGGGTCTGCGTTTCGCTATCCGCGAGGGTGGCAGAACCGTTGGTTCGGGTGTCGTTTCTGAGATCCTTGACTGATTTTAGTCTCTGATCCGATGTTTTATGTCGGGTGTGCCTCGGCGCACCCGACATTTTTATATCGTTGTTGCTGTATCTTTTTGGGGACGGTGAAAATCCGTACCGGCGGTGAAAGTCCGCGAACCTTCGATAGAAGGCCGATCGGGTGAAATTCCCGAACCGACCGTATAGTCGGGATGGGAGAAAAGAGGGGCCGCGCATTGAGATCGTGCGGAGCGTTTTCTTCCCTTATGGAAAGGGGTTTTTATGAAGCAAAATAGCAGTCTTAAATATATCGTGAAGATCGGCGTGCTTTCCGCCGTGGCGGTTATTCTCATGCTTTTTGATATGCCGTTGTGGTTTGCACCATCTTTTTACAAAATTGATTTCAGCGAACTGCCCATTCTTCTCGGCGGTTTCGCGCTCGGGCCGCTTGCTGCGGTGTTGATGGAATTGATCAAGAATTTGCTGAATCTTCTCATCAACGGTACGACTACGGCCTTTGTCGGTGAATTTGCCAATTTTGTCACGGGATGTGCATTTGTGCTTCCCGCGGCACTGATATATAAGCATAAAAAGAGTCACAAAACAGCGATTCTCGGCCTTGCTGTGGGGACGGTCGGCTTGGTGATTGTGGGAGCGCTGATCAACTATTTTGTGCTGATTCCCGCCTTTTCTTCGCTTTACGGTTTGCCGATCGATCAAATCGTGGCCATGGGAACGGCAGTCAACGCAGCCATTACCGATTTGAAATCGCTGATCGTTTTTGCCGTTGTTCCTTTCAACCTTATCAAAGCGCTTGTTTGCTCGTTGCTGTCTCTTCTGCTTTATAAACGATTGTCGAAAATCCTACATATCTGATAGGGGTATATATGATACAAGCCATAGAACAATTTTTTCTTGATACCGTCGGGCGGGAATGGTGCGTCTTTTTTTGCTCCATGTTACCGGTGATTGAATTGCGCGGGGCCATCCCGCTTGGTGCCGGTTTGGGATTGCCCATGTGGCAAACATTTTTCATCAGCGTCATCGGAAATTTGGTTCCCGTTCCGTTTATATTGCTTCTGATGAATTGGTTGTTGCAACTGATGAAAAAGGTGAAATGGCTGGAAAAACTCGCAACGAAATTGGAAGCCAAAGCGGAAAAATCACGCGAGAAAGTGAATCGATATGCTTTTTGGGGATTGGCGCTGTTTGTTGCCATTCCACTGCCCGGCACGGGCGCATGGACGGGCAGTCTTGTTGCATCGGTGACGGGTATGCGGTTTTGGCGTTCGGTGCTGTCGATTACTGTCGGAATATTGGTCGCGGGCGTGATCATGTCCGCAGCGGCGTACGGCGTGGTGGCGGCATTCCGCTTTTTTGCCTGAAAAACGGAGGATACTTTCAATAGCATCGTTATGATAACGGAAAAGAGCACTTGTCCACCTTTACCGGTGGCAGGTGCTCTTTTCCGCTCAACTGCCTAAAGGCATTAATATAAGTTCGGGAACTGACACTTTTGGGCAGCAGGGGCCTACGTTTCGACAGCGGGGCTCAATGAAAGCACCATCCGAAAATAGAAAATGTATTGACGAACAAGAGAAACATGACATAGTGCTCGATAAGTTAAGTGTTAAAGAATACGAAGACCTTTTAAGGGGAGGACTAAGTAATACAAACGCTCTTTCAAGGAAGCAAAAGAGGCAAAGGCAATAGGCTTAAGCATACGAAAGCCAGCGGCTTGAGCCGCTGGCCGGTAATATTGGACTTTTAGTCTTTGTGCATACCACTCGTTTGACGGGGGGTTATGATTTGCCGATCATATGTCGCTTATGTGTTTTCCGTTCAGTACCGCGTTGAGCAATTTCCCGTCCCTGTTGTATACCAGTTTGAGCGAGAAAAAGGGAACTTTTGCGTCCATCAATCGCAGAAATATTTTGTCCCCCTCCCACAAGGGAAGCGTGTACAACCGTTCCTTGGCAATCCATTCGAGTACGCCCTCATCGCAGTCGCGGCGCAACGCTCCCGTAAAACCGGACGCGCAAAACAGGTGCATGTATTCGGTTTGGTCTTCTTGTACAAAAGTCACGATGCCGCAGTAACGGTAATCGGTCAGCGTCAGTCCGGTTTCTTCGTATGCCTCGCGTTTGACGCAGTCCTCCGGGCTTTCGCCCGCTTTGAATTTTCCCCCAATACCGATCCACTTATCATGATTGATGTCGTTTTCTTTTTTGATACGGTGCATCATCAGATATCGGCCGTCCTGTTCGATGTAGCAAAGTGTTGTGTTGAGCATGTGCGCTTCCTCCCTTGTCTTTTAGGATATTTTATCACATCGATCGTCAGATGTCAATTGATTGGCCTCTTTTTGGCCGACGATACCTCGTAATTCGCCCAAATTTGTTTCCTCGCGGAATAAATATTCGCTTTTGGCGCTTTTGCGGTCGTCCGGCTTGGAAAAAATCGGTTTGTCCTGAATAAAAATTAAAAAAGTTTGAATATATTTTGAAAAAGCCGTTGACAGAATCAAAAAAGTGTGATATAATGATGCGGTAATAAAAGATCGCCGAGGACGGTCGAATGAAGAAAGGACTTTAACAGTTATGAAAAAGAAGATTCTTACCCTTGTGCTGGCCGCATTGATGTTGGTCACGGCACTCTCGCTGACCGCTTGTTCGCCGAAGTATAAGACGGCGGATCAAATCAAAGAAGCCGGTAAGTTGGTTGTTTACACCGAAGCGGGATTTGCACCTTATGAGTACATTTACGAAAATGAGATTGTCGGTGTTGATATCGAGATCATGAAGAAAGTCGCGGAGAAGTTGGGCGTTACATTGGACGTTCAAGATGTGAATTTCGATTCGATCACCGGCGCAGTTAAGAGCGGAAAGGCCGATGCCGGCGCTGCGGGCATCAGTATTACGGATGAGCGTGCCGAGGAAGTTGATTTTTCCATTCCCTATTCTTCCACCGAGCAATATGTGATCGTGACGGCCGACAATACCGAGATCACCAACGTGGAGAGCATGAAGGGAAAGACAATCGGCGTTCAGCAGGGAACGACCTCAGACCTGCTCATCGAGGGCTTGATCTCCGACGGTACGTTGCAGGGTACCACGTTAACGCCCTATGATGCTCCCGCTTTGGCGGCTGCTGCGCTGGGCACCAAGATCGACGCCGTGGTCGTTGATAAGTTGACGTCTCAAGTCATCGTGGCCGGCAGTAACGGCGCTTACAAAGCATTCAAACTGCTCAAGGCCGATGGAACCGAAGCCGCCGAGGTTGAGGAATATGGGATCTGCGTCGCTAAAGGCAATGAAACGTTGCTTGCCGTGATCAACGAAGTTCTGCAGGAGGCTCTTGCCGACGGTTCTGTTGCCGCATGGGAGAAGCAGTACAACGATCTGTACGCAACCGTTGAGGGAACCGAGGAGTAATTCACCGAATGACATGGGAGGGACAGCGTGTCTGCCCCTCCTATTGCCGTATCGGGGGAAAGTGAAGAAAGGATAATCAATACCATTATGATCGATGCTTTTCGCTCGTTTTTTCAATATTTGGCCGAGGCCTTTGACAAGACCTTCATCCGAGAAGCGCGATATCTGCTGTTTCTCGACGGATTGAAGAATACCCTTGTGATCGCGCTGTGCGCAACGGTGCTCGGCGTGGTCATCGGTGCTTTGATCGCTGTGGTCAAAACCATACATAAGCAATCGGGGAAACTGAAATTGCTTAATTTCATATGCGAGGTGTATACCACGGTCATTCGCGGTACGCCTATCGTTGTTCAACTGCTGATCATGTACTTTATCGTTTTTGCCACCTCCACCCAAAGCGTGCTCGTCGGCGTTCTCGGTTTTGGCATCAATTCGGGAGCTTATGTGGCCGAAATCATGCGCGCGGGTATTAACGCCGTGGATATCGGGCAAACCGAGGCGGGACGTTCGCTGGGACTGTCCCACGGCGTAACGATGCGTGCTATTGTTTTGCCGCAGGCCGTCAAAAACGTTCTTCCCGCGATCGGTAATGAATTTATTTCATTGCTCAAAGAGACGTCCGTGATCGGATTTTTGGGCGTCATTGATTTGACCAAAGCCGCGCAGCGCGTCATATCACGTACGGCAGACCCGTATTTTCCCTATATTTCCATTGCCTTGGTTTACCTCGGCATGGTCTGTATCTTGAATTATTTTGTGAAAAAGTTGGAAAAGAGGTTGGCAAAAAGTGACAGAACTTGAAACGAAGCAAACGAGTG
>CAZOHP010000012.1:4529-23191 GCA_964579815.1 uncultured Lachnospiraceae bacterium
AAGCGACCGAGCAGAGCGACGTTATGATCGAAACGCGTGACCTGCACAAAAGTTTTGTTAAGGGAAAAATGGTGCTGGACGGAATCGATTGCACCATTCGCCGCGGTGAACAGGTGGTCGTGATCGGTCCCTCGGGTGGTGGGAAGAGCACATTTTTGCGTTGCTTGAATATGTTGGAAACGCCGACTTCGGGGCAGATCTTCGTGAACGGCCGAGATATTACCGCACGCGGCGTCGATCTGGACAAAGTACGTGCCCGAATGGGCATGGTGTTCCAACACTTCAATCTTTTTCCGCATTTTACGGTGCTGAAAAACATTACGTTCGCTCCCGTTACGCTCAAACTGCAAACGCAGGCGGAAGCCGAGGAAAACGCGATGAGACTGTTGCGCCGCATCGGTCTTGAAGAAAAGGCCGACGCTTATCCCAGCCAACTTTCGGGTGGCCAAAAACAGCGTATTGCCATTGTGCGAGCACTGGCCATGAATCCCGAAATTATGCTGTTTGATGAGCCGACATCGGCGCTGGATCCCGAGATGGTCGGCGAGGTATTGGACGTCATGAAAGAGTTGGCCGAGGATAATATGACGATGGTCGTGGTTACACACGAGATGGGCTTCGCTCGCGAGGTGGCTGACCGTGTCTTGTTTATCGATCAAGGACATATTCTCGAAGAGGGAACCCCCGAGGAATTTTTCGGTAATCCGAAAATGCCCAGAACGAAAGAGTTTTTGGCCAAGGTGCTCTGAGGGCGCAGTTGTTGCGGCCCTCGGAAAAGATTATTTCGAAAATTTTGTCAAAGGTATTGACAAATGTCTTTTTATAGTGTATAATGATAACACTTTAGCAGAGTAAAACACTAAAGCGTTTCGAACATGTATGCGCAAGGCGCAAAGAAAGGACATTGTTATGAAAAAGATATTTTCACTCGTTTTGGCAGTTTTGATGCTGTCCGCCCTCGCCGTTTGCTTTGCTTCCTGCAAGAGCGAGGACGACGCCCTTACCATCGGCTATACGCTGTATAAGCCCATGAATTATGAGGAAAACGGTAAACTGGTCGGGTTTGATACCGAACTGGCCGAGGCCGTATGCGAAAAACTCGGTATGACGGCAAAGTTCCAACTGATCGATTGGGGCAATAAGTACATGGAACTCAATTCGGGCAATTTGGATTGCATTTGGAATGGTTTCACTTTCAATTGCGCCGATGATGACGATGGAATTCAAAGAAGCCAAAAACTTGATTTTTCGGTGGCGTATATGAATAACGAGCAGTGCGTTGTTGTCAAGGCCGCCAATCTTGCCGCATATAATACCGAAGAGGCGCTGGCCGGAAAGAAAGTTTCGGCGGAAAACAACTCGGCGGGTGAGAGTTATGCCAAAGCATTGGCCACGGATGCGGGCACCTACATCGGTGTGACCGCGCAGATGGACACGCTGACCGAACTCAAATCGGGCAATGTGGACTTTGTCGTCATTGATAAAACGTTGGCCAATTCCATCATCGGTCAAGGCGATTATACCGATCTTGCGATCGCGGACGGTATCGTTATTGAAGCCGAGCAGTATGCCGTCGGGTTCAAAAAGGGCAGTGCGTTGACCGAAAAGGTCAACGGCGCGATCAAGGAACTGGCTGAGGAGGGTAAGTTGGCCGAACTGGCCGAGAAGTACGGCTTGTCCAATTACGTGATTACCGATTATAATTGATCGAAAACATTTCATTGTGCGTGGGGGTTGAGCCGCATGGCTCAACTCCCACCCTTTGCGAAAAATAAAGTGGCATAAAAGGAATAAAATGATGATTTTGGGAAGTTTATCCGCTACGGGAACGGGCTTTCTCGATGTGACGCTTAAGTTGCTGGACGGCTTCGGAGTCACGTTGCGATTGTTTGCGTTGACGCTTTTGTTCGCATTGCCGTTGGGCCTTGTGATCGCCTTTGGTTCTATGAGTAAATTCAAACCGCTGAAATGTTTGACCAGAACATTTGTTTGGATCATTCGCGGCGTCCCGCTGATGCTGCAACTGTTCCTTGTTTTTTATGTTCCCGGCATGGTGTTTGACATCCAATGGCCCGATTCGATATTCGGTATATCGATCAATTCTCGCTTTTTGGCGGCGTTGGTGGCTTTTGTCATCAATTACGCTTGCTATTTCAGCGAAATATATCGAGGCGGCATCGAAAGTATATCGCGCGGACAGTACGAGGCCGGTCAAGTGCTCGGTATGAGCAAATCGCAGATCTTTTTCAAAGTCGTGTTGTTGCAGGTTATCAAGCGTATTGTTCCGCCCATGTCCAACGAGATCATTACGCTGGTCAAAGACACGGCGTTGGCTCGCGTGATCATCGTCGTCGAAATCATTATGGCGGCCGAGGAACTGATGAGCCGTGCCATTATTTGGCCGCTGTTTTACACAGGGGTATTCTATTTGGCGTTTGTCGGGTTGTTGACCGTGTTGCTCGGCAGACTGGAGAAAAAACTGGATTATTTCAAGGCGTAAGGGGAATGGTATGTCAGTACTTGAAGTTAAAAATTTAAGGAAAAGTTTTGGAAAAACCGAAGTTCTTTCCGGTATTGATTTTACTATGGAGCAGGGAGAGGTCGTTGCGATCATCGGCTCATCGGGAAGCGGGAAAACAACGCTGTTGCGTTGCCTCAACTTGCTGGAACGTGCCGATGTCGGTTCGATCACCGTTGCGGGAGATGTCGTTTTCGATGCGGCCGATACAACAAAGCAGAGCGAGAAGATGTTGCGCAAAAAGCGCCTCAACTTGGGATTGATCTTTCAGTCGTTTAATTTGTTTCCGCAGTATACCGCGCTGGAAAATGTCACGATCGCTCCGCGACTGGCGTTTTTGGAAGCGGTCAAGAACAAGCGAATTCCCGCGGCCAATAAAGCCGAGGGGCTGTTGCGTATTGAGGCCGAAGCCGAGCAACTGCTTGAGCGTGTAGGACTTACCGATCGCAAAAATTACTATCCTTGCCAGTTGTCCGGCGGACAGCAACAGCGCGTTGCCATTGCGCGTGCATTGGCGCTCAAACCCGCCTTGCTTTGCTTCGACGAGCCGACTTCGGCGCTTGATCCGGAGTTGACGGGCGAGGTGCTGCGTGTGATTCGCTCGCTCAAAGACGAGGGACGGACCATGATCGTCGTTACCCATGAAATGGAATTCGCCAGACATGTGGCCGATCGCGTCATTTTCATGTCGGGTGGCGTTATCGTCGAACAGGGAGCGGCCGATGAGGTGATCGGAAATCCGCAATCGGCGCAATTGCGCGCCTTTTTGAGCAAGGCAAACGAAAATTACGGCGAAATGTCGAAAGATTACCGGTCATCCGATGAAATAATTTCATAAACCCCCTTGCAATTACGCTCGGAATTTGGTACAATGTTATAAGAGAGCCACAGCGCCCTAAATTTGAACGCAGGAGAGTACATATGAGCAACAATAACGGTCATTACATGATCAAATATCTGAAAAACAACGCGATCGTGCTGCTGTGCGAATTGATTGTCGTGCTGCTGCTCGGCCTGATCTGCACCATCATCCTCGGGGGAGAGCCGATGTGGTTGGCGCCGCTGTTGGCCGTCATAGCATATTTTATGGCGGAACTTCGCTTTATGATGGCGTATGTCGCCACCAATGTTCGCCGCGATCGGGCAAACGAGGGAAAAGAGGCCGATCGGGAAACCGCAGTGCCGGCCGAGTTCCGTGAGGAGCGTGAGGGGGATGAAGAAACTTCCGCTGTCACCGCCGAAATGCCGCAGAGTGATGCGGTTGCGCAGGAGCGAACCGTCCCGCCGCAGAACTCCATTGACGTGGATGAGCAAGACGAAACACTTGACGAACTTTTTACCGTATCTGCGCAAGAGGAATCCGTTCGGCAGAAGGAGCAGTCTGCGTCCGAGCCGCAGACCGATGCACCTACGGCTTCTGCCGAAATGGAGGCTATCATGGACGATGACGGAGATTTCACGATGCAGGACGATACCGATGTTTCTATGGATGACGGGCAAGAACTTGCTCATGATGTCTTGGATATCGGTGAGATCGACGAGAAATAACGGACATTCAAAGGGGGAGGCGCGTCGTCTCCCCCTTTTTCGATCTGCGACCGGCTGCTCCCCGATATTGTCAAGAAAATCACGGAATTGTCAGATGTGACAAAGGCGATCGGGCAGGAAAAAGTGACAATTGGCAAATTGCCTTTTGTTGCGATTGACGCGCGAAAAAAATCGGGTTTCATCATGATTTCTTTGGAAAAACCTCTTGACAAACAGGAATGGCGGGTATATAATATTTCCCATAAAGCACAAGGGAAAATTCGCATGTTCCGTGTGGCTGGTTGCATTGATTTTGATTTTAATTTAAGGAGGATATACTATGAAAAATCAGTATCTTTTGAAAGTCCTTGAGGACGTCAAAAAGCGCAATCCCGGCGAGCCTGAGTTTATTCAGACTGTCACCGAGGTGTTTGAATCCATCGAGCCCGTGATCGATCGCCGTCCCGACTTGGTGGAAGCGGGCGTTGTGGCTCGTATGGTCGAACCCGAGCGCCAGATCGTTTTTCGTGTGCCGTGGGTGGATGACGCGGGTAATGTTCAAGTCAACCGCGGTTTCCGCGTTCAGTTCAACAGCGCTATCGGTCCGTATAAGGGCGGTCTGCGTTTCCATCCTTCCGTCAATGCCAGCATTATGAAGTTCCTCGGCTTTGAGCAAACGTTCAAAAATTCGCTGACCTCGCTCCCGATGGGCGGCGGCAAGGGTGGCTCCGATTTCGACCCGCAAGGCAAATCCGATGCGGAAGTGATGCGTTTTTGCCAGAGTTTTATGACCGAACTGTTCCGCCATATCGGTGCCGATACCGATGTGCCTGCCGGAGATATCGGCGTCGGTGCGCGTGAGATCGGTTATCTGTTCGGCCAATATAAGAGACTGGCCAACGAGTTTACCGGCGTGCTGACCGGTAAGGGGATTCCCTACGGCGGTTCGCTGATTCGCCCCGAAGCAACAGGCTACGGCGCCGTTTATTATACGGTTGAAATGCTGAAGCACTTTAAAGACAGCATCAAGGGCAAAACGTTTGCTGTTTCCGGTTTCGGTAATGTGGCGTGGGGCGCCGTCAAAAAGATCAATGAGTTGGGCGGAAAGGTCGTTACCATTTCCGGTCCTGACGGTTACATCTACGATGCCGATGGGGTTGCCACCGACGAAAAGATCAATTTCATGCTTGAAATGCGCGCATCTTGCCGCAACAGAGTTGAGGATTATGCCGACAAATTCGGTGTTCCGTTCTTCAAGGGTGAGAAACCGTGGGGACAGAAAGTCGATGTTGTGATGCCCTGCGCGACTCAGAATGAGGTCGGCATGGCAGAAGCTGAGAAGATCGTTGCCAACGGTGTCAAATACTACGTTGAGGTTTCCAATATGCCCACCACCAATGAGGCCGTCGCATACTTGAAAGCCCATGGTGTGGTTGTTGCTCCCTCAAAGGCTGTGAATGCGGGCGGCGTTTCCGTCTCCGGACTGGAAATGAGCCAAAACTCCATGCGTTACAGTTGGTCCGCCGAAGAGGTCGATGCTAAATTGAAAGATATTATGAAAAATATCTTCGACAACTCGGTCAAGGCCGCGAAAGAATACGGTATGGAGGATGACCTTGTCGCAGGCGCCAACATCGCCGGCTTCATCAAGGTTGCCGAAGCAATGAAAGCGCAAGGTTGCGTGTAAAAGTTGCCGCTTAAACGCTTAAAATCAAAAGCGAGGAGAATTTTTACGGAAATTCTCCTCGCTTTTTTGATTGAAATATTCGGCAAGGCGCGCCGGATTTAGTGTTTCCCGCGCCGTATTTTTTGTGCGCGCACATCGGTGCCGAGAAAAAGTAAAATTTGGTACTCGCCGAACAGACGGCTGGTGATGCGATCCCAATAGCGGCGGCGCAACTCATCTTGCATGAGATTGGTGCTGATGATGGTTGGGCGGTGCAGATTGAGACGTGTATTGATGACATTGTATAGTCCGGAAACGGTGAATTGATTGGACACTTCGGTGCCGAGATCGTCGATAATGAGCAGATCGCACCGGTAAAACCGATCAACGCCGATCGGATCCGTCATGCCGATGCCGGATCCGAAACGCGTGGTTTCAAAAGCGGAGATCATGCCGACGGTTCCCGTATAGAGCACATCAAATCCGCGATCCAATACCGCCTTGGCGACGGCGGTCGAAAGATGTGTCTTGCCCAACCCGGTTCCGCCCATGAGAAGCAGATTACCCCCTGCGGGCATGCGATCGGCATGCTCCACCGAGAAGGAAGCGGCATAATCGCGTAATGTGTGCACGACTGTATTCATGGTGCGATATGTTTTTTCATCGGTTCGAAAATAGTCCAAAGAGTAATTGTCAAATGTTTGTTGCGAAAGCAATGCGCCGAGCCCCGAGGTCTCGTAACCCGCAGCGATCAGTTTGTTGCGCATACAGGAGCACATGGTGCCGTTATCGAGAAATCCGGTGTCCGAGCATTTGTCGCATTCGTAACGCAGGTCGGCATAATCGGCAGGATATCCCGCTTCGGTCAACATGCGAGCCCTCCGAGCCAGCAGAGCCTCGTTTTTTTGACGCAATTCCGCCATGGCGGTCTCGCGCTCCGCATCATTTTCGGCTTCGAGCGAAATGCGCATGATCTCAAGCCCGGCGGCGGACAAGCGTTTGTGAATGTCGGCAATGGCGGGAAATTTCAGTTCCACCTCTTGGCGGCGGCGGTCGGCGTCCTCACGGGCACGCAGGTATTTGGTCTCGTATTCTTCGCGAATGCGACGGTAATTGCTCTGTTGAAAGGCCATACGGCACCTCCTCTGTCAGTGTATCGGTGGATGGAAGCATCTCACCGGCCCTGCTTGAAATTTCATTTTTTGCTTGATTTGAAATCATCGCCGAAACTGCGCCGTAACGCGGCATCAAAGAAATCGTCGGTGTCAAAACTGTTGCCCGGAGCGGTCGGCGATTTGCCTCGGGCGGTTCGTTCGGCGTCTGCCTTCTCAATGTCGGAAAGCGTATGCAGATCGGCAGCCGCCCATCGGTCAAGAATCGAATTTGCATAGGGGATAGACGGGTTGCCGGTGGCGTCGACTGTCACTTCATAAGCGTGTGTAATGACATCAAGGTCGTAATGATACGTGAAAAGCCAGGTGTTGATCATCTTTTGTTCCTTGGTAGTCAGTGCACGGCTGTTGAGTCCGAACAGTTGGCGTATCTTGCCCTCGGACTCGACCAGTTGCTCTCTTCGACGCAGGCATTCCTGCAACGCACTCGGCTCGGTAATGCCCTCGTCATACAGCGAAAGCGCAACGGTCTCCACATATCTGACGCTTTTTTTTCCTAATTTGGCGCAATGTGCCAAAAGCAACAATAAATATTCACCCTCAACGCCCAAATACTCCATGATGCCGAGCAACAGCCCCACCTCGTGAGTGCTGAATACCTTGCCGAATACACGCGAACATTCGTCGATCAACGCGGCCCATTCACTGCGCTTTTCCAGCAGTGCGGTTAATTCTTCCGTCGTATAGTGGGGAATCGTTTGCGATTTTGTGTGAACGGGGACGGATGCCGCCGAGTCCTCGACGCGGGGGCTACTTTTTGGTGGGGCAGTCGGAGAGACCGCAGTCGATACTTTCTTGGTATTGTTTGCAACTTTCTTGTCCGTGGCAAGGACGCCGGCCTGCTGCCAAAAATCGATCGCTTTGGCGACTTTTTTTTGCGTGATATCCAATTCGGCAGCCAGCGCTTCTTGCGAAATATCGTCGCCCGCAGCTAAACGCAGCAACACTTTGAGCGCGTCACCGTTCACCTCTGACATATGTGAGAGGACGGTCTCGGGCAGGCAGAGCACGCCGTTGCCGTAGTACATTTTTGCTTTCATCATTTATCCTTTCGCGCGCACAATTCAATCATCGGGCACATTTTCATCGTTTCTGTCGGCGCAAAGACGGTAACCGAGCGTCATCAGCGAATCACCCAAATGGACATTTTCGACAATGGGCGGGCGCACGGTGCCGTCTTTCAATTGCAATTCGACTCCGGTAAAATTCCAAAGGCCGCGCACGCCGCAGTTGGCCAGACGCACGGCAATGTCTTCGGCGGCAGTCTTGGGGACGGTCAAAACCGCAAAATCAACGTGGTTTTGCTCGCAAAAACGCTCCAGTACATCAATGTGACGAATAACGTGACCGCTCATTGGTTTTCCGATGATATCGGAATCAATATCAAACAGGCCGATGATGTCTACCCCGCGTTTTTCAAACATCGTGGTGCGCACCAGCGCCCGCCCCAAATCACCGATGCCGATGACGATGGCGCACAATCCCGCGCTGACTCCCAAAATTTCTGAGATTTTGGCGTATAAGTAATTGACGTTATAACCGTATCCTTGCTGACCGAAACCGCCGAAGCAGTTGAGATCTTGACGAATTTGAGAAGCGGTAACGTTCATCATGGCAGAGAGTTCGCTTGAACTGATACGCATTTTTCCTTGGCGCAACAGTTCTCGTAGATAGCGAAAATAACGGGGGAGACGCTTAATGACCGCCTGCGATACGGCGGATTGCGTTTCGATTTCGTTCATGAAAAGATGCTCCTTCTTACGATAATCAAGGCTCTTTGAGGCGGGCGACCGAGACGATCTCTGCGGAAAACCGTACGGAGTTTTCCGCAAATTCAACAACTTTTTCCACAGTCCCGAGCAAAAGCATCGGCAAAATATGGCTTTTTTTCTGTGGAAAACTTTTGCTTTTTGCACATGGATGACCGGAACACCCTCGACCCTGTTATGTCAGCGGCCGTCGAGAAGATCGCAGGCGGTGGCATTGAGCGCGGTGCCCGACAAATGTCCGGCGCAATATTCAAAATAGCCTGCGGCAGCGACCATGGCGCCGTTGTCGCCGCATAGCGAAAGCGGCGGCGCGATCATGTGAACACCGCGTTGTTCGCACAACTGCCCGAGTGCGGCGCGCAGATGTGAATTGGCGGCAACACCGCCGGCAATGACCAGCGTGCGGCTCCCCGTACGCGCGAGGGCTTCGTTGGTCTTTTTCGCAATCGCGCGGACGATGGTGTCGGTGTAGGACGCGGCCAAATCGGCATGGGACAGCGTTTCGCCTTTTTGCGCAGCAGTGTTAATGAGATTGAGCGCAGCGGTTTTCAAACCGCTGAACGAGAACGAGAGATCTTCGCCCGCCAGTGCCGGTGAGGGCAATTTGAAAGCCCCGGGATTTCCCTCATAAGCCAATTTGTCCAGCGCGGCGCCGCCCGGATACGGCATGCCGATCACGCGCCCGATTTTGTCAAATGCCTCGCCGACCGCATCATCGCGCGTTGCGCCGATCTCTTCAAAAGTTACCTCATCGTGCACAAGATAAAGCGAAGTATGGCCGCCCGAGACGACGAGTGCCAAATAGGGGGGGCAGAGCGTCGGCTCGGCGAGATGTGCCGCGGCGACATGAGCGTGAATGTGATTGACCGATACGAGCGGAATGTTGTTGGCAAAAGCCAGTGATTTTGCAAAATTCACGCCGACGAGCAGTGCGCCGATCAGCCCGGGATGCGTGGTGACGGCAACCGCACCGATATCGGCGATAGTCACTCCCGCCGTGTCCAACGCCTCGCGTGTGATGCGGGAGATGACCTCAACGTGAGCGCGACTGGCGATTTCCGGTACGACACCGCCGTACAGACGATGCGTTTCTATTTGAGATGCGACAATGTTGGCGCGGATGACGCGCACGCCGTCGTCCATTTCGACAACGGCGGCGGATGTTTCGTCACACGAACTTTCAAGGCCTAAAATATACATGATGTGAAATTCCTTTGCTTTATTGGAGAGAATCGAGATGCACATGCATGATGTACGCATCTTCGGTGGGACACTTGTAAAAATTCTTTCGTGTTCCCGTGATCGTAAAGCCGAGCGAAAGATAGAGGGCGATCGCCGCGCAATTGGAGACGCGCACCTCAAGGTACACATCGGCTACACCGCGCTCGCGCGCGGCTTGCAACAGGGCCGAGACGACCTTGCGGCCGAGGCCTTGCCTTCGCAGATCGGGGCGCACGGCAATGTCGGTGATCGAACCCTCGTCAAGCACCGAAGTCATGCCGCCGTAAGCGCGTGCCGTATCTTCGCCGTCGGCGGGCGGAATGACAACGCCGAGCCCGTGCTCATGGCACAGTGTATCAAGAGATCGCTCGCTCCATGGTTCGGCAAAGCACATTCGCTCCAGTGCGGCCACACCGGGCAAGTGCTCGCGAGTCAATATCGTGACGGTGTTCATTGCGTTACGACTTGCTCCAAAATGTCCGCAAGAGATTCGCCGTCCAGCATGCGGAAAACAATGTCATCAACGGGGACACAGCGATCGGCGTAGCGATCGTATAGAAAAGTGCGGCCCAAATCGGCTTCGACCTTGTTTCCCGTTTCGTCGGAGACGGTACCGTAAATATTCTCGGTATATTCGATCATTTTGATGCTGTAATACAGGCCGGGGAGCGTATCTGTCTCAAAACGCAACGTGTAGACGCGCGATACTTCGGCCCACGAGGGGTAATCGGTCGCGGCGCCGTCACGGTAACAGTTCTGCAAGAGATCGAACAACGCACGGCATTGCTCGGTGGTATAGTTTGCGGGCTTGACGGTCAGCGTGTCGACGATCAAGTTGGTATTGGTACAGACATGAAGCACGGTGATGTTCCAATCCGAGAATGCGGGAATGTCGTATGAACTGTTGCAGTATATGTCACCGTAAATCGAGCATAACCAATGTTCGGGGGCAAGACCGGGAATTTCGTGCAAAACAAATTCAACGTTGCCGATCTTCAATCTGCCGTATTCTTCGCCGCGCGAAATGGGCTCATAGGAAGCGGGAAGCACCCGGTAGGTCGAGTCGGTCGCGGTATTGCGAAACAGATCATCGTCTTCGGCAACAATTTTGACCGAACGGCCGCCGCATGAGGTAAACACCCCCGACAGCGTGAGCAAAAGGCAGAGTAAGGGGCAAAGGGAACGCAAGTGTTTCATGTGATATCCTTTCCGAATCAATAACCGAATTTGCCCGAAAGCGAATCGTCGTCATCGATCCATTCCTGTACATCGACAATGCGATAGTCGTCGCGGCTATCGCGGAAAATGACGGTAGTGATGCCTGCATTGATAACCATGCGTTTGCACATCATGCAAGAGCAGATGCCGCCGATGACGGAGCCGTCCTCGGGGGACACACAGGTTTGATACAATGTGGCGCCCAGCATTTGGTCGCGCGGCGCGGAAATGATCGCATTGGCCTCGGCGTGAACGGCACGGCATAATTCGTATCGTTCTCCGCGCGGAATATTCAACTTCTCGCGCATACAAAAATTGAGGTCGTCGCAATTTTTTCGACCACGCGGCGCGCCGTTGTAGCCGGTTGCGATAATGGCGTCATCCTTGACGATGATGGCACCGTATTTTTTGCGCAGACAGGTGCTGCGTTCGGCGACTGTTTGAGCAATGTCAAGATAGTAGTTGTGTTTGGAAACGCGATCCATAACTTTGAGATTCCTTTCCTTATCGAGAGAGGTGAGATAATGATATTATAATATATAATGCGAATGAAATCAAGTGGAAAACCGATAAAACCGATAAAAAATGACGAATTTCGCGGAACGGACGTAAGATTCTCGGAAAACAAGGGGAGTTTCTTTTGAGAAACTCCCCCTTGTTTTGATGATTAATGCCTTTAGGCAGTTGAGCAAGAAGTACGAAACAAACAACCACCCGCTATGCGGGTGGGCAACAAAGGTTATACCCCAAAATCCCCTAAAGTGGTACAATAAGATGTTTAAGTGTATTGCAACACGAAAGGAGAAAGAATGACAAACCGAACAAATAGTTTATTTTAAGGGTAACTAACGCGAAAAATCCGAAAGAAAAGAGGAAAACTCTCTTTACATTGTCATCGAAATTATGTATAATAATAAAAAAGACATATGCGCGCCGCGTTTGGCGCATCCGCGCGTACAGCGTGACGAGAGGAGAACAGATCATGACAAATATGAGCAATACGAAAAAAAAGACGGATATTGTTAATGTGTTTCAAGGCAATGGCCGCGTAAAAACCGAACCGACGGCGGGAATTGCCAAGGCGTGGTTTCCTTTCAAAGGAATGAGCGGCAATACACACCCCGGCGCACAGTTGCCGTTTGGAAAACTGTCTGTCTGCGCATATTCGGGAGCATATCCGACGGGCTATGGTAATAACCGCGTCAATTCGGGCGGCCCCGTGCAGGACCTGTACGATGCCAAGAAAATTTTCGGCATGGCCCATTTGCAGCATAGCGGCACGGGGTTCATCGGCTATTTTTATAATTATGCTTTGACGACTGTCTTTACCGGTGCGCTCCGTAGGCCGGAGATGTGCGATCTTGCGGATGAGAGTGCCCGCCCCGGTTACTATGCCGCAACGGCCAAACAGTCGGGCGTCCGATATGAGGGGACGACATCCAAAACCGCAATCTACCATCGCTATACCATGCCCGCCGCTGAGGACAATCGCGTGATGATTGATTTTTCCAATGACGGTCTGTACGAGGCACCCGATACCCCCACCATCCGATTTGATGCGGGGGACGCGCTGTTGCGCATCGTTGACGAGCATACCGTTGTGGCCTCGGTCGTGCTGCAAGAAATTCCGGTTTATTTCTGCGCACATTGTACGGGCGGTAATGTACGGCTGTGGGAGAATTACGAGATCGGCGACGCGATTGAACTGAAAACCGACGGCGCGAACGGGCGCCGCTTCGGTTGCGTGTTTGAACTGGACGGAAATCAAGGCGGCTTGTGCTTGACGATCTCGGCTCGTTCGATCGATAAAGCGCTGGCCGATAATGTTGCATCTCGCCGTGCGGACTTTGACACCGTCGTCGCCGAAGCCGACGCCGCATGGGAGGAAAAACTTTCGGTCATTGATATTAAAGCGGATGATCGCAACAAGGAAATTTTCTATTCCAATTTTTATCATACGTTGACCAAACCCGCCGATTGGTCGGGTGAAAGTTTCTACTATGAAGACGAGGACTTCTTGCTTGATTTTATCACGCTTTGGGATATCTATAAAACGCAAGTCCCGTTGTTGTTCTCGCTTTATCCCGAGATCAGCCAAAAAATAGTGCGCACATACGCATTGCTCGGCGACCACATCGGGTTGATGCCCAATTCGTACGGCCTGACGAAACGGATGAACATTGAAGCCAATCAAGCAAGACTTTTGGCAAGTTATATGTTCTGCGATGCTTATTATCGTGACGTGCGAGGCGTGGATTATCGCTGGGCTTTCAGGACATTGGCCGATGAGATGAAGAAAGATCGGTATTGTTCTTTCTTTGAAACGGGCGAGTGTGAGAGAACAACACACACGCTGGATCTTGCCGAATGCTGTGGCAACGTGGCCGACATATCGAAAGAATTGGGGCTTGACGATATCGCAACCGCACTGGAACCTTATGCGCACCATTGGCGCACGGCCTTTGATAAAGAGACCGGCGTGCTCAAGGAGGGCTGCGAATATTATGAGGGTAATCACTGGAATTATGCTTTCCGTCCCTTGCGCGAGATGGACGCACGCATCGATGAATTCGGCGGCCGAGAGCATTTTGAGAAACTGCTGGATCGTTTCTTCGGCTATACGGATGTCGAGTCAACCCAAACGCGCTTCGAGGGATTTAATAACGAAACGGACATGGAAACGCCCTATGCCTACACCTATGCAGGTCGCCATGATAAACTTTGCGAGGTTGTGACGGCAGGAACCGAATATATGTTTACAACCGGCGAGGGCGGCGTGCCCGGCAACTGCGATTCGGGCGGACTTTCGTCTTGTTATATGTGGAATGCCATGGGGATATTCCCCGTTTCCGGCCAAAATCTAATGCTGATCGGTTCACCCTATTTTGAAGAAAGTTCCATTCGTTTGGCCTCGGGCAATACCTTTACCGTCAGACGAGAGGGAAAGGGTATCTATGTTGAACGCGCCGTGCTGGATGGCGAGACGCTCGGTATGCTTCGCTTGAGCGTAAGACGTATGATGCAGGGAGGCATGCTGACCTTGACCATGACCGAAAACGCCGACCGTGCCATGAAAAGATAAGGAGTTTCTTCAATGGATATCAAAAACATTCTTTCCCGGTGCGACCACACCGAATTGGGGGTGGCCGCAACGTGGAATGACATTCGCACGCTGTGCGATGACGGTATGAAATACAAAACGGCGTCGGTTTGTATTCCTCCTGCCTATGTTGGACAGGCAAAGGCTTATGTGGGCGATCGCTTGGCTATCTGCACTGTGATCGGCTTCCCAAACGGTTACAGCACCACAGCCGTGAAGTGTGCCGAGGCACGGGATGCCATTCAAAACGGCGCAGATGAGATCGATATGGTCATTCATGTCGGCGCCCTCAAGGATGGTCGCGATGCGGAGATCGCGGATGAAATCCGTGCTGTCAAAACTGTTTGCGGTGATAAAATCCTGAAAGTGATTATCGAGACCTGCCTGCTCGGCGAGGACGAAAAAGTGCGCATGTGTCGTATTGTCACCGATGCGGGGGCAGATTATATCAAGACGTCCACAGGATTTTCCACCGGCGGCGCAACGCGTGAGGATGTGGCACTGTTGCGAACGCATGTCGGTTCGCAGGTTAAAGTGAAAGCGGCCGGGGGCATTTCAAGCATCGAGGACGCCGAGGACATGATCGCCATGGGGGCTGATCGCCTTGGCACCAGCCGCCTGGTTCGCCTGCTGAAAGAAGATCACGCGGAAACTGCAGAATATTGAGTAAGGAGAAAATGAATATGAATGCACCTACCCTTCATATCGCGGCGGCCCGTGAGGATTTTGCCGAAACGGTCCTCATGCCGGGCGACCCGAAGCGGTCGCGTTTTATCGCCGAAACTTTTTTGGAAAATGCCAAACTGGTCAACGATGTGCGCGGCGTACAGGGGTATACGGGTTACTACCGGGGAAAACGCGTATCGGTCATGGCCTCGGGAATGGGGCAGCCGTCAATCGGCATCTATTCCTATGAACTGTACCATGCTTTTGACGTGCAGAACATCATCCGCGTCGGGTCATGCGGTTCGTTCCGAGAGGACCTGCCGCTGGGCTCGCTCATTTTGGCACAGGCGGCCTGTACTAACGGTAATTACGCGGTGCAATACCGTTTGCCGGGTACGTTTGCTCCTATTGCCGACTTCGGCTTGCTTAGTCGTGCGGCGGATGTTTGTGAGATACGCGGCTTGACTTACCGCGTCGGAAATGTGTTCAGCGCCGATATGTTTTACGATGATGCCCACAGCGATATGGATTGGGCCAAAATGGGCGTGCTGGGTGTTGAGATGGAATCGGCGGCGCTGTATTGCAATGCGGCGCGAGCCGGGAAAAAAGCCCTTTGTATTTGTACTGTCAGTGATTCCTTTGTCGGCAACGGCGAGAAAATGACGGTCGAACAACGTCAAACCTCGCTTGTGGATATGATTGAGGTCGCGTTGACCATTGCGTGATATGAGTGATATGATCAGACGAGTATTTTTGATTGTGCTGGACAGTCTCGGCATCGGCGAGGCACCCGATGCGGCTGCGTTCGGCGATGCGGGAAGTAATACACTGAGAGCCGTTCGTGCTTCTTCCGCCTTTCATTGCCCCCATTTGGAACAACTGGGGCTTTTGCATATCGAGGGAGTGGACGGTGCCGATGCTTCGATTAGTCCTGCGGCCTGTTATGCTCGGATGCGTGAACGTTCCATGGGCAAAGATACTACCATCGGGCACTGGGAGATTGCCGGTGTGGTGTCGCCACGCCCACTTCCCACCTACCCGAACGGTTTCCCGCAAGAGTTGATCCGGGCCTTTGAGCGTGTAACGGGGCGGCAGGTCCTCTGTAATCGCCCTTATTCTGGCACTGCGGTCATTCGCGATTTCGGTACGGAACATCTGCGTACGGGAGCCTTGATCGTTTATACTTCGGCAGACAGCGTGTTTCAGATCGCGGCACACGAGGATATTGTGCCCGTTGAACAACTGTATGAGTATTGCCGACAGGCACGGGCCTTGCTGACCGGGCAACACGGCGTCGGGCGTGTCATCGCTCGCCCGTTTGCGGGTGAGTATCCGTTTGTGCGTACACCTCGCCGCCATGATTATTCTTTGCAGCCGCCCGGGCAAACCATGCTGGACTGTGTAAAAGCAAGCGGTATGGATGTTATCTCGGTTGGCAAAATCAGCGATATTTTTGCAGACGTTGGGGTGACGGAAAGTTACCGCACCGAAAATAACGAGCAGGGAATGGATATCACTCTTTCGCTGGTACAGCGCGATTTTTGCGGATTGTGCTTTGTCAATTTGGTTGATTTTGACATGATCTACGGACATCGGAACGATGTGGACGGTTATGCCGCGGCGTTGACTCGGTTCGACGGTCAGTTGGGGAAATTGCTCCCCACGCTCGGCGAAAATGATGTGCTCATCATCACTGCCGACCATGGCTGTGATCCGTCCACCCCGTCAACCGACCACTCACGCGAATACACCCCCATGCTGATTTGCGGTCCCGGCGTGCGGTGTGGTGTGAATCTCGGCACGAGAATCGGTTTTTCGGATATTTCGGCAACCGTGCTGGATATGCTCGGCATCGATCGCGGTACAACGGCGGGCGATAGTTTTTGGGCGCAGGTGCGCGCGTGAGATCGTAAGGAGGAATGAAAATGAGCGATCGGGCGTTGTTTGATATGGCGGTACGGGCACGAGACCTTGCCTACGCGCCATATTCCCATTATACTGTCGGTGCGGCATTGCTGTGCGCGAGCGGTCGGGTGTACACGGGCGTTAATGTGGAAAATGCTTCGTTTGGCGCAACTAATTGTGCCGAACGAACGGCGATCTTTTCCGCCGTGGCGGCGGGAGAACGTGAGTTTGAGGCCATGGCCATTGCGGGCGGACGCGCAAACGAGGATTGCGGACATTGCTCTCCTTGCGGAATTTGCCGCCAGGTGCTGGCCGAATTTTGTACGCCGGAACTGAAACTTGTGCTGAAAGACGGCACGTATCGTTTGGGGGAACTGTTGCCCGTGGCATTTACGGAGGATGATTTGTGAGAACTTATGATATAATCAAGAAAAAACGTGACGGCAAGACGCTGACAGAAGAGGAGATCCGCTGTTTCATCAAGGGATATGTGCGCGGCGATATCGCCGATTACCAAGCGGCGGCTTTTTGCATGGCCGTATATTTTCGCGGTATGAACGAGGCGGAGACGACCGCGCTGACACTGGCGATCCGCGATTCCGGAGAACGGCCGGACTTTTCGCATATTGACGGTGTTCGTGTTGATAAGCATTCCACGGGCGGCGTGGGCGATAAAACCACCTTGATCGTGGCGCCTATGGTTGCGTCGCTTGGACTCAAAGTGGCCAAAATGAGCGGACGCGGTTTGGGACATACGGGGGGGACCATCGACAAACTGGAGGCGATCCCCGGTTTTCGTACTCAACTTGCCCCCGAAGAATTTGAGCGCGTCGTCAATGATGTCGGGATTGCCATTGTGGGGCAAAGCGCCGAACTGGCACCCGCCGATAAAAAATTGTATGCACTTCGCGATGTCACGGCAACGGTTGACAGTATGCCGCTGATTGCCGCAAGTATCATGGGCAAAAAACTTGCCGCAGATGACGATTGCATTGTGCTTGATGTCAAAACGGGAAGCGGCGCATTTATGAAAACGTCGGAGGAGAGTCGCGCGCTGGCACGTATGATGGTCGAGATCGGCCGCCGAGCCGGTAAGCGCGTGACGGCATTGATTACCGATATGGACCGACCGCTGGGATGCGCCATCGGTAATACGCTTGAGGTCGTTGAAGCCATCGAAACCCTGCGCGGCGCCGGCCCCGAGGACCTGCGCACCTTGTGCGTGACCTTGGCGGCCAATATGCTGGTTTTGGCCGATCGCGGCAGCATGGCCGAGTGCGAGGCATTAGCGGATCAGAGCCTGCGGAACGGTATGGCGCTGAAAACCTTTGCCCGTATGGTCGCCGCCCAAGGCGGTGACGCGAAACTGATCTATCATCCCGATCGTTTCGCCCCGGCAGCATACCAAGAGGTTGTTTTGGCGCCGCGCGACGGATATATTACCCATGTGGATACCGAGGGCTACGGTACAGCCGCGCTGTTGCTCGGCGCAGGTCGTAACACCGTGGGCGATACCATTGACTTTGCGGCGGGAATTTTCCTGCTGGCCAAAACGGGCGACTATGTCCGCGCGGGTGAGCCGATCGCCCGGCTTTATGCCGCACGTAAGGAATTGTTCGCTGCCGCCCGGGCGCGCCTGCTACTTTCCACGGTTATCGGTGATGAAATTCCCTCCGTGCGGCCGCTGGTGCTGGAACGGATCGAATGACAGAGGTCGGCGGTGTTTTGATGTCACGCGAGGCATATTGTCATGTTTCCCGGTCTATCAAAAAAAATTTCGGAAAATGCGAAAAAAGGCTTGACAAGTTGAAATTCATGTGATATAATATCGCTGTTGTGAAGAGGATGGCCTGGTAGCTCAGTTGGTTAGAGCGCTAGCCTGTCACGCTAGAGGTCGTGG
>CAZOHP010000013.1:0-23138 GCA_964579815.1 uncultured Lachnospiraceae bacterium
CTCTCGCATCTTCCGTTGCTTCGCGATCTTTTCGCTCACAACAAATTAATTATAACACAAAACCGAAAAATGTCAAGTCTTTTTTGAAAAAAAGATTTGATTTTCTTTTTTATCTCCCGAGTAAAACTTCCCGGCGCTCATTCCCATGTTCTCACATGAAGATTTCACCGGACACCCGCCAAGCAATATGGTACATAACAATACCCGGTAATGCATTACATCCGATCAACACAGCATATATTATTGCGGTTTCGCCGCACGATTTTGGGCGCAACCGAATTCACGCGCATATCAATTCGATACGGAGGTACATGAGGAATGGAATTGGGGCCACAGGATCCAACGCCGTGGATATCCGCACTGCTTGCCGTTTTTCTGCACGGCATTGGGCACACAGTGGCCGCCGCGACGGTCGGTATTCGCTTCCGACGAATCAAATTGACCGCCACCGGTTTTCGCTTGATCACCGATCAAACCTTTACCTCCTATCGTGCCGAGGCAATCACGGCCTTGGGCGGCCCTCTTTGCAATTTGCTCACGGCCATGATTTCTCAAATGATCACCCCAATGACAACTACGATTTTCTTTCCGCTCTCCCTCTATCTCGGACTGCTCAATCTCTTACCGTTGCGAGGCTTTGACGGCGGAACGGTGCTGTTGTGCGCGTTATGTGCTCGCCACCCTCCTCTTCCCTCGCTGCTACCGCGCACGGCGGAATATGTGCTGTCTGCGCTATCGGCAGTCGTACTTTTTTTGCTCTGGGTCTTCGCTGTTTACCTGCTTTTGCGACGCGGAAGCGCCCTTTCGCTCTACGCGTTTTGCTTGCAACTCTTTCGATCTGTTTTCATCGATCAACACGAACATCGTCACGCGGATTTTTGAGTATTCGGGAGAATGATTCCGATTTATGGAGATTTCACATAGTTAATTCGAAAATTCGGCCGATAACGGCACTTTATTGGGAATAATCACGAATTTTCGAAAATCATCGGAAATGTATTGCATTTTTTATCATATTCTGTTACAATAAACATTAGACCTTTCGGACAGTCTACACAGAAACCGGCGTCTGCACGGACACGCCTCCCGGCGGTCACGGCTTTTTGCGTCCCACTGTTCGCTGTTCCGCCACGCGGCTCAAAAGAGGAAGGCTGGTATATATTTCTTTATTTCAAAGGGGTATTTATGCGGAATGAATCAAAACATCTTGATCCAACTCAAAAACATTTCCAAAAGTTTTGATGGAGAAACCATTCTCGATCACATCAATTTGGACATTCACGACAAAGAGTTTATCACTCTTCTCGGCCCTTCGGGCTGCGGTAAAACGACCACGTTGCGCATCATCGGCGGTTTTGAGACCCCCGATGAGGGTGACTTGATATTTGACGGCAAGCGTATCAACGATATTCCCGCCTATCAACGTCACGTCAACACCGTTTTTCAAAAATACGCGCTGTTTCCTCACTTAAATGTGTTTGAAAACATCGCTTTCGGTCTGCGGCTCAAACACATGCCCGAGCGCGAAATTGTGCGCCAAGTGAAAGATATGTTGGCCATGGTCAACCTACGCGGCTTTGAGCGACGCAAAATCGCCACACTCTCGGGAGGGCAACAACAGCGCGTTGCCATTGCACGTGCACTGATCAACCATCCCAAAGTATTGCTGCTCGACGAACCGCTCGGCGCGCTTGACCTCAAACTGCGTAAGGATATGCAGGTTGAACTCAAAAATATGCAAAAGCGCACAGGCATCACTTTCATCTACGTTACACACGACCAAGAGGAAGCACTGTCCATGTCGGATACCGTCGTTGTCATGGCCGACGGTTGCATCCAACAAATCGGTACACCGACCGATATTTACAATGAGCCTGTCAACGCGTTTGTCGCGGACTTCATCGGCGAGAGCAACATCATCGACGGAACAATGCCCGAGGACTTCCGAGCTCATTTTGCAGGCCAAGATTTCAAATGCTTAGACAGCGGCTTTGCTCCCGGTGAGGCGGTCGATATTGTCATTCGTCCCGAAGATGTGGATGTCGTTGAGCCCGAGTCGGGTATGTTGCGCGGCTCTGTCAGCACCGTCACTTTCAAAGGGGATTATTATGAGATCATCGTTGACGTCTGCGGTTTCAAATGGATGATCGAAACATCAGATTACGCAGCCCCCAATACGACCATCGGCTTACACATTGAACCGGATGCCGTCCACGTGATGAAAAAATCCATTTATTCCGATCGATTTGGCGATTATTCCTCTTTCTCGGATGAATTGGACAAGTTATCCGAGCCGGAGACCGAGGAGGATGCGCAATGACAAAACAGACCTATCAACCTCCCGCACGTAAAAGTTCTTCCCGCTTCGCATCGTTTGCCGTTGCCCCGCACACTGTATGGATGATCATGTTTATCGTCGCGCCGCTGTTGTTCGTACTCTATTACGCTTTCACCGATGCCAACGGCAACTTCACGTGGAGCAATTTGCTGGCGCTGGGCGACCACACCGAAACGTTTTTGCTTTCTGTCTCCATGGCCGTCATCGCCACATTTCTTTGCCTTATAATCGGCTATCCTTTGGCCTACTGCATCGCTAAATTAAGTCAACGGGCACAAAAGATCGTCATTTTACTGGTCATGTTGCCGATGTGGATGAATCTGCTCATTCGCACTTACTCCATGATGGCCATTCTCGATGACGGCGGTTTTCTCAATAATTTTCTCATACGGTTGGGGCTTGATCCCGTGCATATCGTCGGGACCGCGCCCGCAGTTGTATTCGGCATGGTCTATAACTTTCTGCCCTATATGGTACTGCCCATCCATTCGGTCATTTCCAAAATGGATAATCGCTACATTGAAGCGGCCAATGACCTCGGTTGCAATAGCCTGCATACATTGACTCGCGTCATTATCCCGCTGTCCACCTCTGGCATCATTTCCGGCATCACGATGGTATTCGTGCCATCCATCTCAACGTTCTACATTTCGCAAAAGTTGGGCGGCGGTACGTTTGATCTGATCGGTGATACCATTGAGCGCCAGTTCCAAACCCCCGCCACTTATAACGTCGGCGCCGCAATTTCGCTGGTCATGATGATCTTGATTCTCATTTCTATGGCCGTCATGAACCGTTTCTCGGACGATGAAGGGACGGTGATCGTATGAAAGCACTCTCCAAATCTTACATCGCTTTCATTTTGGCCATTCTCTACATTCCCATTCTCGTGTTGATGCTGTTTTCATTCAACAGCACCAACAATACAGGTGTTTTCACCGGTTTTTCCTTTTATTGGTACAAGGAGCTGTTCCGCAGTTCCGAAACGTTCAACGCGCTGAAAAATACGCTGATTTTGGCCGTCAGTTCGGCCGTGATCTCCACAATCATCGGAACACTGGCATCTTTGGGGTTGGATCGCATGCATTCAAAATTTTTGCGCGGCACCATTACCTCAATCACCAATATTCCCATGATGAACCCTGATATCGTCACCGGTATTTCGATGATGCTCCTGTTCGTCTTCGTCGGTACCGCCATAGGTTCGACCGAAAAACTTAATTTCGTCACATTGCTGATCGCTCATGTGACATTTAATCTCCCCTACGTTATCCTCAATGTCACTCCAAAATTCCGCCAAATGGATAAGTTTCTGCCCGAGGCGGCATTGGATCTCGGGTGCACTCCCGTGCAGTCCTTTTTCAAAGTCGAGTTGCCTTGTATTATGCCCGGCGTCGTCACGGGTTTCATTATGGCGTTCACCATGTCGCTGGATGATTTTGTCATTTCTTATTTTTGCTCGGGCAGTGATTTCCAAACACTTCCCATTCTTATCTACTCAATGACAAAAAAAGAAGTCAAACCAGATATCTACGCATTGTCGACGCTGATGATCATTGCTATTTTGACACTGCTCATTTTGACCAATCTGTCAAACGGCGAAGGACTGAAAAACCGATTGTCCGACAGCGCAAGCAAGGTGCGCGAGCACATGCAAAAGCATCGTGCGCCCGCATCGGATAAAGAAGGCGGTGAATCAAAATGAAGTTGCGCGTTTTTCTGATCGTATCGCTTTGTCTTTTGACACTGTTTTGCTTCTCTTCCTGCCGAAACAGTAACACAATCCAACTCAATGTCTATAACTGGGGCGAATATATTTCGGACGGTTCGGAGGGTACTTTGGACGTCAACGCAGCGTTTGAGGAATATTATTACGAAACATACGGCGTGCGCGTCAAAGTCAATTATACCACTTACGCTTCCAACGAGGATATGTATGCCAAGTTGCGTAGCGGATCAACCAGTTACGATATCGTCATTCCGTCGGATTACATGATTCAGCGTATGATCCAAGAGGATATGCTCACCCCTTTGGATTTAAACAACATTCCCAATGTTGCCTACATTGCCGAGGAATTTCGCGGTACCTATTATGACCCGGATGACCTCTATTCGGTCCCCTACACCTACGGAATGGTCGGCGTGATCTACAACCGGAATATGGTCGACGAAGCCGACACAGGCTCATGGCAATTACTTTGGAACGAAAAATACAGCGGCAAAATTCTGCAATTTAACAACGCCCGCGACGCTTTCGGCACAGCCATGTACTATCAAGGCATTGACGTTAATACAACCGACCGCGCCGAATGGGAGATCGCTCTGGGATATCTTAAAAGTCAAAAATCCATCGTCCAAGGTTACGTCATGGATGAAGTATTTAACAAAATGAAAGGCGAATCGGCAGCCATTGCACCGTACTATGCGGGTGACTATTTAACCATGTACGACAGCAACGATGCGCTGGCTTTCTATTATCCTGTCGAGGGCACCAACGTATTTGTCGACGCCATGTGCATTCCCAAAGGCGCGCAGCATAAGGAACTCGCCGAAGCATATATCAACTTCATGCTCTCGGAAGAAATTGCCGTTGCCAACGCCGAATACATCGGCTATGCCAGTCCCAACATACTGGTGCGCGAGAACGAAGATTATATTGCCGACATGGAAGAATGGCACGAGGACGCCATGAGCATTCTTTACCCGGACCTTTCGCAATTAACAGCCACTTACTATTACGCGCTTGACACAGAAACGCAAGAAATTGCCAACGAGTTATGGGAGCAACTCAAGATCGAGTCTTCCGTCGGTAGCGGTATCCATGCCGTTGCCATCGTCATCGTCTCGCTGGTTGCGACCTTTCTGCTGTGGATATTGATTCGAAAGAAATATCGCTCGGCACAATATTAACAAAAAAGTCGTTTCAAAGCAATGCTTTGAAACGACTTTTTATTCGCAAATGGCCTTGCATATGTCATCGGTGTCCAAACCTACGGCCCGAAGCGACGTTTGCGCTTTACATGGCGTAGGAATGCCCTCAGCGCGGTCATCAATGGCAAGTAACCGAATATCCGGCTGACATTCTTTCGGAATTTTCTCACGCAGTTCGGTCATAAGATTCATACCGATGCCGCCCGACCGAATTCCCTCTTCGCAGAAAACAAGTTTCTCGGTTCCATGGTTACAAAGTTCATGTAGCGCGTCTACCGTATCATTCCACGGACGCAATCGCTCCAGTAGCACCACACCCACTCGTTTATCGCTCATAGCATCGGCGGCATGCAACACATTTTCCGTCAGCCGTCCGTACGTCACAACAACCGTTGCAGGCGGTTTCGCAGGATCAAAATTGGCATATACACCGTCACAGAGTCGGCAGGTGCCCGAACTCTCGTAATAGGAAACAATGGCCGCACGATCGCCGCCCGAGGGATATCGAACGGCGACGGGATGTGTCATTCCCGCCCCGATGAGTTGTCGCAACAAACGGGCAAGCGCCACTGTCGTCGGCGGCTCGTAAATATCAATGCCCGGAATATGAGAAAGAAAAGAAACGTCATAAATTCCATGATGCGTCACACCGTCGGCGGTGTTGAAACCCGCTCGATCAATGGCAATCAGCACCGGCAACCGTTGCAGTGCAACGTCATGCAAAATCTGATCATAAGCTCGCTGAAGAAAAGTGGAATAGACCGCCACGACGGGCAACATTCCGTTTGCGGCCAATCCGGCGGCAAACGTCATTGCATGTTCCTCGGCAATTCCGACATCGAAAAAGCGGGCGGGATGCGCCGTAAAGAAAGGATCCAGCCCCGTTCCCTGCCGCATAGCGGCCGTGATGGCACAGATATCGTTCCGATCATGGGCAAGATCGGTCAGCACATGTCCAAACACCGCCGAGAAAGTCGAATTTATCGCATCTGCGGCGGCCGCCATCGGATATATGCCATGGTAGAGGTCCGGATCCTGTTCGGCACAGGCATACCCTTTACCCTTGACCGTGCGCAGATGGACCAATGAACACCCGCCCTTGGCCTTTGCCGTGCATAACAACTGTTCCACCGCATGTTCATCGTTCCCGTCCACAGGACCATAATAATTCAACCCCATGGACTCAAAATAATTGCTTCGATACGCCAATCGCTTTACCGCCGTTTTCAAACTACGCAGCCCCCGCAAAAGCGGCTTGCCGATCAACGGCAACCGGTCCAGAAAACGCTCCAGCAACGATTTGGTACGAGAATACCCCGGCGCCGTGCGCAACTTTGTCAGCAAACGGGCAAAATGTCCCACATTTTTCGAAATGGACATTTCGTTTTCATTGAGAATAATGATGAGGTTCAGATATCGGGCACAATTGTTGAGCGCTTCATGAATCATGCCACCCGTCAAAGCGCCATCGCCCAACACCACCACACTGTAAGCATCCGAGCCTCGAAGGCGATCTGCCCCGGCAAATCCGATGGCGGCGGAAAGCGAGGTAGAGGCGTGCCCCGTACCAAAGGCATCGTATTCACTTTCGTCACGCCGAGGAAATCCGGATAGCCCGCCCGGTTGCCGCAATGATTCAAAGCGCTCAGCGCGGCCTGTCAGCAATTTATGCACATAACTCTGATGACCCACATCGAAAATAATATGATCACGCGGTGCGTCAAATACACGATGAATTGCAACCGTCATTTCCACCACGCCGAGATTGGAAGCCAAATGACCGCCGTTTTTCTCGGTACGATCGATCAGAACGCGGCGCAAATCATCGCACAACACCGAAATCTCCTGTTCCGAAAGGTTTCGAATGTCCTCGGGCGATCGAATCGCAAGCACACGAGCCAAAGATCGGGCAACCGACGTTTCATCCATATCAACATAACCCCGTTGTTCTTCCACGATCGCTCCCTCCCCTTTTGCCGACGCACGTCAACCAGTTTATTATAACACAATTCCGTCGAAATATCAATACTTTATCGTCGTTTGATCCGCGCATAAATCATTTGTTTTCTCCTGCGGAATATTGGTTCATCGCCCGAAAGCCCTCACCCACGACCTCACGAACATCGGTAATAATCACAAAGGCCGTTTGATCCAAAGCACGCACCTGCTTCACAAGCCTTGGCAACTCCTTCGGGCTGACCACGCAAAGCAACATCATGCAGTCACGCTCGGAATAGATGCCTCGGCTGTAAACGCCGGTCACCCCTCGTGCAAAATCACGCAATATGATCTCGGCAATTTCCGCGCTCTTGGCAGACAAAATATAAACCGACTTCGCCGCCGATCCGTGCATTAAGATCAGATCGGTAATTTTGGACGCCACAATCATAGACAACAGCGAATACAGTGTCACCGTTACGCTGCGAAATACAATGCCCGATACGGCAATGATCACGCAATCGATCACCAAGATCAACCTTGCCGTGGAAAGATGCGGAAAAAAGCGCCGAAGCATCAGAGCGGCAAAATCCGAGCCGCCGGTGGAACCGTCGCATCGTACCACCAGCCCAACGCCGACACCAACCAGCACGCCGCCCCCCAATGTTGCCATCAGCACATCATCCGTGTAAACGGGAAGAAAGACGGTCAACTCCAAAAATATCGAAAGCAGCGCAACGCCTCCCACCGTCTTGATCACCGCACCACGTCCGAGATATCGATAGCCCAGCAATAACAACAGCGCGTTGAGCACAAGCGTTGTCACCGAGAGCGGAATATGAAAAAGATAAAGAAATATCGTGGCCAGTGTACCGACTCCCCCCGACGATATGCGGCTCGGAACCAAAAACAAATTCATTCCTATCGCCAATATCGCACAGCCGAGTGTAATCTGCGCCCACTCCCCGATCATATTCTTAACATTCCGTTTCATGTTCTATCCTTTCACCGGCGATTACACACTCGCCCGATATATTTTTTTAAAGCAATCGCGACACATTCTTCGTGAACTGCCGTAAGGCAATGCCCCGCCGCATTCACTGCAACGGCGAGCATATATCCTCTTACCCCGCAACTGCTCATCGATCGCATCTTCCAATTCTCGCCGACGTTTCAGCAAATAGTCGTAATCATAGCCGCGTGACATACGCCGCCCAAACTGAAAATACAGATCCAAGCAACGATACTCGGTCTCCAGCGCCCGCAGATCATCGGATTTGCATGGTACGGGCACCGACAACTCCATCTGCCGCAAATATTCTTCGCAATATTGGATCCACTGCGCCACCATAGCCTCGTTTTTGACATTGACCGAGCAGGTGATCATGCGATAAAGCGTCGGTTTGTCCAGCACCGAAAAGATCGCTTTGTCCGCAGTCAAAAGTGCATCGTGCAATGTCATCATCTCACCCACGTCCATCTTTTGATAAAACCCCGCTGTCTCGGTCTGCGACCAATCGGTCAAAATGCGACGCAATGACGACTCCATGTTCAGCAATATCTCGGGAAATCCGAGATAGGCAATCGATATCTGTTCCGGTTTAGCCGCCAGCCCCGCTCGAATGTGATCGCCATTTTGCATGGCCATCACAATGCCTTCGTCAAACCGCCCGAAACGCCCCGCACGGCCCGCGATCTGCTTGATTTCGGTCGGTTTGAGCGGACGATGCTCCACGCCGTCAAACTTACTCGTCTCCACAAAGATCACGCGTCGAATCGCCAAATTCATGCCCATGCCGATCGCATCGGTGCTGACAACCACATCGCTTTCGCCCTCCATAAAACGGCGCACCTGCTCTCTCCGCGAGGCCGGAGGCAAATCGCCGTAGATCACACTGGTTCGCACCTTAAGACGATCCAGTTCAGCTGCCAATTCCAGCACGGCACGACGGGAAAAAACGATCAGAGCATCTCCCTTTTGCACCTGCTTCAGGCGGAAATCCCCCGGCCGAAACGTCAACGGCGTTTTGCGCTCGTGACGAACGATCTCAAATTCGTCGCCGCAATCACGTATCATGGCAACGACAATCTTCTCGGCCTCCGGAGCCATGCACACGTGAATCTCATCGGCGCATATACCCAAAATGGCGCACGTCCAATTGTGACCGCGAAAAGGATCGGAAATCATTTGCGCCTCGTCAATCACCGCAATATCATACATTTTTGTGCTATCCATCATTTCAATGGTGCAGGCCGTAACACCGGCTTCGTCATCGATCAGCGCTTCCTCCCCAGTCACCATGGAACACGGCACGCCCTCACTTTGAAAGCGGTCATAAATTTCCAGTGCCAGTAAACGCAAGGGGCCGAGATACACCCCGGACGCCGCCCGTTTGAGCCGTTCCAGCGCGTCATAGGTCTTGCCGCTGTTTGTCGGCCCAATGTGTAAAATGAAATGGCGCTTCATGCCGCGAGCCAAGGGATATTCGTCCTTTGGCTCGTTTGAGACCGTTAACTGCGTCATGCGCCTTTGAAATTCTTCCATCTGCCGCGCGCGTCGCCTTTGTTTGTTCTGTTCTTTTTCCTTGCACAGGCGAAATTCTTCTGTTTTTTCTTTGGCCAGCACGTCTCGCTCCCACCAAAAGCGTTCGCTCGTCGCGACGCCATGACCATCCGCCACATTCACACGTCCGGCAGGCGGTAGCAGCCACTTGCGCATCTCCGAGTTCCAGCCGCGCGCCTCTAACTCGTTCTGTAGCATCATTCGCCCGTGTTCGGACTTTTTGCGTCCATGTCCACGGTGATGATATCGCTTTGCACACACGGTTTTGCTCTCCTTCCTATCGTTTTTTCCGTTCGATCACGCCCGAGGATTCCGCAGCACGAGACGCTCCGACACTTGTAATCCGAGTCGCTCGGCCAATTCATAACCGGCGCGAACATTCTCCGGGTCAGCCACGGAGCACGGCTCATGCGCGTCACATCCCAGCAAAACCGCGTTACCTACCTCTGCCGCTATACGAAAAAACCGCTCGGACGGATAATGACGCCCGTCTCGCATTCCCAAAAGATTGATCTCCAGCGGAATATCCAGCGAAAGACACGCCTCGCACAACCGACGCATGTGCTTCCCGTAGACCTCGTCGTTTCCCTTGAAATTGAGAACATCGGGATGTGCCACATAAGTATATTTCCCCGTTTTCAATGCTTCGATCACTTGATCGACATAGCGGCAAAGTCGCTCTTCACTGTCGGTCGGCGCGGTACATGACGGAACATCCTCATTGCCGATAAAATGTTGCCCGAGAATGAGGTAATCGTAATCATAGCGACCGATCAATGCCAGCATATCCGCAAACACATCGGGATAATATTCCGCCTCAAATCCGATCAAGATGCGGATACGATCCTTATATTCCTCTCGCAATGCCTCAAGAGTCCGGATATAATCTTCCAATTCTTCGATCAAAACGCGGTACCCCGATTGATGCCCGTCGGCAAACGGCATGGGGACATGATCCGAAAATCCCAGCGTATCCAGCCCCTCGGCAATGGCTTTTTCAATATATGCTCTCTCCGTCCCTGTCGCGTGATGACACCGCGAGGTATGCGTGTGATAATTGGCTACCATGGTTATTTTCCCTTCATTTTCCTTTGCTCTTCAGCATTTTTCTATGTTTCTCGTGTAATTCATCCAACTTCAACTCGGCACGATACGCTCTCAATTTTTCTTCTAACTCGGAGAGTTTTTGCCTCAATTCCTTTTTTCGCCCGAAAGCGGTCAGAGGCGCGCATTCCAGTTCGTTCAGCCAAGCCTCGCGCTCGGGAAGAAACTGCGCCTCGTAAGCCTCGTAACGTTCGGTTGCATCTTCCAGTTGCATCGTCAACTCGCGTAAGTCCAGTGCATGCAGTTCATCACCGATCTCCCGCTTGCGTGCACGATGAAACCACCCCAAGCCTCCGCGTTCGTATTCCAGCGCCTGCCGCTCTTCTTTCAATCGATCCGCATACATCATGCGCTCACGAAAATGGTCATACAACTCCATATAGGCAACATATTCGTACCCTACACCACTCCGAGCCTCGCCGTTTTCACGATACCATGCGCGAATGCGGTTGTAGTACGGTAAATAGCGGCGAATCCAAGCCATACATTCATCGCCCAACCGAACGCGGCGGTAAAGATAATCACGATAAATCACCTCGTCGCGGAAATAGTATTGCTCAAAAGGTTGAATCAAATCGACCGTTCGCCCTTCCTCACTGATACGAAACAGTCCCGCAAAATACATTTGCTTTTCATAAGAAAACGCAGTTTGACCTCTCGCACGTTCTCCCCCGTCGCGATCAATAATATCAAAGGCCTCGTCAATCAGTGCATCATCGCAGGCAAATTGACCGAACCATTGGTCCAGTACCTCGGTCGAACCCGTACGCCAAACGCGAGAAAGCTGCGCATATGCTTGCGGATAAGTTGCCATGGAAGCCTCGGCATGCTCGGCAAGTCGTTCGTTGTCCTCGCCCTGCCGCAAACTGTCCGCATAACGAAGCACGGGCAACAGATAGCGGTTGACCTCCTGCCTGTTCCAGCGCGGCGCCGGAACTTCGCCGTTTTGTTTGTCTGCCATGTTTTTGCCCTCCCTCAGCCGTGTAATAACCGTATCTTCCTATTTTCCCGCGTACCCATATCATTTCAATAAAGTAAGGGACAAGCGCATCCGCGCCTGTCCCTTGCCCCGTATCTCAGCGCAGCACGGCCTCAATTGTATTTGCCATGCACGCGGCGCTCATTCCGTAATGTTCCAGCAACGCTTTGAACGTGCCGCTACGGCCGAATGTATCCTTGACGCCGATGCGACAAACGGGTGTGGGGCAGTGTTCTGCCAGCACTTCGCAGACCGCCGAGCCGAGTCCGCCGTCGACAAAATGATCTTCCGCCGTGAAAACATGTCCCGTTTTGGCCGCATAACTTGCGATCAACTCGCTGTCGATCGGCTTGATCGTGTGGATGTTGACCACTGCCAAGTCAATGTTTCTTTCAGCCAACAGCGCCCTCGCCTTCAATGCTTCGGCCACCATCAATCCGGTCGCAAATATAACGGCATCCTTGCCCTCGGCCATCACGATACCCTTGCCCGGAACAAATTCGGTATTTTCGTCCGTCAAAACATCTAGGGCTGCTCGTCCCATACGAATGTATACGGGACCGTCGATCTCCAAGGCAGCCTTAACCGCCTTTGCCGTTTCGGGACCGTCACAAGGGGAAAATACCGTCATGCCGGGAAGCATGCGCATAAGTCCGAGATCTTCCAAGCACTGGTGGGTTGCACCGTCCTCACCGACCGAAAGTCCCGCATGCGTGGCGCCGATCTTGACGTTCAAGTGGGGATAAGCGATAGAATTGCGCACCTGCTCATAGGCACGACCGGCCGCAAACATGGCAAAAGCAGAAGCCACAGCCGTCATCCCCGTCGTTGCAATACCGGCAGCCAGCGACATCATGTTTGCCTCGGCAATACCGCACTCAATATAGCGCTCGGGGTATTTTTCGGCAAACCACCCCGCGCGTGTCGCGTCTGCCAAATCGGCGCAAAGAACAACAAAATCTTTTTCAGCACCGAGTTTTTCCAGCATACGACCGTAGGCATCGCGCGGCGCCATTTGTTTCTTAGGTTCATTCAGATTGCTCATATTGCATCCTCCGTTTATTTTCTACTCTATTATACGGCATTTTTTATCGCTTGTCAAGATGTCATGCATGACAAACCCACTTTTTTCGTCACTTTCTTCTCCATTCAATCCCGAGCAAACCATTGCCCGAACACCTCAAGAAATTTGAAGCGTATTTTATATTTGGTTTTTCCCGTTTCGGTAATGATGGCATACTGATCACGGCTGAGTCCGACCGCAATGAATTCTTCCTCCGCTTCTTCGCGCTCAACAGCCGCCGCGCTCATACACAGCGGCGGAAACAGTACGCACCAAAAATTTTGCCCCGCAGCCTCGCCGATCATCACACGCAAAGAAACGTATGTTCCCGCTGGGAAACAAAACGATTCATAATTACGCGTAGGATAATTCTCTTCTCCCAATCGAACGCATACCGTTTCATCACACCCCGCTTCGCGTAATACGCGCTCCGCTTCGCATTGCAATTCGTCCAGTATCACCGCCAATTGCTCTTGCGCCTGCTCTCGGTCGACGCAATCATGCAAACGCTCGGCAGTCAACGCCAAAACGGCATCACGCACACGCATTTTCAGCGTTTGATCTTCCTCGCTGTCCGAATTGGCAATCACATGCAGGCGAATTACCGCATCGTAAATTTCCCGCTCACCGTGTACAGGCAAAAAAGTCAAAACCGCAACCAAGATCGAAAAGCACAACAAAGCCGTCACGCCTATCATACAGACGCGCTTGTATCGGCCCGATAAAATACGCATAAAAATCCCTCACTTTCGGCATCATCATTGCCCGAAAAGAAAGGGATTTATGCATCATTTTCCGATTTTTTGGCAATAATCCATCATTGATCGGCGTCTTCGTCCGCATCATTCGTTTCTTCGGCAGGTGTAATTTCGCCGATTTGATGCAGAAGAGATGCAATATGCGCACCATGCTGTAACGAAGAATCGCGAACAAAGGTCAACTCGGGAGTGATGCGCAAATTGAGACGACGCGCCAATTCGCCGCGAATAAAAGTTGCCGAAGACTTCAACCCGCGCGAAAGTTCTTTCTCGTCGCCGTGCAACGCCGAATAAAAGATTTTGGCATATTTGAGATCAGCCGTCACCTCTGCTCCCGTTATACTGACAAAAGCATCTTTCACGCGCGGATCTTTGACCTCCCGCAAAATAGATGCCATCTCTTTTTGAACTTCATCGTTGATGCGACCGCGTCTGTATTTCGGCATAACTTATACCGTCCTTTCCTGCCCCGTTGAAATCATCCGCTCATAGTATAACACAGATTGTGAAAAAAAACAAGAGTCCCCGCGCTTTTTTCTGCCGATCCATTCATCATCGGCGAAAAATCTCATCGCTTCATGCGAAACAGCCGCTCGGTCGTCACCAACATCAATATCGCAAACACCGCCAAATAAAACGGGTACAGTCCAATGTTGATATACTGTCCAAGCAGGCCGAACAACGGTGGCATAAATGTTGCACCTACATAAGCACTTGCCATTTGAATACCGACAATAGCCTGCGAATTCTCCGCCCCGAAGTTGTCCGGTGTCGAGTGGATGATCGACGGATAAATAGGCGCACTGCCCACTCCCGCCACGATCAATCCCACCAGAGCCACCACATTTGTTGTGAGCGGAAGCATGATCATGACAATACCGAGAATCGCCCCTAAAATACCCACACGTATCATGCGACGATCCCCCATGCGGTCGGCAATCAAGCCATTAAAAAATCGCCCGATCATGATGCCGATGTAATAGAACGAAGCAAAATTAGCCGCCATTTGCTCCCCTACACCACGATATTCCGTCAAATAACTTGCCGCCCAAAGCCCCGCTGTCGACTCCATGGCGCAATATCCGAAAAATGCCAGCATAATCCAAAGAACGCCCGGGATCTTCAATGCCCCGCGTAATCCGAGCGGGGCAGCATCTGTTTTGCCACTGCGATCGGTTTCGGATTGTTTTCCCCACAGGGGGAGTGAAAAAAGCAAGACCGCAACCAGCACGGTTTGTATCACCGCAACCACACGATAGCCGCCCCGCCATCCCCAAGTTCCGGCCAAGCACATGCTCATGATGTTGGGACTGATCGCCGCTCCGACGCCCCAGCATGCATGCAACCAACTCATGTGACGCGAGGCCAAATGCAGGGCCACATAGTTGTTCAGCGCCGCATCGACCGCTCCCGCGCCCAAGCCGTACGGAATCGCCCAAAGGCACAATTGCCACATTTCGTGCGACAGAGAAAAGCCCATCAAAGCCAGCGCCGTCATTGCCACGCTCGTCACCGTAACCGCTCCCGTGCCGAAACGGCGCGTCAAGCGGTCGGACAATAAACTTGATATGATCGTACCGCCCGAAATGATCATGGTGATCACGCCGGCCGCCGAAAGCGACGCACCGAAAGTCTCATGCATCACCGGCCAGGCCGAGCCGAGCATTGAATCGGGCAAACCCAAACTGATAAAAGAAACATAGATCAAAGCGATCAAAAGCGAAGTCATTTTACAACACCTCCCCGTGCAAATACCCGTTTCATGTATGAATTGATTTTTACAAGGCCAAATGAAAGGGGGAAAACTTCCCCCTGCATTTGTATTGTTGTTCAATTATTGCGCCGCATCGACGATCGCCGTAAACTTCTCTGCCACCAGCGAAGCACCGCCGATCAAACCGCCGTCCACATTGGTCTTGGCCAGCAATTCAGCCGCATTCTTTTCGTTCATCGAACCGCCGTATTGAATCACCGTTGCTTCGGCAACATCCTTGCCGTAGATTTCGGCAAGCGCCTCGCGGATCTGACCGCAAGTCTCGTCTGCCTGCTCGGGCGTAGCTGTCAAGCCCGTGCCGATCGCCCATACCGGCTCGTATGCGATAATAACATTCTTCATTTCTTCGGCACTGACATCGGCCAGGTCGAGTTTGGTCTGCATCGAAACAATTTCCTTGGTAATACCCGCCAATCTTTGCTCCTTGACTTCACCCAAGCACAAAATCACCTTCATGCCGGCAGCCAAAGCGGCCTTGGTTCTCTTGTTTACCGTTTCGTCGGTCTCGCCGAAATATTGACGTCTCTCCGAGTGACCGATGATCACATACTCCACACCGATCTCTTTAAGCATATCGGCCGAAACCTCACCGGTGTAGGCTCCCTTCGCTTCAAAATGTACATTCTCCGCACCGATCTTGATGTTCGAACCACGAGCAGCCTCCATTGCGGCGGCAATGGTCACGTAAGGGGCACAGAATACGATATCGCAGTTATCCTTTCCCGCAACCATCGGCTTGATTTCGTTGATAAATGCCGTTGCTTGGGAAGGCGTAAAGTTCATTTTCCAGTTGCCGGCGATTACATATCTTCTCATAAATAATACCTCATCTCATGTTTTTTATGGGTGCGGGAGAAATTTTTTCAAATGTTCCCCCGCACATGTTCCGTATATCCCAATGCGATTTAATTTCTTTCAAAGTATCTCGAAACCATCCGAGACACTGTCGCAAAAATTACCGGTTCAACAAGCAAGCGATACCGGGCAACTCCAGGCCCTCAAGAAACTCAAGCGAAGCACCGCCGCCGGTCGAAATGTGCGTAATGCGATCGGCATAACCGAGCGTCTCGCAAGCAGCCGCACTGTCGCCGCCGCCGACGATCGTCGTAGCGTCGGAAGCCGCCATAGCCTCTGCCACGGCAATCGTCCCCTTCGCCAGAATGGGGTTCTCAAACACGCCCATCGGGCCGTTCCAAACGACCGTCTTGGCATTTTTAACCGCCTCGGCAAACAGTTCGCGCGTCTTGGTTCCGATATCCAACCCCATCTTGTCTGCGGGAATCTTGTCGGAATCTACGATCTCGGTCGCAATTTCGGCATCGATGGGATCGGGGAATTTCGACGTAACCACCGTATCGACGGGCAACAGCAGTTTAACGCCTTTTTCCTCTGCCTTAACCATCATATCGCGGCAGTAATCGATCTTTTCTTCATCCAACAACGAATTGCCGACGCCATATCCCTTAGCGGCCAAGAATGTGTATGCCATGCCGCCGCCGATGATCAACGTGTCGACCTTGGTCAACAGGTTGTTAATCACATTCAGTTTATCGGAAACTTTCGCGCCGCCCAAAATCGCAACGAACGGACGATCGGGATTAGCCAGCGCCTTGCCCATCACACCGATCTCTTTTTGAATCAAATAACCGCACACGGCCGGCAAATAGTCAGCCACACCGGCAGTGGAAGCGTGCGCACGATGCGCCGTACCGAATGCATCATTTACATACAGGCCACCCTCGCCCGCCAGATCGGCCAGTGCCTTGGCAAACGTAGGATCGTTCTTGGTCTCACGCGCATCGAAACGCACATTTTCGATCAGCACAGCAGTGCCGTTCTTCATCGCCGCGATTTTTGCCTTGGCGTCATCACCGATGATGTCGGTCGCAAATGTGACCTTGCCGTCCAAATATTCATTGAGTTTGTCGGCAACGATCTTAAGCGAAAACTTGGTCACATCTTTCTTTGCCTTAGCATATGCCTCGGCAGTTGCAGCCTCGCGCTCCGCCTCGGGCAACTCGGCGATCTTGGCCAATTCTTTCTTGTTAAGTTTGAAGCCCTCGGTGAATACGCTGTGAGGCTTTCCCATGTGAGATGACAGAATCACCTTTGCTCCCTTGTCCAAGAGATATTTGATGGTTGGCAACGCACCGACAATGCGCTTGTCGGAAGTGATCACGCCGTCTTTGGAGGGCACGTTAAAGTCGCAACGTACAAACACCTTTGTACCGGCCGCAATGGAAACGTCTTCGATGGATTTTTTGTTGTAAGTCATAATGGAGAACCGCCTTTCATGATAATTATTTTTTACCGAGTATTATCATACCACATTTTTCCTCAATTATCAAGGGGAAATCAAGAAAAATCTTTCAAAAGTCAAAGTCTTTCTCAAAAGAGTGACTCATTCGTCGTCATCGGAATCGTCCTCAAACATTTCAGCCACGCTGATACGCTGTGTCGGAACCTCCGCACGGGGGGTGATATCGCCCGCCTTTGTCAAGGCAATCTTGGTCAGCAACGGGCCGACGAGTTCATAAATGAGCACCGAAAACAAAATGATGTTGCGTACCAAGGCTCCCATGCCCGCGCCCATCTGCTCCTTGACGATAATGGACATTCCCAACGCCACGCCCGCCTGCGGAAACAGCGTAATACCCAAATACTTGACAATGTTGCTGTCGCACTTGGTCCAAATCGCGCTGCCGAACGCACCGATATATTTGCCCAAGCAGCGGAAAATAATGTATACCACACCGATGATCACAACCGTTACATTGGTAAAGACAGACAGTTCCAATTCGGCGCCGCTCAAGACGAAAAACAATACGTAAATGGGCATCGTCCATTTATCCGTCTTGTCCATCAGTTCGTCGGCGCTGTCGCAAACATTGCAGAACACCGTTCCCAGCATCATGCAAACCAACAGCGAAGAAAATCCGATATGCACGGAACCGATATCAAAAGTCAACATCGACAGCGAAACCGCCATCAATACAAACGTAATGGAAAGGCAAAGCCGCTTCGAGTTGGATTTAAAGCGATCTTCCACCCAAGTGAACAAAAATCCGAGCACGGTACCCAACAGCAACGAACCGACCACTTCGATCAAAGGATTGACCGCCATGGAAACGATATCCACCACACCGCTCTCCATTGCGCGCGCCACGCCGAATGAAACGGCAAACACAACAAGCCCCACCGCGTCATCCAACGCAACCACGGGAAGCAGAATGTTGGTCAGCGGGCCTTTCGCTTTATACTGCTTGACGACCATCAATGTCGCAGCAGGCGCCGTTGCCGTTGCGATCGAGCCGAGAATAATAGCAATCGACATCGGCAGTCTTTCCTCGCCGAGAATGAAATGTAACCCGATCAGCGCCGCATCGACCACCAAAGCGGTGACCAAGCCCTGCACCACACCGACCACAACGGCCTGCTTGCCGATCTTTTTCAAATTTTTCAATTCAAATTCGGTCCCGATGGCAAAAGCGATAAATCCAAGCGCCACTTTGGAAATGATCGATAGCGCTTCGACATCCTCCATCGTGTGCAACATGCCGGGCAAGTCCAATCGTCCCAAGCAGTACGGGCCGATCAAAATGCCCGCAATGAGATATCCCGTGACAGCAGGCAATTTCAACGGTTTAACCAACCGCGAAACGAGCAACCCCGCCACCAGCGAAAGCGATATTGCAAATAAAACTTCCATGTCCACTCCCTGCCGCAAAACGCGGCTCAAATAATAATTAAGATAGAAAATCACAGGACCGACGCTTATCGATCCTGTGACATTATATCCTTTTTTGTGCAAACTGTCAAGACGGCTTTCGGAGAACTTTACCGATTTTCCCCCATCCTTTTTGGGCATCTTGTCGTAAAAACACCTCTCGGCATCAAATTAGGCTCTCGGCAAACGGTTTGGCGAACCGTTGTTGCACGAATTCGTTCACTCGTCCTCTTCGCTGTAAGCCCGCTCCCCCGGCATTCTGCCCGTGCCGGGCAAATGAAATCCGTCCACTTCACCGCGCTGAATCGCCCCGTAAATGCGATAGCGAAGTCCGGGATAAGTCCGTTCCAAATCGATCAGCAATTTTCGCATCTCGGCGCGTTCGGTGTTGCCGTCGGCGGGACAACTTGATTTGACCACCGGAAGTTCCGCATGCGAAGCGAAATAACGCACATCCTTTTCCGGCATGTAAATCATCGGACGAATGAGCGTCAGATCTTTGCGCGACAAATATGTTTTCGGCTGGAAGCACCCGATTCTCCCTTCAAAGAATAAATTGAGCATAAACGTATCCACCACATCGTCAAAATGATGCCCCAGTGCCACCACATTACATCCGAGTTCCTTGGCCGCATTGTGCAGTGCCCCGCGCCGCATTTTGGCGCACAGCGAGCAGGGATTTTTTTCCCGACGCACTTCAAAAATGATCTTGTATATCTCGGTCGTGCTGATATGATAAGGCACATTGAGTTGTGCGCACAACGCACGTACACCGTCCATGTTCATCGGCTCGGCAAACCCCATGTCCACCGTCACCGCAACCAGTTCAAACGGCTGCGGATAAAAGCGCCGCAGTTGTGCCAGAGCGCACAGCAATGTCAATGAATCCTTGCCGCCGGAAATTCCGACGGCAAGGCGATCGCCCGCGCGAATCATGCCGTAATCATCCACCGCTCGGCGAGTAAAACTGAGTATTCTTTTGGTATTTTCCATGCTGCGCCTCCTAAAGCGTCATCGTATCGTACACCCGTTGTGCCGCCTCGCTCAAAGGCCTGCTTTTCTCGGCGCGACTCTCCACCGCATGCAACAACAGCGGCGCCGTCACCACCATGCCCGCAGCCCCGCCCGCTCGCGCTTCGACAAGCACCATACACGGCTCACTCTCGGCATCGGCATGAACAAATGTCATTTTTTTCGGTTCCAGGCGACATTCTCTCAGCGCAACCGTCAAATCAATCAGCCGATCGGGACGATATACCGTGTAAAATCGGCCGCCGTAACGCAGTACGCGCGCAGCCGCCGCGCAAAAATCACCGATATCGCCACATACCTCATGTCGCGCAATATATTTCTCGTCATGTTCGTTGCGTCGCCCACAGTCGACTTTCATATACGGCGGATTGCAAACCACAATGTCCGCCGCCCTCCCCTGCGTCTCGCCCAAATGCTTTCCGATCAGCGCTTGATCTAATATCCGCACATCCGCGCACAACGCACTCAATTGTCTTTCTCGGCCGTTCCGCACGGCATTTCGTTCGATAAGAGCGGAAAAATCAGGTTGAATTTCAACGCCGATCGCACGTGCGATTCGTTTCCGTTGCAATAACAACAGCGAAACGATCCCCGTTCCGCTACCCAAATCCACACATAGCGCACGCGGCTCCGCATGAACATAAGAAGCCAGTAAATAGGCATCGGTGCCAAAAGTCAGCCCGTTTTTCTTCTGAATAATCACAAGGTCGTCATTGATCTCCTTAACATGCTCATCTGCAAGCAGTTCCGTGCTCATAAACCCTCCGATAACGGAAACGGAGCAGAAGGCCGTAACCTTTCTGCTCCGTTTAACCGGTTTTCATGTGCGAACTCAGTCGGCCTTGGGAGCGTCGACAGGGCAAGTATCTGCACAACTGCCGCAGTCCACACACTTCTCAGCGTCGATTTCGTACTTGCCGTCACCCTCGCTGATTGCGCCGACAGGGCACTCCTCGGCGCAAGCGCCGCAAGCAATGCAATCATCGGTAATCTTGTATGCCATGGTTTTTCCTCCTAAAAACATTGTAGTGGTTCTATTGTATCACAAAAACTTCCGTTTTGCAACCTTTTTTTGAAAAAAACTCTCGTTTAAGCAAAATTCATCGCATAGGACGATGCGCCGAACTTACATCAACTGTTCCTGTTCATCCGTTTCCGGGTTCGTCCCGGACGTGGAGCGCTCTTTTCCGCAAACGCGCACAAGATCGCGATGATACACGCGCGGCGCCTCGTCGGCCAAATCCGTTAAGCGCACCGTCACTGTTCCTTTCAGCGGATGATTGGCAATCACATCGCCGCGCCCGTCCGGCGTTTCGACCGTACTGCCCACCGAGGGCGTCATGCGGATTTCTTTTTCATAGGTGTCAAATTCATAACGCAGGCAACACATCAGCCTGCCGCAACAGCCGGAAATTTTGGTTGAATTCAGCGACAGATTTTGTTCCTTGGCCATTTTGATGGATACTTGAACAAAATCGGAGAGAAAGCCCGCGCAGCACAGCGGCCGCCCGCAAGTACCCAATCCGCCCAACAACTTGGCCTCATCGCGAATACCGATCTGGCGCAACTCAATGCGAGTGCGGAACACCCCCGCCAAGTCCTTGACCAGTTCGCGGAAATCCACGCGTCCGTCCGAGGTGAAATAAAACAGCAGTTTGGAGTTGTCAAAGGTGTACTGCGCTTCCACCAGTTTCATCTCCAGCCCGTGCTCGGCAATCTTCTCCTGACAGATGCGAAAAGCATCGTCCTCGCGCTTTTTGTTGCACGCATTGTGGTGAATATCCTCATCGGTCGCCACACGCAAAACCGAACTCAGCGGCTGCACCACTTCCGTTGTCGGAATCCGCGTATTGCCACAGCAAACCTCGCCGAATTCCTCGCCGCGTGTCGTCTCGACAATGGCATATGACCCACGCGCCAACTTCAATCCGTCCGGCGCAAAATAATACATCTTTCCCGGCGTTTTGAAACGGATACCGACGATCTCAACCGTCTCTTTCTCTTCTTCCGCCGTTGCGGTATCCTCAACCGCCTCACCATCGAAGAGCAACGGTCCCTCGGCATCGAGAATGCGACGCGCCGCCTCCTCGGCCGCCGGATCGTTCACTTCAACCTCATGCAACGGCGAAAAAATATCGTCCAATCCGCGATCATCGACCGTGGGAACCGTGCGAAACGGTACGGCGGCGGAAGAAAAGTTTTGCGGCTCGGTGGCGGGAGTCGTCGGAGAGACTCGCTCGGCAGTTGCCGCCGCTTCACCCTTCGTCCGATTCTGCTCGCGATCGCGATGATCTCCTCCGCGGCGGCGGTTGCGGTTGTGCTTGGCTCCCTGCCCGTTTTGCTCGCCGCCCTGCCGACCGCCGTCGCGACCGGCCGTCCCTTTGCCCGAAGACGTCGGCGTTTTTTCATTTTTAGACTCGGCCGCAGTCGCGTCCGTGCCGAAGTTGTTCGTCACCGTACGGATTTCCTGACCGGGCGCTCCTTTATGTCCGCCGCGACCGCGATTGCCGCGATGATGGTTTGGGTTTCGTCTGCCGCCCGCAGCGTGAGGAGCACCGCCCTCGGCGGAACGAGCACGCATCTCGTTTTTATCTTTATTGTTGTTTTGATTTTCCATGTATTTACGGTATCCTTTCTCGGAATTTGCTCTGCCGCATGACAGAAAAGATCAAGTTCTGTTGAGAAGAAACAGCGCCGTCAACGCCAAACGAACATTTGCATTGCGCAACAATTGCCCCCGCGTCGTCTCCACCGTATCATACAGTGAGAGCAACATCTGCATCGACACTTGTTCGCATAACTCGCTCGCGGCCTCGCGATCGGTGTAAAACCGAAGAATCACCGCGTCCGAGCGCTTGAGCAAAATCAGATCGCGCAATGCCGCGAGTATATCCGCCATGAGTGCCGTAACCTCGTCGCGCTTCGAACCGA
>CAZOHP010000014.1:0-23065 GCA_964579815.1 uncultured Lachnospiraceae bacterium
CCGATGATCATGTCGGCACCGACGGCAGTCGGTTCGATATCCTCGACAAATTCGCCGTAGCAGTTATCGACGACAACATAACTTTCGGGTGAAATTCCTTTGACAAATCGGCAAAGTTCTCCGATCTCGCGAACGGTGAGCGTACGGCGGTTCAAATAGCCCTTGGAGCGCTGAACGAATACGACCTTGACGCGACCCATGTCGGCTTCCAGTGCGGCGCGAATGGCGGGATAATCAAACTGTCCGTTTCGGTCCAAGTCGATTTGAGCATAATCGACTCCGTAATCGCGCAACGAGCCGTTACCGGCATCGCCTGCGATGCCGATGACCTCTTCCAACGTGTCGTAAGGTTTTCCGGCGACCGACAGCAAAAGGTCACCCGGGCGGAGCAGGCCGAACAGGCCGATGGTCAGTGCGTGTGTACCGCTGACGATTTGCTGACGCACAAACGCCGCTTCGGCACCCATCACTTGAGCCCAGATCGCATCCAGTGTGTCGCGGCCGCGGTCATCGTAGCCGTAACCGGAGGTCGAACCGAACATGCTGTCCGATACGCGAAAATCACGGAAAGCGTCCATGACGCGCTGTGTGTTTTCAAAAGCGATGCGATCAATGCGATCGAAATGCGGCTTGAGTTCCTCTTCCGCGCGTGCGGCGAGGGCAAGAATTTTTTCGGAGTATTGCATATGATATCCTTTCTTTTACGGGAAAATGTGATGAATGTACCTTTTTCCCGCATCTTTCATAATAATATTTTCAAAACTGTTGGACGATAAGAAGAGACGCGCCGGCCTGTAGGGCGATCAAGCGCCGCAGAATCTGCGGGCGGAAAGGGGAGGAGAGAGGGTGTTGAACATGAATATGACGTCCTTTCATCAATAAATTTTAAGACAATTCCATGACAAGGCGGCGAAAAGTCTCACCGCGTGCCATGAAATTCGGAAACGCGTCAAAACTGGCGCATGCCGGCGACAATAACACCGCGTCGCCTTTGTCGGCCAGCGCCGCTGCCGTAGATACCGCGTCGGCAAAGTCATGCGCATGACGAACGATCAGCACGCGCGGATCGTAAGCGGGACAGGTTTCGATTGCGTGGGCGATCTTGGGAGCGGTCTCGCCGGTCAGTACCACGGCGCGGGCACGCGCGCACAGCGCTTCGGCCAAAGGAGCGAATGAGATATGTTTATCCGAACCGCCGCAGATCACGACGATAGGCTGCGTCAGCGCCGACAGCGCCGCTGCCGTTCGCGTGGGGGAAGAATCGATGGAACTGTTATAAAAATCGATGCCGTGCCATGTGCGGACATGTTCCAAGCGATGTTCCACGCCGCCGAAGTGCAGCGCGACTTGACGCATCGCCTCGGGAGACACAAGGCCGCAACAAAGTCCCGCGGCGGTCATGATGTTTTCCAAGTTGTGTTTGCCGGGCAGTCGAATTTCGTCGGCGCGAATCACGGGGGTATGGCAGACAGTCAACACGCCGTCTGTCAAGCGGATGTCGGTTTCGGCATTCGCATCGGACGAAAACAGTAGGACGCGACGCTTGCCCGTTTGTTCGGCGGCGATTGCGGCCGTGAGGGCGTTGCTTGCGTTGGTGACCAGCAAGGAGCAACGCGGGCCGTCGAAAACATGTGTTTTAGCGGAGATGTAATCGTTCATGTCAACATGCCAATTGAGGTGATTGGGCGAGAGATTGGTCAGAGCGGCGCGGTGAGGTGTCCATTGTGAGGGAAGATCGTAAAGCTGAAAACTGGACAACTCCAACACGACAAAATCGCTTGCGGTCATTTCGGTGGCACGGTTCAGCAAGGGGGTGCCGTTATTGCCGCCGAAAAAAACGCGATATCCCTCGGCTTTCAGCATTTCCGCCGTTAACGTCGAGGTGGTTGTCTTTCCGTCGGAGCCCGTCACGGCCAGCACGGTTGCGGGCGTGATCTCCAAAAGCCAAGCGATTTCCGAACTGATCTCGACGCCGTGTTCTCTTGCCGCGCGCAATGCGGGAGTGTCGGGATGGATGCCGGGAGAGCGAAAAATGACGGCCATATCCGGCAGCGGCATGGTAGCCATGTCGGTGTAAAAGACGGCTCCGGCCGCCGACGCCTCGATTGCCGTCTCTCCCAATTCGGCGATCGGTTTTTGATCGTAGATGTGAAGTTGCGCGCCCATGCGGAACAACAGTTGAACGAGCGGGCGATTGGAAATGCCGAAACCGAGGACCGCGACCGGGGAATCCTTGACAAGAGCCGCTATGCGTCCCGTGGGAAGCAGCGAGTGGGTGTTTTCGGTCATTGAGTTGCCTCCTTGCTTTGCGGTTAATAGCCGTTATATCCGAGGGATTTGATGATGGTCGGATAATCTTTGTAGGCGTAGTTGAAATCAAACGTGGCGGTATCCGAAACGGTAAGGATTTTACCCGATTGGGTGTACTGCCACATACCGACGTTGGCACCGTATTTATCCGCATTCCAAGTGTAAGGCTGTCGGTTGACATCCCATACGAAAGTGTTATTATCGGGATAGCGGGCATACCAAATATCAAACAGGAATGTGACCTTATCGGTTTGCAGGTGATTCATCAGCCAGTTATTGTTGGTATAGAGTGCGCCGAAATAACGGTTCGCTTGCAGAGTGGAAATGAAAGTGACGCACAGATCGGTGATGTCTCGGCGTTCCATGGTGCCGATCGCACTGTCCTCAATATCAAAATAAACGGGGTATTCCAGTTGTTTGCCGTCCAACCAATCGATGAGCAATTCGGCATCGCGCACGCACTCTTCCGTTGTGGCGGAATAAGTGTAGAAATAGACGCCGACTTGCAAGCCTGCCAGTTTGGCGGCGGTAAAGTCCTCTTCAAAGGTCGGTTCCGGGCCGCCCTTGGCCGAACCGTCCGCGTCCGTGCGAGGCGTTGAGCCCGCCTTGAGGATAACGAAATCAAAGCCGGCTTCGCGGATGGCGACAAAGTCGAGCGGCAGGTAATTTCCGTCTTCATCCGTTTCATGTTGATATTTGGACACGTCCAAGCCGCATGCCAGCGGCGTTGTCGAAGCGGAGTATGCACCGTCGAAAATATCCGAGTAAAAGGTAAAATCGCCGACGTAGGAATAAGAGCAGACGGAACAAGTATATTCGCGATATCCCGTGACGGCACAGGTGGTCGGATTGGTTTCGGTCACGGAAAACGTGTGGCCGCGTGGGACTGTCCAGTCGCTTTTGTAGTTCAGTGCGCAATGCGAGCAGGTGTAAAGTGTATAGCCTTGCGTGCAACAAGTCGGCTCGCATGTTTGCGTGATCCACTCATGACCGAGCGGCGCGACGATATCGGAGGTGTATTCATAACCGCATGCGCATATGTAGTCGGTATGTCCCTCGCTTGAGCAGGTGGGTAATACGGTGTGTCGGCGGAGTGTGTGCCCCGTGGGGGCGGTGAAATTCGATTTGTATTCATAACCGCAGTCACGGCAGATATTTAGCGTGTAGCCTTCATTCGCGCAATCGGGAGCGACGGTAGTTGTCGCCATGCGCAGATGCGGGCATTCGGCGGAACAGCCGCAAAGCATGCACAGCGCGAACAGGACAAGGACGATCAGGGCGGCGAAACAATGGCCGGAAAAGTTTTTCATCGTGTTTTTTCCTTTCTGCGGTACGACCGGTAAAAGATGTCACAGTATATTATATACGAAAAGATGCTATCTTGCAAGGGGAAACGGCCAAAAAAACAGCGGATGAAGAATTTTCTTCATCCGCTGTGAGATTATTTGATCTGTGTACCGACGGGAACGGCGTCATCGACGAAGATGACCTTACAGCCGCAGGCTGCATTGGTGGCGGCGAGCAACATGCCGTTGCTTGTAACGCCGGTGATGCGAGTGGGCTTGAGGTTGGCGATGACGATGATTTTTTTGCCGACCAATTCATCACATTGATATTCGTTCTTAATGCTTGAAACAATGACGCGTTCTCCGATGCCGTCGTCGAGTGTCAACTTCAAACACGAATGCGATTTGCGAATCTCCTGCGCTTTGACGATCTTGCACACGCGCAAGTCGATTTTTGCAAAGTCGTCTGTTTCAATTGTTTCCTTGACCGGTTCCACGGGATCCGGTTCGCCGTAGACGCGTTCTTCCGCAATTTCTTCAACCACCTCTTCGGGTTGTTGTTCTTGCTCGGTCATGGGGGTGGAAAAATCAAGCAGACCGACATATCGGGCGGGGTCAATGGCGAACAGGAACAGATACAGGCGCGGGCCGCGTTCCTTATCAATGAGCAAGCGGTAAACGTTTTTGAAAAAAGTTCCCTGATGCGCTTTCAATGTCTTTTCGTCGATATCGGCGCCGAACACTTGCTTGGGAATGGCGTACAGCAGAGAATTCAGTTCATCCAACGTGTAGTCGCCCTTGGCGATTACGTCGTGTAACAGGGCGATCTCCTGCTTTTCTTCATCGGACATGGCCTCATAGACTTCCCAGTTGCGGCCTCGGCGCAGACGGTTGACTTGATCGGGGGCGCACTGCTCCAGCCAATATTTGGCATGTTCGAGTCTCTCGGAGAACTGCTCGGCTTTGTAGGGGGTGCCGATTTTTTCGAACACGGTTTCAAGCATGGGTACATTGAAATCGACAACGGAACCGAGTTGAACCATCAGCGACATGGGAACTCTCTCCGGCGCGTGACCGTTGACGATGCAATTCTGCATGACCGAAGCGGCAAATTCATTGGCGTTGCCCGCGACAAACTCATCATAGGCCTTGTCAAATTCGAAATATTGCCGCAAGATACCGTCGTCAAAGCAAAAATCAAAGGCTTTGGTCGGTTCGGTTTTGGAGTACAGCCAAAGAATGATCTCGGGGTCATACAGCCGCAACAATGTATCGGGGGTGAGGTTCAGCCCCGATGAACTGGACATTTTGCCCGCCAGTCCTTTGATGCCGATGAACTCGTAGCCTTGGAACAGCGGGGCTTCGTAGCCGAAGATATCCTTGGAGATATATTTGGCGTTGGAATAGGAACCCGTGGGGGCGGCGTGATCCTTGCCGCCCGGCTCAAAGTCTACCTTTTCATATCTCCAGCGCATGGGCCAGTCGACTTTCCAGCTGAGTTTGCAATTAAAGTTGTCGGTGAAATTGAAATGACCGCTGTGACCGCAACGGCAGGTATAGTCTGCTTCGGTGCAATCTTCGGACAGATGCGTGACGGTCGTGAAATCGGTGTGACACTCGGGACAAAAGATGGAAACGGGATAATAGTTCTTTTTTTCCTCATCGTGTTCGGCGCGGAGTTGTTCGGGAGATTTGGTCTGGTCCTTGGTTTTGAAACTGTCCAGAATCTCAAAAATCTCGCCGCGCTTTCTCAATGCTTCGAGGATGTCTTTTGTGTAAGCGCCCGAACGGTACATGTGCGCTTGATGACGATAGTCCATGTCGATGCCGAAACGTTTCATGGATTCGGTGAATTCCGCTTTGAAATGCTCGGCGTAGTTTTCGTGGCAACCCCACGGGTCGGGAATGTCGACATAGGGAGTGCCGATATATTTGTCGTAGGTGTCGCCGACGACCGCGCTGACATTGGCGGGAATTTTGCGGCAACGGTCAAAATCGTCCCACGAAAAAAGCAATTTCGCCTTTTTCCCCTTTTTTTGCAGGGCGCGGCAAACGAAAAGCGACGTGGCGATGTCGCGGAAATTGCCGATGTGAACCGAGCCGGAGGGGCTAATGCCCGCGGCACAGACATATTCTTCTTTATCGGGAGTGCGAGCGATGACACGCTCGGCGAGTTCTTCTGACCAATGCATACGGTGTTTGGTACCGCGAATTGGCGGTACACTCCTTTCATGATATTTACTAATATGCCATTATACCACGGAAATCGGGATTTGTAAAGGGGGGGGAGCGGGATTTTTACGGTGGGCGGATGCGAACCGAATTACTTTTCGATCAGATCTTTGATGATCTCCCCCGCCATGATCAATCCCGCAGTGGCGGGAACGAACGAAATGCTGGCGGGCACGGCGCGGCGAGTTCCGTCCTCGGACAGGCCGGTCGTGACGGGAATTTCCTGCGAATAGACCACTTTGAGATGATGAATGCCTCGGCGGCGCAACTCCAATCGCATGACGCGAGCCAGGGGGCAGACCGTTGTTTTTGCAATATCGGATACCTCAAAACCGCAAGGGTTGAGTTTGTTGCCCGCTCCCATGGCGGCAATGATGGGAACGCCCGCCGCTTGGGCGCGCACGGCCAATTCCAGTTTGGCACTGACGGTGTCGACGGCATCGGCAATATAGTCGTAAACGGAAAGATCGAAATGATCCGCGTTCTCGGGCAGATACAGACACCGGTAGGTGTGCACGATGCAGGCGGGGGCGATATCGCGGATGCGCTCGGCCATGACCTCTACTTTGGGGCGACCGACGGTGGAGTGCAGTGCAATGATTTGGCGGTTGATGTTGGAGAGCGCGACATTGTCGCCGTCGATGAGATCAAGCGCACCGACGCCGGCTCGCGCCAGCGCCTCGGTCAAATGCCCGCCGACGCCCCCGATGCCGAATACGGCAACACGCGCGTGTGCAAGTTTGTCAAGAGCCTCCTCGCCGATCAATGCGGCGGTACGGCTGTGCTGTTCTTGTTTCGTTTTCGTGTTCACGGCCATCGGTTTATTGATGTCGACCGAGGCGCGTTCTGTTGCAAACATTGATCAAAAGATAGATGAGCATACAGAGCGCGACGGTGCCGCCGACGATTGCCAGCATGGCGGTTTCGGATACGGCTGTGTCATAGAAATAGATGTTGCAATCCACCCCATCGCGAATGGCATCGACAGCCCCGGTCGGCAGACCTTGGCGTTGCATCTCGGCCAACGCGCCGCGCATGGCGTGGTTGCGGAGCAAGGAGGTGCCGTAGGTGCCGGGCAGAAAAGAGAGCAAGCGCTGCAATCCTTCGCCGAACGAGGAGATGGGCATATAGGCTCCGCAGATAAAGCCGTAGCCTGCGCTGACCACCGTGCCGACGGCGGAGATTTGTCCTTGCGAGGAAAGGAAGTAATTGATGATGGAGGAAAGTGCCGTGCCGAACAGCACGAGCAAGGTGATGTCGACGACGAGCATCAGCACATCAATGAAAGACAGGTACCATCCGATGGCGGCAATATAGATCAATCCGGCGGCGGCTGCCAGCAAGCAAATGAGCCATGTAGTGACTGCGGTGGAGATATAGTAGCCCAGTGCCGGCAATGAGGGGGAGACGGGGGCGACGTTCAAGTCGGTGCGGGCTCCCGTAACCTTATCCTGCACCATGAGAAGATTGGAGCAGAAAGCGACGGTCACGCAGGAAACGGCGAGCAACGAAGAGAACAATTGGCCGCCTACGCAACCGTCAATGGCGCGTTCCATTGCGTCGGACAGCGGCATGCCGGCGGGAAGAGCGGAAACGAACGTGTCGTGGTAGATGTTTCCGAGAAAAGTGGCGTAAAGAACCAGTAAAATGATCGGCGTGATGAGCGAGGTGAACAACATGCCTTTATCCTTGAAGAACAGTGCCATGTTGCGTCGGATGATGGCAGACAACGTTTTCATTTGCTTTTACCTCCCGGTGCTTTTTCATCGGATGTGAGCGATTTGCCCGTGACGGCCAAAAAGACATCGTCCATTTTGCCCTTGGTGATCTCGTAATCGGTAAACAGCGCGGGATGTTCGACGATGAGCGCCGTTGCGGCGGCTGTGTCCGGTACGGTGATGCGATAGGCACCGTGCAGTTGCTCATAGGGCAGACCGAGCGCGGAAAGTTGCGCCTCGGTTGCGCCGTACAATGTGATGTAATCGGCGGTGTAGGTGTTTTTCAGGTCAAGCGGTGTTCCTTCGGCGGCAATGGCCCCGCTGTCGAGAATGACGATATAATCCGCATCGGCGGCTTCTTCCATGTAATGCGTTGTCAAAAAGACCGTCATACCGTCTCGACGGCGTAATTCCGTGATGACATTCCAAAGCATGCGGCGCGTTTGCGGATCAAGTCCGGTGGTGGGTTCGTCGAGCACGAGAATGGACGGGCGGTGCAACAGTGCGCGCGCAATATCGATGCGGCGGCGTTGTCCCCCGGACAACTTGCCCAGTGTACGATCGAGCAGATCGTGCAGTTCAAGCAGGTTGCTCAACTCGGCAAGACGATGCTCGAATGCCGCTCCCGTAATGCCGTACAGCGCGGCACGGCTACGCAGATTTTGACGCACGGTCAGCGGTTTGTCAAGCACGGAATTTTGAAATACGACACCGAGACATCGCTTGACCGTATCGGGATCGACGTCCGGATTGAGACCGCCGATGCGAACGTCTCCCGTGTCTTTGCGGAGTTGTCCGCACAAAATGGAAATGGTGGTCGATTTGCCTGCTCCGTTCAAGCCGAGAAAGGCAAATAATTCGCCTTCCTTGACACGAAAACTCAAGTCGCGAACGGCTTGTATGTCGCCAAAGCGTTTGGACAGATGAGAAATTTCGATAATGTTGTTCATATTGTCCTCCGTGTCAAAACTTTTGATATCGAAATTATAGTACAAAAGTGATGATTTGTCAAGAGACAATAAAAAATTTATTACCATTTGCGAAAATATCTTCGGTTGAATGTGCCGGGGATTTTACCGCAAGGCACATATCACGGCAGAGGGGCTCATACATTGCGATAAGGGGGGATGTCGATGAGACGCTATTTGGTATGGATGGGAACTCGCCCCGAGGCGATCAAAATGTGTCCGCTGGTGCTTTGTCTGCGCCGCTGCCCCGATGTGGCGGTGCGCGTGGTGCTGTCGGGGCAACATCGGGATATGACACGGTCGGTGCTGGAATATTTCGGCGTGGAGGCGGATGCCGACCTCGGTGTGATGCACGAGGGGCAGACGCCGTTGTCGCTGACCGAGCGATTGCTTGCGGCCATGTCGCGTGAATTGAGTGAGAGTGGCTTTGTGCCGGATGCGGCACTGGTACACGGCGATACGACGACGGCCTTTGTCGGGGCTTTGTGCTGTTTTTATGCGGGGATTCCCGTTTATCATGTGGAGGCCGGACTGCGCACGGGCGACATTCGCGCGCCGTTTCCCGAAGAATTCAACCGCCGTGCCATCGATGCGATGAGCGATGCCTTTTTCGCGCCGACCGTGCGTGCCGCACGGCAACTGATCGCCGAGGGGGCCGCGCGAGAGCGGGTGTTTACGGTAGGCAATACGGCAACCGATGCGTTGCGATTGTGCCGATGCGAGGAGTTTTCTCATTCGCTGACGGATGCGGCGGCGGGCCGGCGGTTGGTGATTTTGACCACGCACCGTCGCGAGATGGGCGATGCGGAACGGGCAGCGTTGCTCACGGCCGTTCGCGATGAGATCGAAAATCGGGAAGATGTGTATATGATCTATCCCGTTCATCCGGCACCTGCCGTTCGCGCAGTGGCCGAACGGGTGTTTGTTAAGTGCGCCAATGCTGTGCTGACGCCGCCGCTGGAATTGCCCGTTCTGCAAAATTTGCTTGCCCGCGCGACACTGCTTTTGACGGACAGCGGCGGTTTGCAGGAAGAAGCGACCTATCTGGGAGTGCCTACGTTGGTGCTGCGTGATAAAACCGAACGGCCCGAGGGAGTGGCGGCGGGTATTTTACACATGGTCGGTACCGATGCCGCCGAAGTGCGACGGCGCTTGGCCGAAATGCTGGATGGTCCGAGACGGCCGGCATGCGCGGCGCACGGTTCGCACGTTTATGGCGACGGTTATGTGTCCGAGGCGATCGTTCGGGTGCTGAACGATTTGGCGGGAGCGTCGGGATGAGCGTGGCAATATCGGTGCTCGGCCGCATGAGCAGTTATCTGATTCCGTTGCTCATGGGAGGTATCGGCCTGTTGATGCTCGCGGGCAAACGCTCTTATTTCGATGCTTTTTTGGTTGGGGCGACGGATGGGCTCAAAACAGCGGTGCGGCTTGTGCCGACGCTGGTGATGCTGCTGGTAGCAGTGGGCATGTTGCGTGCTTCGGGTGCGTTGAATGTAATCGGCGGTCTGCTCGCTCCCGTGTGTTCGGTGCTCGGCGTGCCGGAAGAACTGTTGCCGTTACTCTTGACTCGCCCTTTTTCCGGCAGCGCGGCAACGGCAACCTATTCGTCGCTTTTACGGGAGGTGGGGGCGAATAGTTTTGCGGCACGGTGTGCGTCCGTGATCATGGGAAGTTCGGACACGGCGGTCTACGTGATCACGCTGTATTTCTCGTCGGTAGGCGTTAAACGAACGCGTTATGCACTGCCCGTGTCGCTGTTGTTGATGGTGTTTTGCGTTTTTTTCTCCTGTTTTCTGTGCCGTGTGTGTTTGAATGCCGCGTGATTCGTCAATCCTTGTATCGAAAACTTTCAGAAAAAACGGAGGCACGGATATGGTCAAGGGAACGCACAAGCAGATGGTGGTGCTCAGGACGAGCAACAGTCGGTATTATGAGCAGGCGTATTTTGTTTTGCGCGACGGGCATTCGCCGCACGGTGAGGCCGAAAGCAACATGATGGCAGAGGCGAATCGCATTCTCGATGAGAGCATGCTGATGCCGCAACCGCGAAAAAGACGGCGCCCGCCGCAGTGGTTGGTATTTGCGGCCGGAATCGGAATCGGTTTTTTGATCGGGCTGACGGTGATGGCGGTGATGTAGGTTGCTTCGTGTTGCGGGGGTATTGACAAATGAGAAAAAATGGTATATAATATCACTGCTGTTTTTTGTTCGTGTCCGCACCGCAGCGGTATTGCCTCCGGTGTCGGTTCGCCCTCGTGCGTTGTGATCGCTTGACGCCAACGGGCATCGCGGCCTTTGGATTGCCGCGCTTCATGAAATGAAAATGAGAAGATAAAAGCCCGCGAGCGATGGGACATGCCGTCCGTCTCACAGGCTCGCTTTTTGCGTGCCGACGCTCGGATTGCTCGGTTTTTCTTCTCTTCTCGGTATTCGAACAGTACATATCGTGACAGCAAGAAGAAAGGAGATACCGTATTTATGGTAAAAGAACCGAATCAGCGGGACGAAATACCCGCAGAACAGAAAAATCGTTCTCGCCGTCGTCCGACGGGAAATCGCCGAGGACCGTCGCAAAGTCGCGGCGGCGGGGATGCGACCGATCAATTTCTCCAAGCCTCATCTTCCGACGTTTCCGCCGCGTCCGAGCAACGCCGTGCCGCCCCAAACAGTCGTGCGCCCCGCGCCGCGGAGAATGCTCCTGACGGAAGACGCAAGCAGACTCCTGCGCCTCGCAAGGAACGCGAGACGCCAAAAAGGAAAAATGCCCCCAAAAAGAGCGAAACGCGCACAACTCAGCAAAACGGGCGAGTCAAGGCCGATCCGAACGCCAAACTGCGCATTATTCCGCTGGGCGGATTGAGCGAGATCGGAAAAAACATCACGGCTATTGAGTGCAACGGCGACATCATTGTGGTCGATTGCGGCATGGGATTTCCCGATGAGGACATGCCGGGTATCGATCTGGTCATTCCCGATATTACCTATTTGGAGGAAAACCGTGACCGCGTGCGCGGCATTTTTCTGACGCACGGGCATGAGGACCACATCGGAGGAATTCCGTATGCGTTGCGCACCATCAATCCCCCCATTTACGGCACGCGATTGACATTGGGCATTATCAAAAACAAATTGGAAGAGCACACACTGGCCAACACGCCGCAGTTGCATGAGGTCAAAGCGGGCGATGTGATTCGCGCGGGGTGCATGAGCGTTGAGTTCATTCACGTCAATCATTCGATTGCCGATGCCTGTGCGTTGTGCATCAAAACGCCGCTGGGAAATGTGATTCATACGGGCGATTTTAAGTTGGATACCTCCCCCATCGAGGGCGAAATGATGGATCTGACGAGACTGGGCGAATTGGGACGCGAGGGCGTGCTGTTGCTCATGTGTGAATCGACCAACGCCGAGCGTTCCGGCTTCACGCCGTCCGAACGCAAGGTGGGCGAGTCATTGGAATATATTTTCAGCAAGCACACCGACAAGCGCTTGGTCATTGCGACATTCTCGTCCAATGTCCACCGTGTACAGCAGATCATCGATATCAGCGCGCGCCACGGTCGCAAAGTCGCGGTCACGGGCCGCAGCATGACCAACATTGTCGGAGCGGCGGTCGAATTGGGCTACATGAACGTTCCCAAAGGCGTTTTGATCGATGTCAACGATATCAAACGCTATCGCCCCGAAGAGTTGACCATCGTGACCACGGGAAGCCAGGGAGAGCCGATGTCGGCACTCTACCGCATGGCTTATTCCGACCATTCTCAGATCACACTGGGGCAGAACGATTTGGTTGTCCTGTCCGCCAGCGCGATTCCGGGCAATGAAAAATTGGTTGGCCGGGTGATCAACGAGTTGACGCGCACGGGCATTAAAGTCATGCATGAGGCGGCGGTTGCCGTTCATGTTTCGGGGCATGCCTGCCAAGAAGAGATCAAACTGATGCTGGCGCTGACCAAGCCTCGTTATTATATGCCGATCCACGGCGAATATCGCCATCTGACGGCCAATCGGGATATTGCCTTGTATATGGGGATTGACAGCCGCGATATCTTCGTATCCGATATCGGCCGGGTGTTGGAAATCGACCGCAAAGGAGCGCGGCTGACACAGGAAGAGATTCCCTCGGGCCGTGTGCTTGTCGACGGCTATGGCGTGGGCGATGTGGGCAATATCGTGCTGCGCGATCGATTGCATTTGGCGCAGGACGGCTTGATCGTTGTGGTGGCCACGCTGGATGAGCAGACAAAGCAGTTGCTTTCGGGACCGGACATTGTCTCACGCGGCTTTGTTTATGTTCGCGAGTCCGAATCGCTGATGGATGAGGCACGTGCCGTTGCGTCGGCTGCTATCCTGGATTCTCTCCGCGATTCGGCCGCATATATTGATCGTACGGCACTGAAACGTCGTGTTAAGGATGATATGACTCGCTTCCTTTACACCAAGACCAAACGCAAGCCCATGATCCTGCCCGTAATCATGGACGTTTAAGGGCCGACGGCCAAAAAACGAGGGGACGGGAACGGAATTTTTGCCTCTTTGTCGAAAATGCGCAAAAAGTTTTGAAATCGTTCATAATATGTTCAAAATATCCTCACGCAAATACGCTATAATGGTAGTTAATTCGCGGATCGATGCGGATAGATCGATCCCACACAAAACGATGAAAGAAAAAGGTGAACCGAAACATGGGAAAAGGTAACAGAAACAGACAGGAGCGGGCAGAGGATAAGGTGCTCAACCCGCAGAAATATGTGAAGAAAAAGCAGGTGCCCGCATTTGTCGGCCCGCTGTTGATTGCCGTGATCGCGATTTTGTTGGTCGTTGTTTTCATCGGCAATGCGTTGATCGGCGCGGGCGTGTTCTTGCGAGTCCGCACGGCGGCACAATCGGATGATTTCGATGTCGACGGCGCCATGATGTCGTATTACGTTTATTCCACATATGCCTCATACGTGAATTATCTGTATGAGTTGTATTCGTCCATTCTCTCGTCCGAAACTCAGATCAATGTCTATAACTATATGGGAATCGATCCCAACGTCAGCCTCAAAAAGCAGGTGCGTGATGAAAGCACAGGCGAGACATGGTTTGATTATTTTGCCGGCTTGGCTACTTCGCAGGTCGAGGAGCAATTGGTTTACGCGCAGGCTGCCAAAAAGGCGGGTGTGTCGCTGGACGATGATGATTATGCGGCCATTGACAAGAGCGTTGCGCAAATACAGACTTACGCGGATTTGTATGGCGTGTCGCTTAATGATTATCTCGCGTCCAATTACGGAAAAGGCGTTCGCGAAAAGGATGTCCGCAACGTGTTGAAATTGTCGCAGTTGGCATCCAAATATGCCGAGATGGTCAACGACGATTTCCTTGCCGCATCGACCGATGAGAAAGTCGAGGCTTTCTTTGAGAAGAATAAAAACGATTATCTGACGGCCGACTATATCTCCTACGAGTTGACTGCCGTGAAGGATGAGACTGCCGAGGATGCGGATGCGCAGTATGCGTCCGATAAGGAAAAAATCACTGCGGCTGCGGAAAAGTTGCTGGCCATGAAGACGGAGGATGACTTCAAGGAGTACGTCAAGAGTTACTTTGCAACCGGCTCGCTGGATTCTTACAGAGAGAAATACTACGACGAGTATTTGGCCGAGGCAGAGGGCGAGACCGAGGAAGACAAGAAAGCCGTTGCCGAAGAGATGGTCAAGGACAAAGTTGCCGAGGATGCGGAGAAAGCGGTTGCCGATCTGGCCACGGAAGATTTTGCTTATACTGTCGATACCGACTTGGGCGCATGGATTTTCGGTAAGGATGATGCCGCCGCAGAGGTCAACACCACGTTCAAAGTGGAGGATGACTCCAAGGATGCCGATGGCACTTACACCATCACGGTCTATTTCCTGACTCGTGCCGCATCTCGCAACGAAGATACGACGCGCAGTTTCACGTATCTGCTGCTGGAAGATACTCACTATGCCGAAACCGATGCGCAAGCGGCGTTGGCGCTGTTTGAAAACGGTGAGAAGTCTTCTGCAGGGTTGCTGGCTGTCGGTCAGGATTACACAAATAAGTCCGCTTGCACGACGCTGGAAGAGATCGCTATGGGCGATACGGGCGTTGACGAGTTGGATGCATGGTTGTTTGACGCCGACCGCAAGGCCGGTGACTACACGCAGATCACCTACACCTATGATGACACGGAATTCTATGTTATCGCTTACGTTGATGAGATCGGCCCTGCGGAGTGGTATGTTGATTGCCGCGATGCGCAGGTGGAGGAGGAAATGTCCGATTGGTATGAAGAGGCCTCCAAGACGTATGTCGTGACCGTGAATCAAAAGGTCGTAAATAAAGTCAAAATGTAAGTTGATTTCGGTGCGATTTCAAGGCGGGGGCGCTGCACGAAAACGGTGCGGCGACCCCGCTTTGCCCATCGAATAAGATTGTATGAGGACGGACAAAATAGCAAGACACGGCATACGATGAGAAATAGACACCGGTGTATGCGCACCGTGTCGGTGCCACAGAAAGGAACGAAGGTGATCATGGTTTTGGATACCAAGAATACGACACTCGCTTATCGATGTCCGCGTTGCGGCGCGGCGGTGCTCAGCGGCGTCAATATGTTTTCGCTGACGGCAGATATGCTCAAACTTAAATGCAGTTGCGGCGAGAGTGAACTGACACTCGTCAACGGGCGCGATGGCAAGATTCATCTTACCGTGCCCTGCATGCTTTGTCCGACACCTCACCGTTTTACGCTCAGCCGGTCTCTGTTTTTGGGCAAAGAACTGTTTTGCATGCCATGCCCGTACACGGATATCGGGCTTTGCTGTGTGGGCGAGGAGAATCATGTCAAGGCCGAGATGTCGCGTTCTGAGTTGGAGTTGCTTGAACTGTTGGAGCAACATGGCTTTGCCGATTTCGGGGAATTTGCCACGGCGCGGGAATTGCCCGAGAATGAGACTTTTCCGACCGATCCGCAGGTGCGTGATATTGTTATGTTCGTGATTCGCGACTTGGACGAAGAGGGCAAGATCAAATGCAATTGCCCGCCCGGCGAGACCGACCGCAACTACGACGTGGATATCCGAGGCGACGGAGTGCTCGTCACCTGCTCTCGTTGCGGCGCGTCGCGCTTGATTCCGACCGATTCGAGTTTGGCCGCGCACGCTTTTCTCAACAGCGACAGTTTGGATTTGACGGTTGAAAATGAATAAAAAATCCGTCGCCGATTTTTTCGGCGGCGGATTTTTTGCTTTTTCTCTTTACAATCGTCTTTTTTTTTTGTATAATAATAAAAACGGCATATATTGTAAAGGAGATCGGCCATGACAAACAAAGAACGTTTTATTGAGATATATCGCACTCATATCAAGCGCGAGGGAGCGGAGGACTTGCTGAATTATCTGCTCTCCGACCACAGCGACTTTTTGACCGCGCCCGCTTCAACTCGCTATCACGGAGCCTATGAGGGCGGATTGCTTGCACACAGTCTGAATGTATACGATTGCTTGGTCGATATTCTTGCCCGGCCTCGTATGAAAGAGGTCTACGGCATTCATTATACCGACGAAAGCATAGCCATTGCGGCGCTGTTGCACGACCTGTGCAAGGTGAATTTCTACAAGGTGAGTTATCGAAATGCAAAGGACGAAAACGGCAAGTGGGTCAGTGTGCCCTATTATACCATTGAGGATAATCTCCCTTACGGGCACGGCGAAAAATCGGTCTATATCGTTTCGGGGTATATGAAACTCAGTCGCGACGAGGCTTTTGCGATTCGTTATCACATGGGCTTTTCCGGGCCGGAGGACGCCAATCAAGTCAGTAAGGCGCTTGAAATGTTCCCGCTCGCCTACGCTCTTTGTATGGCCGATATGGAGGCGTCTTATTTCCTGGAGGATGTGAACGGTCCGAAAAAATTGAACTAAAGGTGAGGCGGAGTTCCTTTCAAAGGGACTCCGCCTTGATGCTTTTTATTTGATTTTTCTGCATTCCATATAATATCTTTTGTCCCGCGCGTGTCCCATGGAAAACGTTTTGCGGGGGAGGGCGCCGTCATAGATGACGGTGCGGAACAATTGCGATTTTTCCATACCGTTAAACAAAAATCCGATGGAATCGGGCGTGGCGGAAAGAGCCGAGGCGGAACTTTCGTCGTGAATATAGTCGACCGAGGCCTCGGGATGGTGGGCGATATATTCGTCAAGGAATGTTTGCAGTGTGCCGACGGTAAGTTGACGGGCGGGGTGCTCGACGGTGATGTCGCAGGGCTCAAATGCGCCGATGCAATGAATGACCTGCGGCTCGGCGCTTCCGTCCAACGATGCGGCGTAATCTTGCAATTCGGCCATCACCGCGACAGGATCGACATGGAACAGCACGCGGTAGATCGGTTCGAATGATAACGCGGGATCATGTAAATTGACAATTTCCACAAGCGCATAGCGGGCGGGGTGCACGGCGGCATCGGCACCGAGAGCGGCCTTGATCTCTTCGTAAGCGGCCTTGGCCGAGGCTAACGAATGGTTACCGTCGCCTACCGCAAAAAGCAACGGGGCAAGCGTACTGCTGCCGTAGCGCTCTGCCATGGCATCCGGGGTGATGAGCGCCTCAAGAGCGTCGGAGACAGCGGAAATCTGCGCTTGAGTCAAAAAATTGCCGCGGATGTGACCGCCGCCCAGCATCAACTCGCAATCGTAGGCAACGGTGCGCAGTTCGGCGGCACCGGTTTCGAACAGAGGCTCAAGCACCGTTGCGTTCGGATCATCGATCAGCAACATTACGTGGGGCATCTCAATCGGTGCGTCGCGACGAATGGCTACGCGGGGCGGAATACGTTCAAGGACGGTGCCCTCGGTGGCGCGGATGAGGGAGCGAGCGCCTTTGGTATAATCATAATGTTCCAGATCGATTTGAGCGACAAGGCCTTTGCGAACCCGTCCGTCCGATTGGGTGCGCTCAACGGCAATCATGCTCGCGTCGTGACGGACCAGTTGCGTATCGAGTGCGCACCGCATCGCCGCATGGATCGCGGGCAGACGTGTTGCGGCTTCGCCGAGGTACACCTCGGGGAGCATGAGGGATAGCGTGGATGGATGATCGCCGATCAAGGAAGCGGCTTGACGCCAATAGTCCGGCTCGCTGGTGAATTGATCGCAGGCGATGACCGCCCACAGGCCCTTTTCTATTTCCTCGCGAGCGGGCAGTAAAATATCCGCGGGCATAAAACAACGGTGGTTCATGAAATGGGTGTCCTTTCTTGAATGATATCATGGCTGCGGTCTTGACAAAAACGCAACGGGTGTGATACAATAATGCTACACTCCATTATAAGCGATTTGATGTCAAAAATCAAGTCCTTACGACAATTTTTATGCGGAGGCTTGCGATGCTGTTATTTTATGTTCGACATGGTGATCCCGATTATTCCGTTGACGGTTTGACGCCGCGTGGTGCGCGCCAGGCAGAGGCGGTGGGTAAGCGCTTTTCCGTGCATGGCTTGGATAAAATTTATACCTCGCCGGCAGGGCGTGCGCGCCTGACATCAAAGCCCACCTGTGAGATGCTCGGCATGGAGGCCGAGGTGGTTGACTGGGCCGACGAGGGCAACGCCTTGCGCGCTACCTATGTGACCACCGAGGACTGTCACCGCATCTGGGGCTTTCACCACACGCCCACGCGCGAGTTGTTTGCTTCTGAAGAAATGCGCCTTCTCGGGCGTGAGTTTTACCGCCATCCAACATTTGCCAATACCCATTTCGCCGAACGCATCCCCGTCATCCAGTCACAGATCGACGACTGGCTGCTGATGCTGGGCTACCGCCACGATCTCTCTCGCAACGGATATTACGCCGAGCGCCCGAACGACGATCGTGTGGCGCTGTTTGCCCACCAGGGCTTTGGCATGCTGTTCTTGAGTTGTGTGCTGGACATCCCGTATCCCGAGGTATGCATTCGCATGGACATTCAGCATTCGGGGGTGAGCGTCATCCGTTTTGCCAACCACGACGGGCTCATCATTCCCACACTGCTTCAACTGTCCAACGATTCTCATTTGTTCCGCGAGGGGCTGTCGCTGCGCTATAACAACCAATTCGAACTTTGAGCACTCGCACGCAAAGGAGGAAGATATGAATTTCGGTCATGGACCCGTTGGTATGAAAGAGCACGGTCATCCCGAGGGGGTGCGGCCGCCACGCTCGCTGCGCGATGTGCCGCGCTATCTCGGCGAGTTGGTCGGAGGCTTTTGTTATCGCCTGTGGTATATTGTCAAACTCGTGTGGGAGACTAATCCCGCCATCTTGATTGTGCTGTTGCTGATCGCGTTGTTTAACGGTGTGATGCCCGTTTTCGGCGCGCTGATTTCCGGCGAGGTGCTCAACGAGTTACAACTCAATTTCGGGTTGAATGCCGGTAGCATGGCGTTTTTTGCGTCGCCTGTATTCGGCTTGTTGATTTTTTTGTTTTCGTATCGCGTGTTGAATGCCGTGATCGGGCGAATTCATTCGGCGGTGGTGCGCGTGGCGGGGGAGCGGGTAGTACGACACGTGCGGCTGAAGATCATGAACAAGGCGCGCACGGTCGATTTGGCATCCTATGACTGCCCCGAATTTTACGAAAAACTGGAAAATGCCAACCGCGAAGCCGGTATGCGCCCGATTCAGACGCTGTCGGCGGCACTGGGCACGGTGAGCACGGTGGTTTCTTTGATTTCTTATTTGGTCATTTTGTTCAAAGCCCCCGGCATGTGGTGGGTCTCGCTGATCATTGCGATCATGGCCATACCGTCGGCCATGATCACTTTCGCCTACCGAAACAAAAATGTTCACTACATGCGCTGGCGTTCCAAGGAACGGCGACAAATGGAATATTATGCGGGGTTGATGGTCAACAAAGATATGGTCAAAGAGGTGCGGCTGTATGATCTGTCCGATACGCTGATCGATCGTTACGACGATGCTTTCGACCGATATTACCAAGGGTTGCGCCGATTGATTGTGGGCGAGGGAGTCTGGCATGTTGTGATCGCGCTGGTTTCGGCGCTGGCAAATTGCGTATTTTTCGCTATGATCGCCTGGCGCGTTTGGACGGGCGAAATTCTCATCGGCGATTATTCGTTGCTGACGGGTGCCTTGACCTCGGTTGCATCGAATGTCGCTACGCTGATCTCGGCGGCTTCAACCATTTATGAGGGAACGTTGTTTATCGACAATCTGATCGGATTTTTGAGGCAAGAGCAGACGCTGGTCGCGCGTGTCGATCCGCCGCGTCGGGTGGAGCACGGCAAGCCGCACACCATTGTCTTTGAGCATGTCGGCTTTCGTTACCCCGGCACCGAGCGCGACGTACTGCATGATATCAATTTGACGTTGCACGAGGGTGAGAGTCTTGTGCTGGTTGGGCTGAACGGCGCCGGCAAGACGACATTACTCAAATTGCTCACGCGTCTTTATGATCCGACCGAGGGACGCATTTTGCTCGACGGGGAGGACCTTCGCGACTACGATGTGCAAGACCTATATCGCATGTTCGGCATTATTTTTCAAGATTTCGGGCGGTATGCCGAAAGCGCAGGCGAAAATATCCGCTTCGGCAGCGTGCATAAGACGGATGACCGCGCCGTTCGCGCGGCGGCCGAGGAATCCGGGGCGGCTGAGTTTATCGACAAACTTCCCGCGGGTTATGCGACGCCCCTGATGCGTATTTTTGAGCAGGACGGGATTGAATTATCGGGTGGGCAGTGGCAAAAGTTGGCCATTGCGCGCGCATTTTACAGCGATTGCGACGTGCTCATTCTCGATGAGCCGACTGCGGCCTTGGATGCGGTGGCCGAACAGGAAATTTATGATCGGTTTGACCGTCTGCGCCGCGGCAAGATTACCGTTTTTGTTTCGCACCGCCTCTCCAGCGCGACACTTGCGACCAAGATCGTCGTTTTGGAAAACGGTACGATCGTCGAAGAGGGCGATCACAGCACGCTGATGGCACGGGACGGCAGTTATCGGCGATTGTTTTCCACACAGGCCAAGCGATATCAAGCGTGACGGAAAATTATCGAAAAAGTTTTCACACAAAAAAGCAGGCAGTGCCTGCTTTTTTGTGTGCGGTGTGTGCGGTGTGTGCGGTGTGTGCGGTTCTCGGGAACTACGGAATATCGTTGCGAAATGAATTTCGGTATTGAAGCGGAGTGACACCGATATGGTTCTTGAAGATACGGATGAAATAGGAACAATCCGAAAAGCCGCTCTCATAGCAGGCATGGGTGACCGAGTGCCCCTCTTCGAGCAGTTGTTTGGCCAGCGCGATTTTGCGTGTTTGGAGATAACTGACGAGCGGTATACCGAGGTGCTTGCGAAATACTGCGGACAGATAGGGCGCCGAAACGTGGACCGCTTCGGCAATTTCGTTGACCGATGAGATGTGCGCAATATTATTCTCAATGTAGGGCAGCACTGTTTTCAGGGGCGTAGGAAGCGAGGATGCGTTGATGTGCTCGCTGGCGATCTGCACCGAGGTGCATTTTTCACTCAATATGCAAAGGAGTTGCAAAATTTTGGCGTATACTTCGGTTTGGAGAAACTCGTTGCAGTCACTTTCCGCAGGGAACTCGCGGCAAACGTCGACAATATCGTATAGGATGTCACGGATTCGCCGGCTGTTTTTCCGAGACAGCAACAAGCGCGCCGATGCGCCGCCCGTGCGACGCAACAGAGGAGCCAGAGGATCGACGAAGTAATGAGCGAAAATGTGATTGGGGACGATCATGTAAAAGCGCTTGTAATAACAGGGTTGTTTCAAGATCGGGCCGTGGATATTGTTGGGTTTGATGAGCAAAAGATCGCCGGGAGTCAAAGTGTAGTAGTCATCCTTGACGATGTAGTCTGCCTCGCCCTCGACGAAATAAACCAATTCGTAATGTTGATGCGTATGCGGTCGATGATCTTCCGGGCGATCAAAGGTTTCTTTGTATGTGAAAACGATTGGCTCGCGGTTGGTATAAATGTGCAGCCTTTGTTCAAGGCAAAGGCCATCCGTGCCGTTTTCATTTTTGCGGTTGATAAGTTTTCGATCCATTTCGGTGTTACCTGCGGGTGACTCCTTTCTGTGAAATTGCCCCGCTTTGTTTCCGCAAAACGGTTCAAAGCATCGGCGGTTGCGGCACGTGAGGTCGCATGGAGCGGAATTGTCTGCAGATCATTGCCCGTTCATATCGTCGGATTGATTCGGGGTGAAAAAAGTGCTGCGATATTTGAGCGGCGTCATGCCGAGATGACGCTTGAAAATGCGAATAAAGTAGGAGCAATCGGAAAATCCGATTTCGCGACAGGTATCCGTGACCGAATAGCCCTCCTCCAACATTTGCTTGGCCAGTCCCATTTTGAGCGATTGCAGATGATAAACGAGCGGAACGCCGAGATGCTTGCGGAATAATGTCGAAAGGTAAGAGGGGGAAATATGAACGGCCTCGGCGATCTCGTTGACCGATTGGATGGTCTTGAAATTCTGATCGATATACAGCATGACATTGGCCAGTGTCTTGTTGAAATCGATATTGTCCACATGATCTTCCGGCGGGCAGGGGTATGCGATGCCTTCGCAAACGGCGCAGAGTAACTCCAGCATTTGGGCATATATACGAGTCTGTAAAAGCGGAGATTGCGTTGCGATGGTGTTTTCACGGCAGATATCCAACGCTTTGTACAGCAAGGTGTCGATCTTGTTTGCGATTTCCGGCGGCGGCCGCAGTCGAGTCGGCGTGCGGAGCGGTTGCATCAACGATACCAGCGGATTGATGTGCTGTTCGGGAAAGAAATCGACGGGAAGCGCAATAAAGAAACGCTTGTATTGATGCGCTTCGCGCAATACGACCTTATGAACTTCGTTGGGCTGAATGATGACGATGTCTCCCGGTAACAAGCGATAGTAGGAATGTTCGACCACATAATCGACGTGTTCGCTGACACAGAAATAGAGTTCCGCATTTCGATGGATGTGTAGCGGATGGTGCGATGTCATGTCGGTGTAGGTGTCGACATAGTTAAAAGAGATGGGGGAATGCCCATGAAAGATATTCAACTGTTTATTGATCTCGCAGTCATGCGTAGACACAGCGTCCGACGGATGGTTTTTCATGGCACCTCCTGTTAAAGTGGAAAAAATGGGAAAGAAAAGACAAAAATATCCTATTTTTGAATTAAAAGGAATGAAAACTGTACATTTTTATTCTTTTTAATTATAGCACAAAGACTAAAATATGTCAAGTGTAAGATAATAAAAGAGCAAATGCCGCGGCCGACTCGCGCGGCGTAGGGAGTTTGTCGGTGAACGGCAGGAGATGCGCGGTTGCTCCAAAACACCGAAATGTACATCTGCGGCGCAAAATTCGGCAGACGGTAAAAAAAATAAAATTATTTTTGAAAAAGGCCTTGACAAATCATTCAAAAGGTATTATAATGATTGGGCTGTCGGGGACAGCGCGTGTGGCGTTAGCTCAGTTGGATAGAGTGTTTGGCTACGAACCAAAAGGTCGGGGGTTCGAATC
>CAZOHP010000015.1:0-22936 GCA_964579815.1 uncultured Lachnospiraceae bacterium
GATGCGGGGGCTTTACGAGCGGTCTCAAACAGGTCACGCACACGAGATGCGCCGACGCCGACATACATTTCCACAAAATCAGAGCCGGAAATGGAGAAGAAAGGAACACCTGCCTCACCGGCTACGGCCTTGGCCAGCAAGGTTTTACCCGTACCGGGAGGGCCGACGAGCAGAACGCCGTGCGGAATTTTGGCGCCGAGCGTGCTGTATTTGGCGGGATTTTTCAGAAATTCCACCACTTCCTGCAATTCTTCTTTTTCCTCGTCCGCGCCCGCGACATCGGAGAACAGCACACGGTTTTTATCATTGGGAAGCGGAGTTTTGACGCGTGCTTTACCAAAGCCTCCTACACGCCCGCCGGGAGCGCCGCCTTTACCGTTTGCCGCCCGCATCATAAAGACGATGAGCGCAATGATCAAAATGACGGCGATGATATAGGGCAACAGTGACACCCAGACAGGAATGGTTGTTGTCGGTTCGTATTCTGCCTTGAGTGTTCCGGCCTGCATCTGTTCGAGAATGATATCATTGAGATCGTTGTAGAAAATAGAGCGATCGGCCAGTTGATAGGCCAACTCGTTTCCGTTGGCCAACGTCATCTTGAGCAGATTGTTTTGTGACAACTCAAATTCCGTCACTTCGCCCTCGGTGAAGTAGCGCACCACATCATCGTATGTTAGCGGTTCGACCGCCACGCTGTTGCGGAACATTTGCGACAAGAACAGCACAATTGCCACAATGAGCACAGCGTAGATGAGTATGACCTTAAAGTCTTTTCTTTTCATGGGATTCCTCCAATCGTGCGGCACCTGTGCGTCCGTCATTGCGGACGGGAGCCTTGTTATTTTTTATTATAGACACGGGGGCTGAGCACGCCGACGTACGGCAGATTGCGATAGCCCTCGTCATAATCAAGTCCGTATCCGACTACAAATTCGTCGGGGATGGTCGCGCCTATGTAATCGGCCTTAAAATCGACCTCACGGCGTGCCGGTTTATCAAGCAAGGTGACGGTGTGAACGCTGTGTGCGCCGCGACCGCGAAGATTTTCGGTCAATGCCTTGAGGGTGCGACCGCTGTCGACAATGTCCTCAACAAGCAGGATGTCGATGTTTTCGTAGTCATCGCGTTTGAGATCGAGATGGATCTTTAACTGTCCCGATGAACTCGTGCCCGCGTAATAGGACGAAACTTTGACGAAATCCAATTCCACGGGGAAATTCAGTTTTCGAACAAGATCGACGAAGAAAAAGACCGAGCCTTTCAAAACACACACGACGATCAATTTGCGCTTGCGTGGTAAACCATCGGCGGGCAGATAGTCTCGGCGGATCTCTTCCGCCAGACGGGAGGAAATGTTGTCAAGTTGTTCGGCGGTAAGCAAAAGATGGTCGACATCTTGGATTGTTTCATTCATCATGATAACCTCTTTCATTGTTCAATGTGATAAGATCTTGGCGTCAGTGTCAGTGTTAAGCGGTGAGTCGCAGGTGTGAGAACACCGTCTCTCAAACCGATGGCGGGTGCCCAAAGCACACCGTCGTTATCGCATAAGAGCGGCAAACGATCTCTCAGCGCTGGCGGAATGCCATGCTCGTTTTGCAGTTTTCGCAGTTTGCGATGCATGCCGTGGTACAGCAACACATCACCTGCGTCTCGCGACCGCAGATATAGGCTCATTTCGGGAGCACATGAGATTATTGTATCAAATGTTAGGGTATCCCGTATGAATGGATTGTAAACATTTGTTGCACGATTTGAATTTGGCGTGACCGATGTGTGTTGATCAATGCGTTCGAAGCACACGCGCAGTCCCAACGCCGGATGTTCATATTCGCCCTCGTGCAGATCAATACGGAACCCGCGGGCCACGGAGGCTTCTTGCGTTTCGTTATCGCATAAATGCAGGTGTGTACGATCGGCACGCACCACATAACCGTTACCAAGTGAAACGGCATGCGAGGTGCCGCCCTTGCGACAAAGGGCCAGCAATGCTTCCAATTGCACCGCTTCGGGAAGTTGTTTGGTATTTTGGTATAACCAAAGGCGCAGAACTCTCTTGGCTACAGCCGGGTGCGCCGCCGCTAGGGTGTCTCGGCAAAGGGAGTTGTTTCGGCAGGCCTGTTCCGCCAGCGAGACGGCGAGCGCGTGTAAACAATCTTCGTCCTCGCGTAACGACGCGCACAGGCGCAATGCCTGTTGCTCGGGATGATCGGTTACTTTGTTCAGCGCCGGCAATACTTCAATGCGAATGCGGTTGCGCGCGTATGTCGGATCGGCATTGGTCGTGTCAGTCACATAATTCAGCCCGAGTTGTTCGCAGGCCGCCAAAATATCGTCTCGTGAGACGGCGAGCAAAGGGCGAACCACCACGGGTGGCGGCGATATGTCGGCATCGCCGATGTCTTCAAACGGGCGCACGGGCGCGATGCCGCCCAGCCCTGCCAAACCGGTGCCGCGGCATAGACGAAAGAGCAGTGTTTCAAGATTATCGGTCGCATGATGCGCCGTCAGAAGTATCGGAATGCGGTGCTCGCGCATCAGTGCGGCGAAATAATCATACCGCACTCGCCGCGCCGCTTGCTCCGGTGTTTCGCCGGTTTCACGTGCAATGGCGGGTACGTTGACATGCAGGACGTAGAGGGGCAGATCGTATTGTTTGGCCAATGCGCGGCAAAATGCTTCGTCGCGATCGGCCTCGGCGCCGCGAATGCCGTGATGAACATGACATAGATGCAACGGCGCACCGCTGCATCCGGCGCGATCGGCGCACAAATGTAACAGCAAGCGAGAATCCGCGCCCCCGGACAGAGCGAGAAGCATGGGGGTATCTTCGGGATATCCGCATAATGTTGCGGGATGGGTGAATGCAAATGTATTCATACCGTTAAGGTTCGGGAACCGAGCCGGATTCGGCGATGGTGCGGAATTTGGTGTAACGTCCGATCCAGCCGACCTTGATGTTGCCGACCGAGCCGTGACGGTTTTTGGCGATGATGATTTCGGCAATATTGCCCTCGGTATCGTCCGGGGAGGCATCCGTTTTATAGTATTCGTCGCGGTATAAGAAAATGACGCAGTCTGCATCCTGCTCAATCGAACCGGAATCACGCAGATCGGACAGCATGGGGCGCTTGTCGGTTCGGCCCTCGGGGCCACGCGACAACTGTGCACAGCACAAAACGGGCACATTCAACTCTTTGGCCATGATTTTGAGATTTCGCGTGATATCACCCACCTCGTTGACGCGGTTGTCGATGCGCTTATCCGAGGACATGAGGCCCAAATAGTCAATAACCACAAGTCCCAAGTCACTGCCGACGCGGCGCAATTTACCTTTCATTCCCGATACGGTAATGCCGGGGGTATCGTCAATGAGAATGTCGCATCCCGAAAGACGCGCGCTGGCTTGAGCCAAATGCTCCCATTCCTCCGGTTTAAGTTCACCGGTGCGTAAAGCATAACTGTCCACCATAGCCTCGCTTGACAGCATGCGATTAACCAATTGTTCGGCGGACATCTCCAACGAAAAGATGCATACTTTTTTCTTGGTGGATTGAGCGACATTGGTTGCAATATTGAGGGCAAACGAAGTTTTTCCCATACCCGGGCGAGCGCCGACCAAAATAAAATCACTCTTGCCCATGCCGGCCAGCACTTTGTCCAGACCGGAAAAACCGGTGGGCGTACCTTGAGCGGCGGTTTTGTCGGTGGCCAGGTCGTGCAAATGGGAATAGATGTCGACCAGCACATCGCGAATATGGCGAAATCCTTTCGTATCACGCCCTTGCGCAAGGGCGAATACTTTGGATTCGGCGTATTCGATGGTGTGACCGACCTCGTCTTGTTCGGAGTAGGCAATGTCGGAAATTTCTCCGCAGATGGCGATGAGTTGACGCAGTTGGCTTTTGTCGCGTACGATCTTGGCGTAATCTTTGGCATTTTGGGCACCGGGAACGATTTCGGCAATGGTACGGATGTATTGTTCGCCGCCCGATTTATCATAAGCACCCGCTTGGACCAGAGCGTCGATCAATGTGACAACGTCAATGGCGTGGTTGGCCATGTACAATTCGCGCATGGCAAGAAATATCTGTCTGTGTTCAGCCAAATAGAAGTCATCTGCCGAAACGAGTTCTGTTAATTCGTTGAGGCATTCCGGGTCGACCAGGATCGACCCGAGTAACGACTGTTCGGCTATCATGGAAAAGGGGAGTTTGCGATCTAAGATGTTTTCATCCATCGTTTCAATATCCTTTTTGGGAATTTTGGGAGAAAAACGGAATTGCGGCGATAAACATGTTCAAATGAACGTCGGTGCCTCGGCTTTTCCGTTTATTTTTTCTCGCAGACCGTCAGGTGAATTTTTCCGATAATATCCCGGCACAATTTGACTTCACGCGTGTATGCGCCGTAAGTGCGGATCGGCTCATCCGACAGGATCTTGCGCTTATCGATCACGATGCCTGCCTGAGCGGCCAACATTTCGACGATGTCCTTGGATGTGATCGAACCGTACAATTTGCCGTCCGCTCCCGAAGATGCGGGGATTTTGAGCATGATGCTTTCAAGTTTTTCGGCAGTTGCTTTCGCTTCGGCTCGTTCGACCTCTATGCGATGCTCTTCGGCTGCTTTTTTGTTTTTGATGTCGTTGAGCGCTTGAGCGTCGGCGGGCTTGGCCAGTCCCTTGGGAAAGAGATAATTTGTGGCATAACCGTCGGATACGTTGATAATCTGATCCTTTTTTCCTTGTGCTTTAACGTCTTGCAACAAAATGACTTTCATGATGGTATATCTCCTTTGAGTGTATGATAATTGTGCCGCATGAGCGGCATCGAATGGTGTGCGGTGCCGATGTGTGGCGGAAAGCGATCGTATCGCCGTTTACTGCCTGTCGGCCAGGTCATGGTCCAAATAGTCGTCGATCGCACCCTTAAGCAGTTCGCAGGCATAAGTGAGCGAGGTGTTTTTGATTTGAGCGCCCGCCATGTCGAAGTGACCGCCGCCGCCCAACTTTTCCATGATAATCTGGACGTTGATAACGTCACCCGAGCGTGCCGAGATGCTGACAGAACCGCCGCTGCTGACCAGTGCAAACGAGGCGTCGATGCCGCGAACGGTGAGCAGACGGTCAGCCGCCTTGGCGGCTGCTACACGCTCGTTGACAGAGCGCGAGCGCTGCGCATCGGAGCCCAACCATGTGATGGCAATGCGCTCGCGGTATATACGAGTACGCAGACCGAAATCGCTCGAAGTGAGCAATTCGTCCAACGTCTCGTAGAAGAACGGGCGGGTAACATTGGTATGAGCGCCTTTGGCATACAGATAATGCACGGCCGAGAACGTTTGTGCACCCGTGGAGTGGGTGAAATTTTTGGTATCGAGCATAATGCCTGCGAGCAACAAGGTGGCTTCCTCTTTGCGCAACGCATCGGCGTATGGACTTTGTTCGATCATTTCGGCGATCAACTCACTGGCTGAGGATGCCGTGGGATGGATATAACTGAGGACGGGGGCGAAATCAAAGACCTCATGTTGGCGATGGTGGTCGATGATGGCGATGTTGGCCACATTGGCGACTACCTCGGGTGCTTCGACGATGCTTACGTTGTTGACATCGACGATGATGAGAAGCGAATCCGAGCGTACCAGATCCTGCGCGTCGTAAGCATCCACAAACAGGTCATTGTAAATGGCATGTGCGGCCAATTGTTCGGCGCAGATGCGAAAATCCTCGCATTGGCGGTTCATAACAATACGGACTTCGGTCTGTCGGTTGGCCGTTGCGCACATGGCCAGTCTTGCGGCACCCACGCAGGCGCCGATCGCATCGAAATCGGGGTTGCGGTGCCCCATAATGATGATGTTGCCCGCCTGCGCCATCAAGGTGCAGAGTTGGTTGGAGTTGACTCGTGAAATGATGGAAGTGTTGCTCTGCATTGTCTTGACACGGCCGCCGAAGAAAGAGAGGCCGTCGACACGCTTGATGGCGACCTGGTCACCGCCGCGTTGAAGAGCAATATCAAGCGCGGCGCTGGCCGCGGCCTCACGCGCCTTGAATGAGCCTCCGACAGCGGCAATTCCCATCGAAATGGTAACAGGGTAACTGTTGTCACCCAATTTGACCGCACGGACGCGATTCATAATGCTGAAATTATCCTCAATGCAACGGCGCAATGCCTCGGCCGAGCAGATCATGATGAATTTGTCGCGGTCATATTCGCGTAGCAACCCGCCCATTTCGTCTGCCCAATCCTTGAGCAGTGTTTCGATCTCGTTGGCCGCCGAGCGGTAACTGACGCGGATGTATTGTGCCAACTCTTGGAGATTGTCGAGCACGATGTAGGCGACGATGGGATTCTCGCGTTCCATCTTTTCACGCAATTCCAAGTAATCGGAAACATCGTGAAAAGCAATCAAATAATAATCTTGTCCTCGCAAACGCAAGCCGTGCGCAAACAGTTCGTAGCGACGGTCCCCCATGCGAATATGGAAACCGTGTGCGCCCGGTACGACTTCGCCGGCGGCATCCAAAGCCCTGGCGTGACGCACTTCAAACGGCTCGCCGGTCGAGCGGATAATATCTTGTATCGAAATGGAGCAGAAAGAGGAGAGGGGCATGTTGCACAGAGGAGATTTCAGCCCCAAAATGTCTTGCAGAGCATGATTGATGACTTTGACGTTGCCCCGCGCATCGGTGACGGCGTAGGGGAGATCAATGACATATTTGAATACGTCGTAGATGTCGGCGTTGAGGTCATCCGCCACCGCTTGCAATTCGCGCAAACGGCGCACGCGTATCAAGTAAGACAAAAGGATCGGGCCACAGATCAAAAGATAAGCCGCAAAGAGAATGGTAGAATAAAATGCCAAATCACTGTCGGGATTATCCATATAGGCAAGTGCCGTAAGCGCCGCCAATACAATGACGCCGACAGCGAACGCCAAGGAAAAGGGAAGACAGGCATCAAATGAGGGACGGGCGGAAATCTTTTGCTTGGTTTGCATGTTTATACCTCCTTAACGCTTAACGCTTAACGCTTAACGTTTAACGGTGCGCGGTACGCACCATCGAGATGACGCTGCGCTCATGCGTCGCGGTTATTTTTCAGCAGCATGTGCGCGATAATGGGACGAACGATGGTTGTCAACGCCCCCGATATGGCGAGGCAGAGAATGAGCGCGCCGGGGGCGCAGATGATACCGGCAACGAGGAGCAATACCGTGAAAGGCGAGGCGTGCCGGTGCAGGTCGGCAACCGTTTTGAAAAATCCGACGATGCACATGGGAGGCAGCAGAATGACGGCAATATTGAGCATAACAGCCGTTGCCATCGTTGAGCCGAGCGTGAACAACGACACCGGGGCGCAGATTAAGAACAGAACGGCCGAGGGAATACTCATGATGAACAACTGCGACGATTGAGTAACGTATGCGGGCATGCCGGAGCCGATGTAGGTGCGGTTACACAGGGTCTGAGCGGCCAATGCGACCAAATTGCACAGCAAAACGGCAATGGCCGGAAGCAAATTAAAGACAAGTTCGACGGCGGTGCGAACGAGCGCGGCCATATCCGGTTGTTCGGACGATGATTGCTCAGCCAGCATTTGCCGCAATCTTTCCATATATTCGTCTTGTTGCAATGTGACGATCAGTTCCTCACGCACCTGCGCCAGTGTTTGCATGATGCCGGAAAAGGACAAAGCGCCGCTTTGTCGGTAATAACCGATGGCAAAGGCAAACAGGCATAGCAGCCCGAACATAAACGATGTCGCGCAGATGACGCCGACACGGCCGCTGTTTTTCATCGTCGTGTAAGCCAACATTCCGGCGGCCGGCAGTGTGATCAGTGAGAGCGCCGCGGTCAAGATGTCGCCGCATAGCAAAAAAGATACCGCATAGGCCGTGACGGGGATGAACATAAGCCACGGCGAGCGCGCTACGGTGATCAGAAAACTGCCGAAAGCCAACGCCGTCAAAAGACACAGCAGTGTTGTGCCGCCCACAAGCGATCCGCCTAATGTGCCGCACAGAAAAACGGCAGCAGACAACACGGCCGCGCCGATTGAGCGAACAAAAATGATTTGGGCGCCCGCACAGACAAGTAGCATTGCCAGTGTGTAAAGCGGGGCGGGAGCAGGTGCGGCCGGGAAAATCGCGCAGGCAATGACAACGAATGAGAGCAACAACAGGCTCGGCAGTCTCATCCGAGGCAGTGAGGCGGCATCGTCCCAAGGGTTGGGATCGGGCATAAGTTTGATCGTCACGCGCGGTGACTGTTGGGGGGATTGATTCATAGGATTCTCCTCATGGGGGAATGGTTATTTCTAAAATAATGCTACATTATGTAAGTATACCATATTTTTTTTGGTTTGTAAACAGTAATAGCGGAAAAAGTTATGAAAAGAAGCGAAATACGGAACGAAAAAACAAAGTTCGAGACAATGCTCGAACTTTGTTTGGTGTGAGATTACTTTTCCAATCGAATCACGGCGCTTTCGCGGGCGGGAACGGTTACGGTCAAACTGTCGCCGTTCAGCGATAGATGCGCATTGCCGAACAGGCTGACGGCCGTAGCGTAAATATCGTCCAGTTCCACGTTGCCCGATGCCTCGGCCGAATTGCTGTTGATGAGAATGAGCGCGGTTGCCGTGTCGGTCATGAGCAGGCCGGCCTTGAGTCCCGGGCAAGAGCAAATGTTTCCGCGTATGCCCGTTTGCTTGCACAGTTCCATGACAATATCTTTGGCAGCGGTCGAAGCATTGGCTTTGTCGCGGCTGAGAATGTCATCCGAGATCAGCGAGCGGTTAGAATAAGGCAAGCCGAGGTTCACGCCGCCGATGACGGCATAGCCTTTGCCGTAGCGGTTGCCGATGATGGCTGCGCTGCCGTTTTCGTAGGTGTAAAGTATATCGCCTGTAATGTCACGGTATGTTTCGGCGAAGTAGTTGCCCTCCAACAGATAACGATTGTTACCGTGCAACAAAGTGACGCTGCCTCGCGTTCCCATGTCGTCTCGGCGGCAGCCGAACACGCGCTCAAATCCGTAACCGGGTGCTTCATAGGCAAGGCGGAAGCATTCGTCAAAGGCGCCGAAATAGGGATCGGAGATGAGCATGCCGCCGTTTTTGACGTATGATTCCAAACGTTTTGCCAGTTCCGGAGAGATGGCAAAGGCCGAGGGCAGGATAACAATTTTGTAGCGCCCCAAATCTCGGAGTTGGTCCTCGTGGATGATGTCGACGGGGATATTTTCTTCCCAAAATATGCGATAATAGCCGCTGAGCGAGTCGACGCAATGCTTATTGTCCTTTTTCCAAGAGGAACTCCACATGGCGAGATAGGAACGGATGCTGAATACCAGCGCGACCTCCGCATCGCGAATGCGGCTGTGGCAGAAAATGTCCTCGTTCTCGGTGAAAACACGTCCCAGCCGCTCGGCGCAACGGCCGAGATTGGTCGGTGTGCCACCGGGATCTGTCATGGCATAGCCGGCCCACTCGGGGCCGAAGCGTTCCATGCGGAATTGCCAGTAAAGGAGACCGCGCGCGCCGTGGCGCATGGATTCCAGCGTGACGTTATAAAAGGTGTTGTCATCCATGCGCCCCGTGACGCCTAAGCCGGTACCGCGAATACCGGAGCCCAGTTCGGATTGCCAATATTCTTTGCCGTCGGCGGCACAGCGGGTAGCATCGGAGCCCATTCCCAATGTCGAGGCGTCACCGGCACCCATGGGGAAAGCGCTGTATCCCCATTTGTCAAAGATTTTGGCATTTTTCCAATCGTCAAATGCCATGGCGCCAAGGTTGGCGCAGGTGACCGCGCCGCCGCCCCACGCGTGAGCGATGACAGGCTTGGTATCGCAACTGCGGATAATATCGGAACGGAATTTGATCTCGGCGGCGACATTGTCCATGTTGAACAGACGGAAATCGGCGTAGTCGGAAAAGGATGGTGTCCAGCGGGGCGGGCGCACCTCGTCAAAGGAGCGGTAAAAGTAGCCCCAAGCATCGTTGAGCGCCGAAATGTCCCCGTATTTGGTACGCAACCAATCACGGAAGCGGCGGACCGAAGCATCACAGTAGCAGAAGATACCGTTTGGATTACGGGTGTAATCGATCCATTGGTGCGGTTCGTTCATCGGTTCGTAAAAAGCAACGTTGTCATACTTTTTGGTTTCGGCAATGACACCGCGGATTAAGCGCTCCTCCATTTCACGCACCTCGTCGTGGTCGTAGCAAAGCCCCGGCCAGCCGCCCGACGGGGTGTTGGGGCGCGGCGCCGGCTCAAACGGGAGTTGGTTTTCGTCTACATAGAAATATTTTCGGTATTTTTGTATGGCCCACATGGGGCAGGCGTGCAGATGGAAAAGCAGGCCGACATTTAATTCGTTTTGCTTTGCCAGATCAAGAAAAGAGGTAATGTAATCATAATCGATCTCTCCCTCGGCGGGTTCGATGGCGTTCCAAACGAGCCATGCGCGAATGGTATTCATGCCCATGCTTTTCATGGTGGCCATGTCGCGCGCCCATTGGTCGCGTGCGGGAGTGGCACCGCGAAGATATTGCGTACCGAATGTAAACATAAATATGTATCCTTTCCGATTGATGATTGAATCGGATGAAACTCGTTGTTCACCATATTCTTTTTCATTATATCATGGCGATTTTTTATTGTCAAGTCTCAATTACGGAAATTTACGACCTGCGAAAAGGTGCGATTTTTGCAGTCTCCTGCTCCTTTGGTGTAGACCAACCTCAAAATTTATGATATAATATTTCGAAACCAACCTAACATTTTCGCAAACGCACGGACTATATAGGCGAGAGCATTGATCGATCGCTTTCATACGGAGAAACAAAACAGATGAAAAAACAAGACTTGCTGAAATATTTGGATCAACAATTGCTGGATAGACTGTTCGGCTTCTGTTATGCGAGAACAAGTGACAGTTACGAGGCGGAAGAATTGTGTTCCGACATTGTATATACTCTCGTAAAGACCGCTCACGGGAACGGTGAGATCGAGAACGTATATTCGTTTATTTGGAAAGTGGCGCGCAATGTGTATGCCGATTTTTCCAATCATCGGAGAAAACGCGCGGAGACGTTTTACGAGAGCAACTCGGAAGAGATTTTGCTCGGAATCGCAGAAGAAGATGTTCCGGACGATACCGCAGAACAATTGGCTTTCGTGTATCGCAGAATCGCTTTTTTGACTAAAGCCTATCGCGAAGTCATGATCATGTTCTACATAGACGGTCTTACCACCGCTCAAATAGCGGAAAAGCAGGGGACGAGCGAAAACGCTGTCCGTCAAAGACTGTTTTCGGCAAGACAAAAAATCAAAAACGAGGTGAAAGAAATGAAAAAAACTCACAACAAGCCTGTGGCACTGGATAACATCGATTACGTGATTTGGGGAACGGGCCGTCCCGCGTGGGGGGATCCTCGTAACGTATGCACGAGAATGTTTTCCAAGCATATCATATGGCTTTGCCATAAAAAGCCGATGAATGCTTCCGAAATCTCAGAAGAATTGAACGTTCCCACCGTTTACGTTGAAGAAGAACTTGAAATTCTCCGCAAAGGAGAAAACGGGGAGTACGGTTTTCTTCGCCGCTTGGAAAACGGCAAATATGCGCTCAATTTCATCTTGCTTGATAAGGATGTATTCGAAAAAGCAACCGCGATCTACACAGAGCAATTACCGAAAATTTGCGAAACTATATCAAACTATATTGAAGCGCACAAAGCCGAATATCTCGCCTTTCCGTATCTGAACAAAAAAATTGACATGAATCTGATCCTTTGGCAGCAGGTCGTTCATATTGCCGACGCTTTCTCGTTTTGTGTGGAGCGCGCTCTGAAGAAAGATCATTTTGCCGACGTTGGGAAAACAGATCGTCCGTTCAGCGTGTTTGGATACGTTGATCCTTGTAACGGCAAGTATTATGGTGGCGGTTGGGATGGCGTTGACGCACAAAATGTGTGCGGATTTTCCAATGTTCATCTGGATAATATCTATATCACGCGGATTAAAAAACACTTTAGTTGCGGACTCAATGTATCTAAGGATTCTCAGATTCAACTTGCACTCCGTGCCATTGACGGTCTTGATCTTACATCGCTTTCCGAAAAAGAAAAGGAGCATGCGGCAAAAGCCATCGAATGCGGATATTTGTATCGCGACGGAGATATGCTTTACACCAAGATTCTTGTAAATGCGCGTCATGACAGCGACAGACTGTTTGATATCAGCAATGCTTTGCGGAACGGATATTTTGATGCCGATGCCGAAATCGTTGCGTCCAAGGTTGCGGAGTTGATCAAAAAATCTGTTCCGGATTATCTCCTTGGGGAATGGGAATTGGCAAATCGACTTGCAAATTTGCCTATTACCGACGCGGTTGTTGAATGTTTGATCGAAAAAAGCGTGTTGACACCGCCCGAGGACGGGATCGGTGCACAGGGTTGCTGGATGAGCGTTGAGCGTTGAGCGCTGAGTGCTGAAAAATAAGGCAAGAAAAAAGGACATCCTCTCGGATGTCCTTTTTCATATACCGTTTTGGTGGAGACAATAGGGCTCGAACCTATGACCTCTCGGATGTGAACCGAACGCTCTGACCAACTGAGCTATGCCTCCATGCACGCGATCTTCACGGCAACAAGTATATTATACACTATTCATTTGAATTTTGCAAGAGTTTTTTGCAATTTTTTTGAGAAGTTTTTTTCGGAGAAGTAAGATTGCGCGTCTTTCGCGTTCGGCAGACGCGGTTACCGAGAAAAAATGGAGCATTTTATGCCCAAAAGAGCGAAAAAAGACTTTTCAAAATCAAAAAGATATGCTATAATGTGGTTGATGTGGGCAAAAGAGAGGAGAGGCGGCTGTGAATCAAATGTTGGCCGACATGTTTTTGGCATTGCCGCGGGCGCTGACCGAGCCGCGTGTATTCGGGTCGGTTTGCCTCGCGCTTTGTTGGCTCGGCCATGTTTTTTTCGTTCGGGCAACCGTTACGCGGGCGGTGCGAGAGCGTTGCGGCGAGAAAATTTTTAAAACGAAACTGTCACACTTTCGGTCACGTCTTTTCTACGGTGCGGTACGGCGTGAGGCGCATTTGGACGAGAACGGTTTGTATGCGTTTCATCTCGGCTCGCTGTTGATATTGGTAATGTCGACGGTGATCCATGTGTTGCTGTTTTGGTTGGACATGGAGGGCTGCGGTGCGGCAAGCGTGGCTGATCGCGTGCTATTGACGGTCGTTGTGAGCGGTGAGGGCGTGTTGTGCTTTCGGATACAGCCGGCGGTGACGGTCGAGCGGCGGTTGCGTTGGGGATTTGACAAAAAGAATGCCGTCATTCATGCCGTGCTGTGGGAAATACCGATCGCCGCGACGTTGCTGCTTTGGCTGTATGACGCCTGGTTTTTGCCTGCTCTTATTTTATGATGAATCGGGAGGAAAAGCATGAAAAATTATTGTGTGATTTCGCACACGCATTGGGACAGGGAATGGTACCTGCCGTTGGAGAATTTCCGCATGCGGTTGGTTGACCTGATGGATCATCTGTTGGATATTCTCGACCGAGACGAAGAATATCGCTTCCATTTGGATGCGCAGACCATTGTGCTGGAGGATTATTTGCAGATTCGTCCGCATCGTCGGGCGGCGCTGGAAAAATATGTTCGCCGCGGGCAATTGCTCATCGGACCGTGGTATGTGCAGAATGATTTTCATTTGACCTCGGGCGAGGCGACGGTGCGCAATTTGCTCATCGGAAAAGCGATTGCCGACGATTTCGGCAAGTGCATGGCGGTGGGATATGCGGCGGATCAGTTTGGCCTTTGCTCGCAACTTCCCCAAATCCTTTCCCGTTTCGGGCTGGACAGTTGCGTGTTCGGGCGGGGATTTTGCCGCGGCGAAACGCAGTTTTACTGGCAAAGCGAGGACGGCTCGCGTGTGCTGTGCGAATGGATGCACGCGTGGTACAACAATGCGCAACGATTTTCGGCCGATCCCGAGGCGGCGCTTGCGCTGGCCAGAATGCGGGGAGAATCGTGCTTTGCCAAGGGCAAGACGGAAGATGCGTTGTTGATGAACGGAGTTGACCATCTTGAGGCACAGGAGGATCTCTCCGAGATCCTCCGAAAGGTGCAGCCGCTGTTGAACGAGGATGAACGGTTCTTCCAAGACACTCTGCCGGATTATTTGACTCGTATGAAGGCCGCCATTGCCGAGCGCGGCTTGCAGTTGAATACTTATACGGGCGAGTTCCGCGATCGCGGGCAAAGCAATGTGCTGACGGGCACATTGGCGGCGCGCGTTTATCTGAAGCAATATAATGCGCGTATGCAGGCCATGTTGGAGCGAAAGTTTGAGCCGTTGTATTCTACGGCGGCCATACTGGGTGTGTGCGATTATCCGCATGATTATTCCGAATATATGTGGAAAACGCTGATTCAAAACCATCCGCATGATTCGATTTGCGGTTGTTCCGTTGATGCGGTGCATGCGCATATGATGGATCGGTTCTTGCGCGTGGAGGAAAATGCGACCGATCTGATCAGTCGCGGTACCACAGCCATGCTGGAACACATTGACCGTACCGGGGTGGACAATAACTGCTATCTTATTATGAACATCAACAATACGCCGTTGGAGTATAACGGCGTGACGGAAGCGGTGGTCTCCATTCCGACAGATGAGGACACGGGTTCCTTTGTACTGACCGATCGTGCGGGACATGAAATTCCGTTCGAGGTCGTGCGTATTGAAAAGAACGTAATTGTGCATGTGCTCAGCCCCGTCAATTTGCCCGGGGTCAAGCAAGTCAATCGTTACACGGTTCGCTACCGCTTGAAACTGGCCGGTATGGCTTATCGTGTGTTGACGTTGACGCCGGAGCCCGGAACCCTTGTGCCCGAGCAAAAGCGCCGCAAATCGGCTCTTCAAATGGAAAATGAATATCTCAAGGTGCGTCTCCATCGAAACGGCACGGTCGATCTGACCGATAAGCGGACGGGAGTGACGCATTTCGGCATGCTGCTGCTGGAGGATTGCGCCGATGTGGGCGACTCCTATCGCTACGCCGACTTGCCCGACGGCTCGACTTTGACGAGCCAAGATGTACATGCCGGTATCGGGGTGGTAGAGGACACGGCGCTGATGCAGTCGCGATCGATCTCTTATTCCCTGAAGATTGATCGTGAAGTCGGGGCGGGATATGTTGATGTCGATATACTGCTGACGTTGGGACGCGGAGATCGCACATTGGGCGTATACATTCGTATCAATAATCAGTGCAAATGCCATCGCCTGCGCGTTTGCCTGCCGACGGGGATTGACCGCGAAGTCAACTATGCGGGGCAACCGTATGATGTTGTCACGCGCAACCGCGTCAGCAAATTTGAAGATGATAAAACACATCCCAACACCGAGTTCGTCGGTATTGACGGTGACGGTCACGGATTTGCCGTTTTCAACAGCGGGCTTTACGAATACGAACACATGAATCACCCACTTACCGGCGAGGCGGGAACTTTGGCACTGACGCTTTTGCGCGCGGTCGACCGTTTCACGGGCATGCTTGTTCCCGCTGCGGAATTGGGAGATCATAATTTTACGCCGGAAGGCCAGTGCCTCGGGGAATATAAATACCGTTTGGCCCTGTATCCGTACAGCGGTGATCGCGCGGAAGCGGCCGTGGCGGCACGCGCGGCGCAGTTTATGGCGCCGCCCTATACTGCGGTGCAGTGCGCAGACAGAAACAAGTTCGTCGGCGGTCGTCCTTTTGTCCAAGCGCCGGGGATGACAGATCTGTTCTACCGTCCCTTGGAGCATGCCGATGCCGTGTTGCCGCATGAGCACAAGTTGTTCACGTTGGAGGAAGAAAAGAACGCTATGGTGCTGACGGCTTGCAAGGCAACGCATAACCGTGACGGCGGCTTTATCCTGCGTTTCTATAATTCCATGAGCGAAAGCACGGATTTTGCGCTTAAATTCTTCCGTACACCAAAACATGTGTGCGAGGTCAACTTGGCCGAGGATCGGGTGGCCGATCTTGCCGCCGTGCGCGGCAAAGTGGCGCTACATGCCGTACCGAAACAAATTGTGACGATACGCGTGGAGTTTTGATTTGATTTTTTCGGGCATCTGCCATTGAGCAGGTGCTCGAATTTTTTTGCGCCTCAGGCTCGTAAAAATTTCTTATTTGTCATGTTTTTTCATTAAATGTCCTTGAAATGCAGCGAAAAATGTGATATCATATAACTATAATTTATATGAGTGACATCACCCCTCGGAGGTATGATATGAGAATTGTAGTGAAAATCGGAACATCGACGCTGACACACGCGACGGGCAACATGAACATTCGCGGCGTGGAGAAATTTTGCCGTGTATTGGCGGATCTGAAAAATGCGGGAAACGAGATTATTTTGGTTTCGTCGGGGGCGATCGCCATGGGCGTGGGGAAATTGGGACTGCGCGAGCGGCCATCCGATATGCCCGGCAAGCAGGCGGCTGCCGCTGTGGGACAATGCGAATTGATGTATGTTTACGATAAGTTGTTTTCCGAATACAACCATACCGTGGCGCAGATTTTGCTTACGGGTGACGATTTGAACCATGACGACCGTCGGGAAAATTTTCGCAATACCATATTTCGTTTGTTGGAACTGGGTGTGCTTCCCATCATCAACGAAAACGATACGGTTGCAACGGCCGAGATCGCCGTGGGCGATAACGATACGTTGGGAGCGATTGTTGCCGAGTGCACGCATGCGGATTTATTGGTGCTGTTATCCGACATCGACGGTTTGTACACTGCGGACCCGCACAAAGATCAAAACGCCGAACTGATCTCTGTCGTGACGGAGTTGACGCCCGATATTTTCGCGCTGGCGGGGGGCAAGGGCTCGGCTCTGGGCACGGGCGGTATGAAAACCAAATTGCATGCCGCGGAAATATGCCTTGAGGCGGGGTGCGATATGATTATTGCCAACGGTGCGGAACCGTCGTTACTTTACCGTATTGCGGCGGGCGAAAATGTCGGCACACGGTTTGTCGGCAAAAAAAATTGAGGTGTTTTATATGAAGCAGACAACGGAAATTTTGAAAGCGGCCAAGGCGGCTTCTGCCGCGCTTTGCACGCTGACGCTTGAAAAGAAGAACATGGCGCTTGCGGCAATGGCGGATGCGATGACGGCGGCATCGGATGAAATTCTTGCGGCCAATGCGCAGGACGTGGCGGCGGCACGTGCGACATTGAGTGAAGTGATGATTGATCGTCTGACACTGACGGCCGCCCGCATTGAGGGAATGGCAGAGGGCATGCGGGCGTTGATCGATTTACCCGATCCCGTAGGACGTGTCATCGATGTGACCGAGCGCGCGGATGGCTTGCGCATTGAAAAAGTGAGCGTGCCCATGGGAGTGGTTGCCATCATTTACGAAAGCCGCCCTAATGTCACTTCGGATGCGGCGGCATTGTCGCTCAAAAGCGGCAATGTGTGTGTATTGCGCGGCGGCAAAGAGGCCTATCGCTCTGCGGCGGCTATCGTGTCTGCCATGAAACGCGGACTTTCCACGGTCGGGTTGGACGAAGATCTGATTCAATTGATTGAGGATACGACGCGTGCGAGTGCTACCGAGTTGATGGAGGCGGTCGGCTATGTTGATCTGCTTATCCCGCGCGGCGGTGCGGGGTTGATCCGAGCCTGCGTGGAACGGGCAAAGGTGCCGGTCATTCAGACCGGTACGGGCATCTGTCATGTGTATGTGGATGCCGGTGCCGATCTTGATATGGCACTGCGTATTATTGAAAATGCCAAAACCAGCCGTCCGTCGGTATGCAATGCGGCCGAGGTATGCTTGGTACACAAGGATGTTGCGGCGGAATTTTTGCCGCGCTTGGATGCGTTGTTGGCGACGGCGAGAGTCGAACAGGGCAAGATCCCCGTGTCATTTCGCTGTGATGCCGCCTCGCTTCCTTGGATGCCGCACGGAACGGCGGCGGGAGACGATGACTTTGATACCGAGTTTTTGGATTATATCCTTGCCGTTCGTGTTGTGGATTGCTTACAGGATGCGATCGATCATATTGCTGTGCACTCGACTCATCACAGCGAGGCGATCGTCAGTCGTGACGAGGAGAGCATTGCACACTTTACGGCGGCGGTGGACAGCGCGGCGGTTTATGTCAACGCATCGACACGCTTTACCGACGGAGGCGAATTCGGTTTGGGATGTGAGATGGGAATTTCCACCCAGAAATTGCATGCGCGCGGCCCGATGGGACTTCGTGAATTGACGACTTACAAGTATATCATTCGCGGTGAGGGAAATGTGAGATAAAGAGCGTGCGGAATGAGATGAATTTCGCAAAGATCATTTGAACGGACAGAGGGTACAGGGGATGGCCCTGCGGAAAGGAGCATTATGGAAAAATACGGATTTATCGGCGGCGGTAACATGGGCGGCGCGTTGGCAAGCGCGGCGGTTCGCGCTGTCGGAAAAGAAAATGTTTTGGTTGTTGATCGTAACGAGGAGGCTACGGCGGCTTGTGTTGCGCGAATCGGTGCCACGGCAGCGGATTATGCTCGCATTGCGGCCGAGTGTCGGCTCATATTTCTGGCGGTCAAGCCGAATATGGTTGCAACGGCGGTGCAGATGCTTGCGCCTATGCTGACTCGGCGCGAGGATGATTATGCCGTTGTCAGCATGGCTGCGGGTGTTCCGCTGAAAACGCTGTCCGAACTGCTTGGCAGAACCGTACCCATCATTCGCATCATGCCGAACACCCCCGCTTCCGTGGGCGAGGGGATGATTGTCTATGCTTGTTCGGATCATGTGACCGCAACCGATCGGGCATCTTTTGCACGTGCGATGTCTTGCGCGGGCAAACCGGATGAGATCGACGAGGAAAAGATCGATGCGGCGACGGCCGTGATGGGGTGCGGCCCGGCCTTTGTTTACCAGTTTATCGAGGCGCTGGCCGACGGCGGCGTTGCGTGTGGTTTGACGCGCGCGCAAGCTCAACTTTACGCGGCACAGACGATGGTCGGCGCGGCGCAAATGGTATTGCAAACGGGAAAGCATCCGGGGGAACTCAAGGATGCGGTTTGCAGTCCCGGCGGTTCGACCATTGCGGGAGTTCACGCTCTTGAAGACGGCGGCTTGCGCGGAACCGTCATGGATGCCGTCGTTGCGGCATATGAGCGGACGCAGATGCTGGGAAAATAAGGATATGCGGTGATGTGACGCGCCGAGATCAATGCGGAAAGGTTATGACTAATGACTATGGAGAAAAAATACATTTTCCTTGATATCGATGGGACGCTTGTCGGCTATGATGCTCAAATTCCTCCGTCGGCGATTCGGGCGCTCAAACTGGCCCGGGCAAACGGGCATCGTGTCATCATTGCCACGGGGCGCCAAGTGAGCCAAATCTATCCCGCGCTGTTGTCGGCGCTGGATTTTGACGGTATTATCGCTTCGACGGGGGCGCATGTGGAATGCCAAGGCGAACTGATCTATCAAAGCGTCATTGAGGGCGAAAATTTAAAATGTATTTTGGATTATTTCAAGCGTGAGAAAATCTGCCATCTCATGTTGACCGCAACGGAGCAATATTCCGACGGCACTTTCGGTGAGATCGTATTGCCGTATATGCGTCGTGTGGGGTACAATGAGGATCTCATTCATGACACCTACGGCACCGTTCAGCCGGCTTGCTCGCCTTATGAATTGCCCGGGGTGGAAAAATTTTCATACTTTCTTGCGGCGAAAACGACCGAGGAGATCTCCTGCGATTTGGGAGGCCGCTTTTATGTTGTTGATTACAGCATAGGGAACATCAAAACCGAAAAGCATTTCGGCGAGATCACGCTTGCGGGTGTCAACAAGGGAAGCGCCATCAAGCGTTATATGGCGCATGTCGGTGTGTCAACGGAACACGCTGTTGCCGTGGGGGATAGCGGCAACGATATTGACATGATCGAGTGCTGTGGGATCGGTGTTGCGATGGGAAATGCGACCGATACCATCAAGGCGGCAGCCGACTTGATTACCACCGATGTTGATAAGGATGGAATCTACAATGCTTTTTTCCGACTCGGTTTGATCGAATGAAAAAATTCGCGCGTTGTATTGACAAATCCCGACAGTTTATGTATAATAAAGTTGAGGCCGCGTGACTGACGGATTTTGCGGATAAACCGCAGGGGAACGCGAGCGCTTTCTGTGCCGACCGTCTGGGCAATTCAATTTTGGAGTTGAATTGTCCTTTTTTCAACCGAAATAGATGCAATGTTAAGGAGGATGACAAATGGAACACAACAATTGGAACGGTTTCGCCGCCGGAGATTGGCAGAATGAGATCAATGTGCGTGATTTCATTCAACGGAATTACAAAGAATACAGAGGGGACGCCGCGTTCTTGGCATCGGCTACGCCGCGCACGCGTGCATTGATGAAAAAGGTTCAGGCGTTGTTTACGCTTGAGCGGCAACGGGGTGGGGTGTTGGATATCGATACGCAAACCGTTTCCTCGCTGACCGCGTATGCTCCCGGTTATGTTGATAAGAAAAACGAACTCATCGTCGGCATCCAGACCGACTACCCTTTGCGTCGCGGGGTTAATCCGTTTGGCGGAAAACGTATGGCGCGGCAGGCTTGCGAAGCCTACGGTTATCGGTTGAGCGACAAGGTGGAGGAAGAGTTCCGCTATCGCACAACGCACAACGACGGCGTGTTTCGCGCGTATACCGACGAGATGCGAGCGGCACGTAAATGCCATGTCATTACGGGACTGCCCGATGCGTATGGCCGCGGCCGCATCATCGGGGATTATCGCCGCGTGGCATTGTATGGTGTGGATCGGTTGATTGCCGAAAAGAAAAAAGACAAGGCCGCACTGGCCGAGGGCAATTTTAATACCGAACAGGTCAGGCAAAGCGAGGAATTATACCAGCAGATTGCGTTTTTGGGATATCTCAAAGAGATGGCGGCCATGTACGGCTACGATATCGGTGAACCGGCTGCCAATGCCCGCGAGGCCATTCAATGGACGTATTTTGCTTATTTGGGTTCCATCAAAGAGCAAAACGGCGCGGCAATGTCACTCGGTCGCGTGAGCACGTTCCTTGATATTTACATTGAACGCGATTTGCAGAGCGGTGTACTTGACGAGGCGAGTGCGCAGGAGTTGATGGATGATTTTGTGATGAAACTGCGCTTGGCAAGGCATTTGCGCACACCGGAATATAACGAATTGTTCGGCGGCGATCCCATGTGGATCACCGAGGCTGTCGGCGGTGTAGGCGAGGACGGCCGTTCGCTGGTGACCAAGAACAGTTTCCGTATGCTGAACACGCTTTACACACTCGGTTCCGCGCCGGAGCCGAATCTGACTGTGCTGTGGTCGAGCCGTCTGCCCGAAAGTTTCAAACGCTTTTGTGCCAAAGTGTCGGCAGACACCGATTCCATTCAATATGAAAGCGACGACTTGATGCGCCCCATTTACGGAGACGATTATGCGATTGCGTGCTGTGTCTCGGCGATGAAAGTCGGCAAGCAGATGCAATTTTTCGGTGCGCGCTGCAATTTGGCAAAATTATTGCTGATTGCTATTAACGGAGGCTACGACACGACCGGCGGCATGCACATCGGTCCGCAGATGCCCGTGCTGGAGGGAAACACGCTCGATTGGACAGCGGTGACAGAACGTTTGGATATTTATATGGCGTGGTTGTGCCGGCTGTATGTCAATACCATGAACGTCATTCACTATATGCACGATAAGTACGCTTACGAAAAGACGCAAATGGCGCTGCATGATACGGCGGTCGAACGCTTCATGGCGTTCGGCGTTGCGGGACTTTCGGTGGTTGCCGATTCGCTCAGCGCCATCCGATATGCCTCGGTGCGTCCCATCAGAAACGAGGAGGGTTATATATGCGCGTTTGAGACGGTGGGTGATTTTCCCAAATTCGGCAACGATGATGACCGCGTTGATTTGATTGCCAAAGATTTGACGCACCGCATGATCACCGAGTTGAGAAAAACGCCGACCTATCGCGATGCGATCCACACACTGTCGGTGCTGACCATTACGTCCAACGTGATGTACGGTAAGCACACAGGTGAAACGCCCGACGGCCGTGCGGCAGGGGCGCCTTTTGCGCCGGGAGCCAATCCCATGCATAATCGCGAGGAAAACGGAGCATTGGCGTCGCTCAACTCTGTGGCCAAACTCAGTTATGACGACTGCCGCGACGGAATCTCCAACACGTTCTCGATTACACCGGAGGCGCTCGGGCGGACCGAGGAGGAGCGCGTGGACAATTTGGTGACGGTTCTGGACGGCTATTTTGCCAAGGGAGCGCATCACATCAATGTCAACGTGCTTAACCGCGAGACGCTGATGAAAGCGTACGAGGATCCCGAATCCTATCCGAACCTAACCATTCGTGTATCGGGTTACGCGGTTAATTTCCATAAATTGTCGCGTGAGCAGCAGCGCGAAGTGATCAGTCGCACGTTCCATACCGCCATATGATCATCGGGCGCATTCATTCTTTGCAAAGTTTGGGAACGCTGGACGGTCCCGGGGTACGTTTTGTCGCTTTTTTGCAGGGATGTCCGCTTCGTTGCGGCTGTTGTCATAATCCCGATACATGGGATGCGGACGGCGGCCTCTCCATGAGCGCGCGGGAACTGGTGGCGAAGGCTTGCCACTATCGCGAATATTTCGCGACCGGTGGCGGCATCACGCTGTCGGGCGGCGAACCGCTACTTCAAGCGGATTTTGCGTGCGAGGTGTTTTCGCTGTGCCGCGAGCAGGGCATTCATACTTGTTTGGATACGTCCGGCTGTTTGCTGAATGACGGTGCGCGAGCATTACTGAATGTTACCGACCGTGTGCTGCTGGATATC
>CAZOHP010000016.1:0-13113 GCA_964579815.1 uncultured Lachnospiraceae bacterium
AATAGAATTTTTCAGACCTGTACATTATAGCACACACATCTTACTTTGTCAACCACTTTTTCAAAAAAAGTTGATTATTTTAATTTAGGCAGGCAAATACTCGCAAATGCTCTTAAAATCTCCCGTTTTCATGGCGATATCACAGGAGCCGTCACATGATAGATGCGGTGATTTCGGGCGGCATTCGACCGTCGGCGGTCTCTTCAAGAGGTTTCGCCGCAAATTCACTTCAAATAGGATTTCAAAAACTCACCCGTATACGAACCGTTGACTCGTGCGATTTCTTCGGGCGTTCCGTGTGCCACAACAGTGCCGCCGCCGTCCCCACCCTCGGGACCGAGATCAATAATATAATCGGCCGTCTTGATGACATCCAGATTATGCTCGATCACAAGCACAGTGTTGCCGCCATCGCACAAGCGTTGAAGTATATCAAGCAATTTGGAAACATCTTCCGAATGCAGGCCCGTTGTCGGCTCGTCAAGTACATAGATCGTCTTTCCCGTCGGGCGACGTGACAATTCAGTCGCCAGTTTCACGCGTTGCGCCTCTCCGCCGGAAAGCGTTGTGGATGACTGCCCGATCTTGACATAGCCCAGCCCCACATCATACAACGTCTGAAGTTTCTTGCGCAGACGCGGCAATTCGCTGAAGAACGACAGCCCCTCCTCCACGGTCATATCCAGCACGTCAAAAATATTTTTTCCTTTGTATTTGCACTCCAGCGTATCACGATTGTACCGTTTGCCGTGGCAAACATCGCATGTCACATAGACATCGGGCAAAAAATGCATCTCGATGCACTTAACGCCATCGCCCTCACAGGCCTCGCAACGTCCCCCGCGCACATTGAAAGAAAAACGTCCGGCATTATAGCCGCGCGCCCGCGCCTCTTGCGTTGAGGCAAACAACTCGCGAATATCGTTAAACAATCCCGTATAAGTCGCGGGATTGGAACGAGGCGTGCGCCCGATGGGACTTTGGTCAATGGCAATGATCTTGTCCAGTTGTTTAATCCCTTTAATGCAATCGTGATCTCCCGGATATGCGGTCGCACGGTTGAGTTTGCATGCCAGTGCCGGATACAAAATACCGTTGACCAGCGATGATTTTCCCGAGCCCGACACGCCCGTTACGCAAACAAAGCAGCCGAGAGGAATATCGACTGTGATGTTTTTCAGGTTGTGCTCGCGCGCTCCGCAAACGGTTAACACCTGACCGTTGCCCGCTCGTCTGTTCCGAGGAACAGGGATTGACTTTCGTCCGGACAAATACGCTCCGGTCAGCGATCGTTCGTTGGCCATGACCTGTTCGGGCGTCCCCGCCGTCACAACTTGACCGCCGTGAATGCCCGCTCCCGGGCCAATATCGATCAAATAATCCGCCGCACGCATGGTCTCCTCATCATGTTCGACCACGATGACCGTGTTGCCAAGATCGCGCAATTGATGCAATGTGGCGATCAGTTTTTCATTATCACGCTGGTGCAGTCCGATCGAAGGCTCATCCAAAATATACAAGACGCCCATCAGCGACGAGCCGATCTGAGTCGCCAGGCGAATGCGCTGGGCTTCTCCCCCCGACAACGTGCCCGCTTTGCGCGAAAGCGTCAGATAGTCCAAGCCGACGCTTCGTAAAAAGCCCAAGCGAGCGCGAATTTCCTTGAGAATATCGCGTGCAATGGTCTGCTCGGTCTCATCCAGTTCCAAATGCTCAACAAAATCAAGCGCCTCGGACACGGAACAATCACAAAATTCACTGATGTTTCTACCGCCGACGGTCACAGCCAGCGTCATCGGCGACAGCCGCCTGCCGTGACAATCGGGGCACGGTGCATCCTCAACAAACTGTTCATAATATTCGGCGCTGTTGCCCATAGCCATACGCGAACGCAACATGGGAAGCAGTCCCTCGAATTTGACGATCTGGTGATGTTCCCGCCCACCGAAAAAGCGATGAATGTCGTATGTTTCGTCTCCGGTGCCGTTGAGCAAAACATCCATAGCCTCGGGAGTGAAGTTTTCCAGCGGTGTATCCAGATCAAAACCGAAGCGCGCTCCCACTGCCGTAAACAGCGGCCCGTTCCAACTTTCTTCTTCAAGAGACTTAAAACCGTTGACCGCAATACCGCCGGCATGCAGTGACAATTCTTTGTGAGGCATGATCTTATTCAAAGAGAGAATCTGCCGATCCCCGATCCCCGCACACGTCGGGCAAGCGCCGGCCGGATTATTGAACGAAAACATGCGCGGTTCCAGTTCTCCCACGGAGACCCCGTGTTCCTCACAGGCATACGATTGCGAAAAAGAAAGTTCTTGACTTTCACCTTCACTGTCGTCGCGCGGCATCGTCACGATCGTCAAATGTCCATCGGCCACACGCAACGCATTTTCGACAGAATCGCCGAGACGCGACCCGATATCGGGCCGCATAACCAAGCGGTCAATCACGATCTCAACCGTGTGCCGCTTATTTTTTTCCGGCTTGATCTCCTCGGACAACTCATACAGATTGCCGTCTACTCTCACGCGAACGTATCCCGATTTACGAGCATCGGCAAAGACTTTCTCCTGTGTTCCTTTTTGGGCACGCACAACAGGCGCCAACACCATAAAACGAGTCCCCTCGGGCAAAGCCATGATGCGATCGATGATTTGATCAACGCTCTGCTGACGAATTTCTTTGCCGCACACGGGGCAATGCGGAATGCCGATACGGGCATACAACAAGCGAAGATAGTCGTATATCTCGGTCACCGTTCCCACCGTTGAGCGAGGATTTTTGGAAGTTGTTTTTTGATCGATGGATATTGCCGGCGACAAACCGTCAATCGAGTCTACGTCGGGCTTGTCCATCTGCCCGAGAAACATACGTGCGTAGGAAGAAAGGGATTCTACAAAACGTCTATGCCCTTCGGCATAAATGGTATCAAATGCCAACGAAGATTTTCCGGACCCGGAAAGTCCCGTCAGCACAACCAATTGATCTCTCGGAATCGAAAGATCGATATTTTTCAAATTGTGGACACGTGCGCCTTTGATCGTGATGGAATTTTGCATATATCTCCTTACCGCTTATCGTTTATTGCTCATCGCATATCGGATTCATTCGACATCAATACCGCGAGCCTCGGCCGACAATTCATCGGCAAAATATCCGCGTGTCATGGCTTTGCGGCCGTTCTTGTCAACCAGCACCAAGCGGACGAAACCACGGCTGTCACCGCCACCGCGATGAACCTCGTTGAAATAGGTTTTCAAATTAAATTCGGCATGCGTCAACGGTGCATCTCCGGCTGTACGGCAAGCCGTATGACGGCGATCGGTGTAAAGATAGATCGTCTGCACTTCTCCGCATTCAACATGAAGCACACCGTCCTCCATCCACAGATCATGAATGGCAGGCCCCCATGAAGCGTAAAAATCGCCGTGACGGAACGCCGCCATATAATCCTCGTAAGTCAGTGCCGCCGCTTTCACGCTAATCCAACCGCCGCATGTATCGTCCCAGGTGTGGTTATCATCGGTCGCCACGGGGAAAACACGTTTCCCCAGCATCAGCATATCCTGCAGCACGTGATCCGATGCATCCAGCCCGAAGCCCGCGAGCACACAGCCGTGGTTGTACACCTCCAGCGTACACAACCCCTCAAGCCCCGCATAGTCATCATAACCTTGCAATGACCAAGACGGATGATTGTATGACACCAAAAAGCCCTGTTCATTGGCCCGCGCGATCATATCGTTTTGACCCTCCACGCCGTACCGACGTTGATAGTCCCCTTTGTAGTAATCCTGTATCAGTTCGCGCGCTTTCCCCCATACATAAACGGGATTGGCGCAAGGATAAGCATTCGGATTGGGACACGGAGCATAAAAATTCAAGTGATAGGTACGTGTCGTTTGCCATTGATCTTCGCCCGGGAGTTGGTAGTTGGTATCGACTTCGTAACCGGTGATAGCGAGAAAATTTTCATCGTTGAGATCGCTGTGATCGATCATGATATTGTGATCGGTATAAGCGATGACCGAATAACCCTGCGCCCGATAGGTTGCTTTAACCTCCTCGGGTGTTTGGCGGCCGTCGGAGCACGTCGTATGCGTGTGCATATTGGCCTTGTAAAATTTTCCTTCGTTTGGAATCAGATACTGTCTCATTGTACTATCTCCTTTTGTTTTTTATTTATGAGATCGCAACCGTGCGATTTCATCACGAATAAATGCGGCTTTTTCAAATTCCAATGTCCTCGCCGCCGCTCGCATTTCCTGCGTCATGCGCTCGATCAGTTTCTCGCGTTCTTCGATACTTAACCGGGCGTCCTTATGTGCGATTTCATCCTTGGTTCCGCGCCTCTTACCGCGCAGACGCTCCGTGTTATCGTCACTCATACCGATGTCAATTACATCGCGAACCCCTTTGACGACCGTGTGCGGAACAATCCCGTTGGCTTCATTGTAGGCTTGCTGAATGGCTCGGCGGCGCTCCGTTTCGGTGATGGCCCCCTCCATGGAACGAGTAACCGTATCCGCGTACATAATAACCTGTCCCCCGGCATTACGGGCAGCACGACCGATCGTTTGTATCAGAGAGGTCTCGCCGCGCAGAAATCCCTCTTTGTCGGCATCCAAAATCGCAACCAAACTGACCTCCGGAATATCCAGGCCCTCTCGCAATAGGTTAATACCGACCAGCACATCAAACACTCCCAGCCGCAGATCGCGAATGATCTCCATTCGCTCCATTGTCTCCACATTGAAGTGGATATAGCGCACCTTAACCCCCTGCTGTTCAAAATATTCGGTCAGATCTTCGGCCATTTTTTTGGTCAGCGTCGTGACCAAAACACGTTCGTCTTTGTCCGTGCGCAGGCGTATCTCGCCGAGCAAATCATCGATCTGCCCCTCGATGGGACGCACCGAAACCAACGGATCCAGCAATCCCGTCGGACGTATGATCTGCTCCACCGGCGCCGGGCTGTTTTGTTTTTCATAATCTCCCGGCGTTGCACTGACAAACACCGCCTGATTGATCTTTTGTTCAAATTCTTCAAAATACAGCGGGCGATTGTCATACGCCGAGGGTAAGCGAAAACCAAAATCAACCAAGTTTCTCTTTCGTGCCGTATCGCCGCCGCTCATTCCCCGAACTTGGGGTAACGCAACGTGGGATTCGTCCACGAACATCAAGTAATCTTCGGGGAAATAATCCAACAGCGTATAAGGCGTCGAACCGACGGGACGCCCGGCCAGCACTCGTGAATAATTCTCAACTCCCGAGCAATAGCCGATCTCACGTAACATTTCCAGATCGTATCGGGTGCGCTGCTCAATCCGCTGTGCTTCAAGCAATTGGTCATTTTCCTTAAAATATTGAATACGATCAACCATCTCTCGTTCGATCTCGGCCAAAGCCGCTTCGCGTTTGTCATCCGACACGGCATAATGTGTTGCCGGATAGATCGCGGCATAACTCAGTGTGCGCAGCACCTCGCCCGTGACAATATTGATCTCGCTGACGCGATCAATCTCATCATCGAAAAATTCCACGCGAACGGCATGATCCGACCGGTTGGACGGAATGACCTCAACCACATCCCCATGCACACGAAAAGTATCGCGGGCAAAATCAATATCGTTGCGCGTGTAACTGATCGCCACCAAATGCCTCACAAAAGCATCGCGATTCATGTACATCCCCGGGCGCACCGCCAACACAAGCGAACGATATTCCTCCGGATCGCCGAGCGAATAAATGCAGGAAACGCTCGCCACAATGATCACGTCTCTTCGCTCAAAAAGCGCACTGGTCGCGCTGTGCCGCAGTCGATCGATCTCTTCATTCACGAGCGCATCTTTTTCGATATACATATCTTTGCCCGGAATGTAAGCCTCCGGTTGATAGTAGTCATAATAAGATACAAAATACTCAACCGCCGCATCGGGGAAGAATTCACGCATTTCGGAACAAGTTTGGGCCGCCAGTGTCTTGTTCGGCTCCAAAATAAGCGTCGGACGGTTGCAGCGAGCAATCACATTGGCCATAGTAAACGTTTTGCCCGAACCGGTGACGCCCAACAACGTCTGCATACGTTCCCCTCGCTCCACTCCCGCGACAAGCGCGTCGATGGCCGCGGGCTGATCGCCGGTAGGATGAAATTCGCTTTTCAAAACAAAGTGATCCATGTCGTTTTCCGTCCTTTCTTTGCGCCGCAAAGCGCGGGCAATTATTCATTTTATTATACTGCACATCTGTTCATTTGTCAACATCAGATCGCCAAATTCGAAAGAGGCGCGTTTGACAATATTTGCCGCAAAAATCTTTACATCAACGGCCAAATGTGGTATAATCAAGATATCAACGACAAAAAGGAGAATTCACATGCATATGCATAGGTCATCGTCTCTGAAACAAATCGTCGGTGCGCGCATCGTTCTGCCCGACGGTATTCTCGAGAACGGCGTCTGCAGTTACGCAGACGGTATCATCCGTTACATCGGCTCGGAACCGCAGAACGCCGACGAAACAGTCCATGCACACGGTTCTTATTTGTTAGCCGGTTTTATCGACATCCACTGTCACGGCGGAAACGGTTTTGATTTTATGGACGCCTCACCCACCGAAATGCGCGAGATTTCGCGTTTCCATCTGAGCCACGGAACCACAACGCTCGTCCCCACCACCATGACCGACCGCATCGACAACATTCGCGCCGCCTTGCAACATCTGAAAACGTTGTACGAATCGCAAGAGCAACTGACGCTGGTCGGCGCACATTTGGAAGGGCCGTGGCTTAACCCGCTCCAATGCGGCGCACAAGATACATCGAAAATGCAACTTCCCTCCCAAGCGCAACTGGACACATTGCTGGCGGAATTTCCTTTCATCAGCCGCATCAGCGCCTCGCCCGAACTTCCGTGGGGCATGGAACTGGGCGACGTAGGTCATTCGCGCGGTCTGGTGATGTCCATGGCGCACACCGACGCCGATTTTGAAACCGCCGTCAGAGCCGCCGGTCACGGCTATTCGCTCGTAACACATCTGTATTCGGGTATGCGCGGCGTTGTTCGTGTCAATGCCTATCGCGTTGCCGGTGCCATTGAGGCCGCGCTGTATGACGACCGTTTGACCGCCGAAATCATTGCCGACGGCAAGCATCTGCCGGCCGAACTGCTCAAATTCATTTTCAAATACAAGCAAGCAAACGGCATCTGTCTGATCACCGACGCCATGCGCGGTGCAGGGCTTGCCAACGGTCAAAATACCGTCCTCGGTCGCATGGATGACGGCGTTGCCTGCATCATCGATGACGATGTGGCCAAGTTGCCCGACTTAACCGCCTTTGCGGGCAGTACGGCAACAACCGATCGCTTGGTTCGCGTCATGCACCATGCGGCCGGCATTGACATCGCGACCGTCAGCCGCATGGCATCGGCCACTCCCGCGGCCGTCATGGGGTATACCGATCGCGGCACCATTGCGGTAAACAAAAAAGCGGACTTTGTTCTCATGAACCCCGAGTTACAGGTCGAACAGGTCATTTTCGGCGGTGAAGCGGTACAGTAAAAGGTCTCAGATCGGCACTGCGGACACCCGCTTTCGAGTTTTTGGCAAAAAAACGCGTTCTCCCTCTTGCATTTTCCGGCAATGTAATGTATAATAGACAACATGTTGCGCATGACGTGCAAAAAGACGCAGTAAAGAAAGGACACCCGAATTATTATGGGCATTTTCGAACCTTTGTTTCAAAATCTGATGAGCATTAACTGGTCAACGGACTGGAAAATGTTCGTCATGTGGATCATCGGCGGTCTGCTGATCTTCCTCGCCATTAAAAAAGAAATGGAACCCACGCTGTTGCTCCCGATGGGACTCGGCGCCATCCTCGTGAACCTCCCCGGCGTACACACCGGAGCCCTTGAAACGCTGTATGACGCAGGCATCGCCAATGAACTTTTCCCCTTAATTCTGTTCATCGGCATCGGAGCCATGATCGACTTCGGCCCCGTGCTCACCAATCCGAAATTGATGATCTTCGGCGCGGCGGCACAATTCGGCATTTTCATGACGTTCTGTCTGGCCTCCATGTTTTTCCCGCTGACAGACGCGGCCTCTATCGCTATCATCGGCGCGGCAGACGGCCCCACGGCTATTTCGGTTGCGCAAAAACTCAATTCGCAGTATGTCGGCCCCATCATGGTTGCCGCATACTCGTATATGGCATTGGTTCCCATCATTCAGCCTCCCGTTATCAAATTGCTGACAACGAAAAAAGAGCGCATGATCCGTATGGAATACCATGCAACCGATATTTCCAAAACCACCCGCATTCTCTTCCCCATCGTCATCACGATCGTCACGGGACTGTTTGCTCCCGACGCCATTGAACTGGTCGGCTTTCTCATGTTCGGCAATCTCATTCGCGAATGCGGCGTATTGGATTCCTTGTCCGAAACGGCACAAAAGGTGCTGGCAAACCTCATCACCATCTTTCTCGGCATCACCATCGCAACTCAAATGCGCGCCGAGCAATTTCTCGCTCCCGCAACATTGCTCATCTTGGGGCTCGGCCTGTTTGCTTTCATCTTCGACACCGTAGGCGGTGTGCTGTTTGCCAAACTGCTCAATCTCTTCCTCAAGAAAAAAATCAATCCCATGATCGGCGCGGCGGGAATTTCCGCGTTCCCCATGTCGGGACGCATCGTTCATACGATGGGACGCAAAGAAGATCCGTCCAACTTCCTGCTGATGCATTCCATCGGCGTCAATGTTTCCGGCCAGATCGCATCGGTCATCGCAGGCGGTCTGATCCTCAACTTCTTCCGGTGATGAAAGAAAGGGGCGTATCAACCATGAAAAAAATGATCACACTGCTTGCCGCATTTCTCATTCTCGTACTTTGTATCCTACCCTGCTATGCAGACAGCGCCGCCATGTCCGACAGCAATACGTTATTGACCGCTTCGGCATCGGATATGGCCGAACCGAGCGACACCTTACCCGATGACCGTAACCGTGACCAAGATCTTGACGAATCCACAGCAATCATCGGCTCGGGAGACGGCCCAACCGATATCGTGATTGCAGAATCCGATGACGGCTCTTTTCATCCGGAAAACTTCATTTCCAACCTTTACTATATGGGCGTTGGCATGGTCGGCATCTTCATTGTAATCGGCATCATCGTGTTGGCCACCATCCTGCTCAACAAAATCTTCGGCAATCAGACGAAAAAAGACGAATCTCGTTAAAATCAATGAACCATAGGATGCCGCAGACGGAAATCGGCGTTTCGCAATCGGACACCCCGCTGTCCCACCCGGCTTTCCAACACAAAAGCGCACCCATACGGGTGCGCTTTTGTGTTTTTACACATCCCATTCCGGAATCATGACCTCACGCCACTCGTCCCGATCGTCGGGCAGATAAAGCGTTTTGATCTCGTGAGGCGTAAAGTGCGCCGTTAGAGGGGTACGGAGTAGGCCGCCCGTCAAGGTGGCATCGACCGCTTTCCCGTCCGTCTCATAGGCGCGAATGACAAGACCTTGCCCGTCTTCCGCCCTTTTGAGCGCCGTCACGGCAATGTTCCGCGCGTCAACGGTAAGCCCCCGATAGGTGTGCGGCAAATGTCCGTTGTGACGATTTTCCATGATATTAACCAACGGCATGTTAAACTGCCGTGCCACGCGAACAACGTCATGCATCGCGCTCGTATTCAAAGCAGTCAAAGCATAATTGAACTCACTCATGCCTTGATCGGTGTACAGTGCCTCATCGCTGCGAGGACGACCGTGATCGCCGTACAGCGGGCTACGCACAGCCGTCAAATACATGGTCGAACCCTTGACCGAAAAACTGTATTTGTTGTTGTTGATGAGTGCATAAGCCCCCTCGGTTCCCTGTACCCCCATCCACATCAAAGCCGGTTCTTCCTCGCCGTCATCGGGACGCTCGATATAACCAAACGGGATCTCGTAGATTGCTTTCGTTTCATTCAACGCCATCGGGTAAGCCAACTTAAGCATCTTGTGTTTTTCATGCCAATCAATGCGAGCGCGCACGCGCAGGATATTCTCCCCCGCTGTCAGGCTGAAATACTGAGTCAATGTCGAACCCCCGTAACGGTTGACCACTTTCACCGTCGCACGCACGGGACCGTTTTCGATTACTTTTACCGTTGCATCGGTAAAAATTCCGATCTCCTCGGTAAAGAAATTGCGTGCGTGGCTCCATGTATCGTGCTCGTATTCGTCAATGACGACGGGAACAGCCGCCTTGCTCGCAAGGATATTTTTGCCTTGATCTTTGTCGTATATTTCGGCAATATGCCCCGTGTGCATCTCAAATTTGACGCGGTAATGTTCATTCTCCAATGTGTCCTCGCACGCGCGCACGTTGCTCTCCGATGCCTCTGACACCTCGTCGGCAACTTCCGACATCAAATATGTCGCCCATCCCATCGCCGGCACCGTCGCACGGAAAATGGTATCGTGGCGGCCATAGCAAGTTTCGGTTTGAGAATAGACATGCTGAACGGGAATCGCCTCCCCGTTCTCACTCATCATTCCCGCAACCTGCTTGTTGATTTGCACTGTCTCGGTCACACTCCAAGGATGCGGATTGAAAACAATAATGGGAAATCCCGCGACATCGTGGGTATCAATCGCCCAAGACAAACTTTGCAGTGCATTGTTTTCCAATCGTGCCGCAACCGACCGCGCTTCGCTCCCCATCAGCAACACGCCCTCGTGTGCATCATGCGTAGAACAACCGCCCATGCTGTCATGAAAATGCATAAAGCAAACGTTTTCCCATGCATGACGAATATCCTCGGCTGGATAGCGCCGCGACAGCAGTTGATGCCCCATAACCGAGTAGGCTTCGGCCGCATACAGCGCATTTTCAGCCTTGCGAATTGTGTCCTTGACGGCCGAAACAGCCGCATAGCAACCGCTCGCATGATGCTGCAGATCCCCTTGATAGATCGGAAATTCCTTTTTCAATTCGTGGCATTTTTCAAAAAAATCCGAAAGATCGGAAAAAACGATATTCTGCTCCGGATGCGCCGACGCCCAAGCCTTCAACAATTCAATATGACGCACGGTCGGTCCGCCGCCATGGTTACCGACTCCGTAAAACAGCGGGAACACATCTACATCCGTCTTGCATCGGTCGTTATTATCCAGCATCAATGCCGCCAGTTGCTCTTCATCGTTAAACTGATTGCAATAACAACCGTACAACCGAATCGTATCTACTTCCGAGCCGTCGGGAGCAATCCAGCGGAACAAATCGTTCTCCAGATGCTTTTCATGCTCCATCGGTCGCATGAAAACATAAGCATCCATGCCGCTTTTTTTAAGGATCTGCGGCAGCATGGCGTTATGGCCGAAAGAATCAACATTATAACCCACGCGGGCACATGTTCCGAATTTTTCCATAAAATAGCGTTGTCCGTACAATCCGTGACGGGCAAACGCTTCGCCCGACGGGTTGTTGCAATCGGGCTGAACAACCCAGCCACCCACAATCACAAAACAGCCCTCGGCTACACGCGCCTTGATCTCCTCAAACATCGCAGGATCAAATTCTTCGATCCAACGATAGACCACCGATGAGGAGCAAACGAATTTGAAATCGGGGAACTCTTTCATGCGATCCAGTGCACTGCGCACCGTTGCTTTAGCCTCGGCGCTTCCTTCCTGCCATTTCCACATCCAAATGGGATCCAAATGAGCATTACCGACGCAATATACATTCTTCTTCATGTTCATGGGTTCATTCTCCTTCTTTGCCCTCTGCCGTTTTCGGTTTTCGGTTTTCGGTTTTCGGTTTTCGGTTTTCGGTTTTCGACGCTCGATTTTTTGTATACGCCAATCGTTTCGGCTGTATTGTAGCATATTTCTTCGGGCTTGTCAAGAGATCCCCCCTCTATTATTCATAGAACCGATCCGCCGTATCTCTCTTCCGGCAAACAAAAAAGTTCCTACGGTAAGATCAAATCCTCCGTAGGAACTCTCGTTTCATTTTCGCATCAAAATTTGTCACCAAGGGCGCACATAGGTAAGCGAACGGAGCACCGCATTCTCCTGTACACAACGTGCCGCCATGATGCCTGCCGCTTCACCGGTCGCGGCCATATTACCCGCGACACGATAACTTGCGTGCGCATAAAAATCACCGGATATACATCGCCCTGCAAGGATCAAATTATCGGCGTCGCGTGCAATCTGTGCGCGAAACGGAATATCATAAGGTCGGCATTGAATTTCCTCTCCCGAAAAACTGCGGTCTCCGTCTCCGGTCAAGGCATGAATATCCACCCAGTACGTCACTCGGCACACCGCATCCGGCTGACTACGTCCGGCAAGCACGTCATCCAACGTCACCGTATAATCACCGTGAATACGCCGTCCCTCTCGAATACCGAGCATCTCCGGCGTCGCAACAAGCATCAGATCGGCAAACGCACCGCCGCCGGCACGCAACGCGCGCGCCGTTTCATACAACTCAGCACGGCCATGCGATATAGCCGTTCCGATCTTCTCGGCATCGTCAAAGCGCACCCCGTATTCATGATTTACGCACAATACATACAAATCACCGTCATACTCCATCAAACACGGCGCACCATATGATGTGCTGATCTCCAGTGCTTCCAAATATGCTTTGAACGCCTCGCGGCGACCAAAACCGATATAGGCCTCGGCGGCCTGTCGATCCACCCCGGTCACAATGCCGATCATACTGGCCGGTTGCAGTTGCCCTTGTTCATTTCCGACCGAGAAACCACACCCGCTCATCGCGGCGACATCGCCGTTTCCGGTTGCATCAACGAATACATCCGCATTGATTTTCCGTTGACCGCTCGGCGTAGCCAGCGTAACGGAACGCAACCGACCGAGATCACGCTCAACGGAAATCACTTGTGTGTTGTAGAGTATCTGCACACCCGCCTCCGTCACCATCCGCGCCAGCAAATATTTTTCCGCTTCCGTGATCAGGCCTCCCGCCGCGCGCTCCTCATCAAGACGACGCAAAAATTCCGCCGTCAGTCCGCCTTTGTTCGCGGCATCCAAAAAGATACCGACAAGCGATGCGGTGATCACGCCGCCA
>CAZOHP010000016.1:13213-21233 GCA_964579815.1 uncultured Lachnospiraceae bacterium
CGCCGCCATTGCTCCGGCAATTCCTCCGCCGCAAACCAGAACTTCCGTATGCATAGTTTTATCCATTGGCTGTCTACTCCATTTTCTTTTGCTTCCACACACCGAATCACTTGACGTCGATCATCGATTCATTCCACATGTCGGGTGCTTCATATCCCATCAGATTGACCATCGTAGCCGCCACATTGGCAAGACCGAATTGTCCTTGATCGGCCTTGACCGTGTAAGCGTCGGGACAAACATTGTTATAGAAAATGCAGGGAACTCGATTGAGCGTGTGCGAGGTTTTGGGGATCATATTTCCCGCCTTATCCAATTTGGGCATCCCCGTTTTTTTATCAATCTCAAACATTTCATCGGCATTTCCGTGATCAGCCGTAATCAGTGCCACACCGCCCAAGCGATCGATCACGGGAAGAAGTCGAGCCAATTGCAGATCCAGCGCCTCCATCGAACAACGAGTTGCCGCCAAGGAACCGGTGTGACCAACCATATCGCCGTTCGGGAAGTTGACGCGCAAATACCGATATTTGCCGCTCTCCAAGCACTCAATGAGACGGTCGGTAATCTCGGCACATTTCATCCAAGGACGTTGCTCAAACGGAACAACATCAGACGGAATTTCAATATACGTTTCCAGTTCTTCGGAGAATTTCCCCGAGCGATTGCCGTTCCAGAAATAGGTCACATGCCCATACTTCTGTGTTTCGGAAATTGCCAATTGGGAAACCCCCGTATTTGCCAGATACTCGGACATGGTATTGGTAATCTCCGGCGGATTGACAAGAAAACGATGCGGAATATGCAAATCGCCGTCATATTCCAACATGCCCGCATACAAAACTTTCGGCACACGCACACGGTCAAATGCATTGAAAGTATCATCACCGTCAAAAGCCTTGGAAATCTCAATGGAGCGGTCGCCGCGGAAATTAAAGAAGATCACGCTGTCACCGTCCTCAACGGTACCGACGGGCACGCCGTTTTCGGCAATCACAAAAGGCGGCAAATCTTGGTCAAGAATCCCCTCGTGCTCGGCTCGATAGGTGGTGATCGCTTCTTTCGCCGAGGAAAATGTGCGTCCCTCTCCCAAAACATGCGTCTTCCACCCCGCTTCGACCATACTCCAGTTGGCCTCATAACGGTCCATCGTGATCTTCATGCGGCCGCCGCCGGAGGCAATGCGAACATCAAAGCCATCGTCACGCAGCCCGGACATAAAATCTTCAAACGGCAAAACATAGTCAAGCGCCGAGGTCGGGTCGACATCTCTGCCGTCCAGCAAAATGTGGACGCGAACCTTGCCGACGCCTTCAAGTTTGGCCCGCTCCAGCATTGCTTTCAAATGATCGATATGCGAGTGAACATTACCGTCCGAAAACAGCCCCAGAAAATGGAGCGTTGTTCCGTTTTTCTTCACGCCGTCAATCAATGCGCGCCACGTCTCGGATGTGAACATTTTGCCGGACTCAATCGAATTGGAAACCAACTTTGCCCCCTGTGCAAACACTTGGCCTGCACCCAATGCATTGTGACCCACCTCCGAATTTCCCATGTCGTCATCCCCCGGAAGACCGACAGCCGTTCCGTGCGCCTTAAGCGAGACGGTAGGATATTGTTCCATCAGCATATCCAGCGTGGGAGTGTACGCGCTCTTGACCGCATTTGCCGCCGAATCGGGCGCCAATCCGACGCCATCCATCACAACGGTCACAACCGGTCCCCGAACTCCATCGAAATTTTTGAGTTTGTTGAGTTTTTTCATCATTGCATCCTTTCTTGCCGCCGTGCGGCTACGTGTATTTAAAACAATTGAACCAACAAAAAATCCTTGCATCTTGCGGCAATCTCGCGCAGTTCGCGAAGCATCTGCCCACGATAAGCGCGGATATCCGCCGGCACCCCATATGCCTCAATTCCCATTTGTTCGGCAATATACAGCGCCCGATATAAATGGTACTTCTGCGTGACAATGATCACGCGCTCCGCGCCGTACAATTCTTTCGCGCGACGGAGGCTGTCGTATGTGGAAAGCCCGAGCCGATCGACCTCGATCTGTGCGGCATCCGTCCCGCGCGAAACAGCCAAATTCACCATAGCGGTCACCTCATCGTAATCCGCGTGCCTGTTGTCGCCGCTCATCAGCAAGCAACCGTCAGTTCCCGCATATAGTAATTCGACTCCGGTCACCACGCGATCGTGCAGCATGTCGGATGGCGTGCCGTCGGCTTTGATTCCCGCGCCGAGCACGAGGATATAATCGATATCTTCTCGTACACATGCTTGCTCCACGGTCAGTATACGCCGCTCGGTCGATCCGATCACGATACCGTTGACAATACCGACCGCCAAACCTATCGCACACAGCATGGCAATCACGCAAAGCAGTACACGTCCTTTCCATGTCAACTGTCGCATCCGACCGTCCTCCTCGCTCGCCGTTTATTGCTGTTCTTTGGTGCGGTTGATGATGACCTGTGTTGCGGTGTCAAGATAGTCATTCTGCATCATTTCAATCCAGCCCTTATCGACAAGGGCTGCCAACTTATGATCCAGCGGAATACGTGCCAATACATCAAGGCCAAACTTTTCTGCGGTTTCATCGATGTGACTTTCGCCGAAAATATGAATCTCCTTGCCGCAATCGGGACACTTGACATAACTGTGGTTTTCCACAAGGCCCAACACGGGAATATTCATCATCTTCGCCATATTGACCGCCTTGGCCACAATCATGGAAACAAGTTCCTGAGGGCTGGTAACAATCACGATTCCATCCAACGGCAACGATTGAAATACCGTCAGCGGCACATCGCCTGTTCCGGGAGGGCAGTCAACAAACAAATAATCAATATCGTTCCAAACGGTGTCCGTCCAAAATTGCTTGACCGTGCCGGCGATCAGCGAGCCGCGCCAAATGACCGGCTTTTCATCATCATCCAGCAGCAAATTGGCCGACATAATATCGATTCCCGTGGTCGTGGAGGGAGGAATCATAAACTGTCCGTCACCCTCAACGGGCTTTTTCATTCCAAAAGCCTTGGGAATCGATGGCCCCGTGATGTCCGCATCCAGTATGCCGACCTTATATCCTTCCCTTTGCATATTGACCGCCAACATAGAGGTCACAAGCGATTTACCGACGCCGCCTTTTCCGCTGACGACACCGATCACGTGTTTGACACTGCTGACTTCATTCAGCGGGGCGCGCAAATCCTGAGGTTGCTGCCTTGAAGCGCAATCGCTCGAACAGTTCGAGCAATCATGAGTGCATCCTTCTGCCATAACATAGATCCTTTCTTTATCCCAGACCGTACTTGGACGGTCATGTTCTGAATTAGTGTTGCGCAAAATTGCGCCTAACACTCCTATTATACACGAAAAATACCGCATTTGCAAGGGATTTCCGAAAAAAGGCAATAAAACCGAGACGATTTACCATGGTAAATCGTCTCGGTTGCTTTTTATGCTACGGTAAAAAGGCAGCAACTGCGATCGACGCGGTAACGCCTCAACGCCTCAACACTTCCCCGCAATTTCACCGCGCTTTTTGTAAATACTGTTCGCAGGGATGTATCCGCGTACCGATGAAGTCGGATACACATTAGAATGCGCCCCGATGACCGTCCCGGGATTGAGTACGCTGTTACAACCGACTTCAACAAAATCCGCCAAAAACGCGCCCACCTTGCGACAGCCCGTTTCCGTTTTTTCGCCGTTTACCGCGATCGTAACATCGGTTTTGTCACTCTTCACATTGGATGTGATCGAGCCTGCGCCCATGTGCGAACGATAACCCAAGATCGAATCTCCCACATAATTGTAGTGTGGCGTCTGCACGCCGTCAAACAGAATGCAGTTTTTTAATTCAACCGAATTTCCGACCACACAGCCGTTTCCCACAAGTGCGCTGCCACGAACAAAGGCGCAATGGCGCACTTCGGTCTCGTGTCCGATAATACAAGGAGCCCCCAAATAAGCAGTCGGTGCGACTTTGGCATCCTTCGCCACCCAAACGTTTTCGGATATTTGATCATATTCTTCCGCAGGTAATGTCGGGCCGAGAGCCATGATAAACTCCGATATTTTTTTGAGAATTTCCCACGGATAAACGGCGCTGTTCAGCAAAGGTGCCGCAAGTGTGTGACTCAAATCGGGCCACAGTACCGCGATCTTCAACTCTTCCATCACAAACCTCACATTCCCGCCGTAGGGGCCAATCCTTCGTTGATGATCACCCGAATCACGCGATCCACCATCTTTTCACATATCATTTCAGTCGTAGCCTCGACCATCACTCGGATCACAGGCTCCGTGCCGCTCTCGCGCAACAAAACGCGTCCCGAATTGCCGAGTTCCGCTGCGACGGCGGCAACCTCAGCCTGCACAGCGGCATTTGCTTTGACAGCGGATTTATTCTCCACCCGAATATTCTTCAGCACCTGCGGGAACATCGTCACCGGCGCCGCCAATTTGGACAGCGGCAACTTGTTTGCCATCATCGTCTCCATGAGTTGAATGGCCGTCAGGATGCCATCTCCCGTTGTTGCATACTTGCTCAAAATAATATGCCCCGATTGCTCACCTCCGACACAATTGCCCGTCTCTACCATGTTTTCGTAAACATATCTGTCTCCGACGGTCGTCTGCACATAGTCGATTCCCACGGCATCCAGCGCGCGATAAAGCCCCAAATTCGACATAATTGTCGTCACGACCGTGTTGTTGACCAACTGATCGCGGCTCTTCAGTTCATTGCCGAAAATATAAAGAATATGATCTCCCGTCACCACGTTGCCCAATTCATCCACTGCAAGGCAACGATCGGCATCGCCGTCAAAAGCAAAGCCGACATCCAAATGGTTCTCTTTCACAAAGGAAACCAGCCCCTCAATATGTGTCGAGCCTGCTCCGTCGTTGATGTTAATTCCGTTGGGAGAAGTATTGATCGTATAAGTTTTTGCTCCCAGCGCCTCAAATACGCTTCTGGCCAACATCCAAGAGGCACCGTTGGCACAGTCCAAACCGACACGCATGCCCTTATAGGAGTGCATGGCAATCGAGATTAAGTACGCCACATAGCGATTGCGTCCCGCGCTGTAATCTATAATCTGGCCAATGTCCGCTCCCGTGGCAAAAGGGATATCCGCGCCTTGAATACCGAGTTCCTCGCGCATTCCGTCCAAATACGCTTCGATCAGATTTTGAACCTCGTCCTCCATTTTTTCGCCATTGCGATTGACCAACTTGATCCCATTGTCATAAAAGGCATTGTGCGATGCCGAAATCATCACGCCGCAATCGAAATCATCCATGCGAGTGACATGAGAAACACTGGGCGTCGTAGTCACATGAAGCATATAGGCATCTGCTCCCGATGCCGTCAACCCTGCGGCAATGGCATATTCGAACATATAACTGGAACGACGGGTATCCTTGCCGACAACCACACGTGCACGTACACCGTCCTTTTTTTGATAATACCAACCGAGAAAACGGCCAATGCGATAAGCATGATCGGCGGTCAAAACCGTACCGGCCTCACCGCGGAAGCCGTCTGTGCCGAAATATTTGGACATTGAATAAACCTCCTTCTTGGCAGATCGTTTCCGTCTTAGATTCGGCCAAGCACCGCAGGCCGCGAAAACAAATATCATACCGTTCAAAAGTATAGCACAACTTATCGCGGATGTCAACATTTTTTCGGCCATCCACCCCTTAAAAAAATGATTTTTCCCTTTCTTCATCTGTCTCCATCATCGCATTTTCCTCGAAAAAAAGCCCTCCCGCTCATGAGGGAGGGCTAGAGAGATTTTTCACAAAAATTTTGACATATCTTGAACCAAGGCCTGCATTTCCGCCTTTGAATGCACATTCGACGCCTGTTCGATCAATTCGGCTCGCCCGGCCTCGCCGAGCGCGGCATATTGCTCCATTGCATGCATGTTCTGCGCCAGCGCCATCATCAGCCCTGTCGGCAGTTTTCCGTCCGAACTCGCTTGTTCATGATCTTGCCCCATGTCCGTATTTCCCTCCGTCTTGTGATCGTTGGCGGGGATAAAACAATCCCGCCCCCATAGTATGTCCATAGGAGCGGGAAACAATACTCGGCGAAGCCCCGAGCGCGTCGGGTCTTATCGCTTTTTTCTTTATTGGTTTATCATTTATCGTTTGTCGTTTATCGTTTGTCGGCAAAAAAATCCCGCAAAAGAGTCGCACACCGCGCGCCGAGCACTCCGCTCGTTATCTTGATCTTGTGATTGAACGGGTAGGCATTGATCTGCAATATGCTGCCCATCGCCCCCGCCCTGGCATCTTTGGCGCCGAATACCACACGCCCCACGCGCGCATTGATCAAAGTGCCCGCACACATCGGACACGGCTCCAGCGTTACGTACAACGTACAGTCCGTTAAGCGCCATCCGCCAACCATACGACACGCTTGCTCCACTGCCAAAAGTTCCGCGTGCGCAGTCGCCATGCCCGCATGTTCGCGTAAATTGTGTGCGCGAGCAATAATCTCTCCCCCGCGCACGATCACCGCTCCGACCGGCACTTCGCCCAACTCCGCCGCACAGGCTGCCTCGAGTAGCGCCTCCTCCATGTATTGCTCATCCGATTGCATAGACAAAATCCTCACAAATAAGTCAGCATAATCAATGCGGCAATCTGCGCCAAACACAGTACCGCAAAACACGTCATCAGCGGTGTAAAAAATCCGCGAACCGGATGGTCGGGAAGAACGCCGGATTCTTCACTCACCTCATCGGTTCGACGCGCGATTAACACAGCCAAACAGATCAATCCCCCGCCTATCACCAAAATCTCCAGCACGCTGTACACGCGCATGGCAACCGTTGAAGACAACTGCTCGTAAAGAATCGTCTCCACCATCGCAAACAAGTTGTTGAACATGTGTAACAAAACCGCGCACCAAATCGAGCCGCTCTCCAGTGTCACAAGCGCCAACACCACTCCCGCAGCCACAGTATACAACAGTTGATCGGGAGTTTGATGCATCAATCCGAAAAGAAGAGCACTGCCAAGCACCGCCGTCGTTTTCCCGTACGGCCGCAAAGACGACAACACCGTCCCCCGGAACAGCAATTCCTCACAAAATGCCGGTACCAACGCAGATGAAATCAGCATCAATACGCCCTCGTAAAAATCCATGGTTTTGTACCATACAATCCCGGTGTTTCCGTCGGCTGTCCAACCCAAATACGTCAGAAGAGACGAGTTAACCGCAGCGGCGACGCAAATCACCGCCACTCCCGCAGGCAGGATCAACCATGTTTTTTTCGGTAGCGTCGGAGACAGCAACATCGGCTGACGCTCGGCAGACGGAGTGAGCCAATGAAACAATGCGACAGGTAACATAAAAGAAAGCAGATACGCCGCGCTGTCGCACAATTCTATCACAACCGTCTCCATACGCACGCTCGCGTTGCCAAGCATAGTTCCGCAGATCACATCAGCCAGCAGATGCAGTCCCGTAAACAGAACGAGAAATACGAGAAGCACCAAACCGAGGCGATTGACCGTGCGTCGATAAGCCGGTGCACACGCATCTTCCCCCACGTGTAGCCTATCATATCGTTTCCAACTCATATATGTTCTCCTTTATCTATTCTCTATCATAGATCATCGATCATCTATCATCTATCATCGGAATCCGTCTCCATTATACCCGTTTGCGCACGTAAAGTCAAGACTTTTTGTCGCAGATCACACGCAATGAAAAGAAAAAATGAAAATGATAATAAAATTATGAATTGACAAAACAACTGCTTTTTGATTGTAAAAGGGGATGGCACCCATCACAAAAAACCGCTTTACATTTCGATAACCGCCTCGTCACGGCTCATCTCGCGGACGATAATGGGGATCAGTTCGATGCCCAGCCGTTCGCAGGCGTGTTTTCGTCTGTGCCCCGAGATCAGCTCGTAACGCTCATTTTCTTTCTTTCGCGCGATGACGGGATTGAGAACGCCGTTCATCTCGATGCTTTTTACAAGCT
>CAZOHP010000017.1:0-20540 GCA_964579815.1 uncultured Lachnospiraceae bacterium
GTGGAAATGGTGAAGCCCTGGGGAACAGGAAGACCGATGTTGGTCATCTCTGCAAGGTTGGCTCCCTTACCGCCAAGGATCTCGCGCATGTTCGCGTTACCCTCGGAGAAGAGATAGCAATACTTTTTTGCCATTTGGAAATCCTCCGTAAATAAAATAAAATTGGAAACTATGCTTTTTGCGATCTCCCGATGCTGGAAAACACACCGAAAAAAGCCCTTATAAGGACTTTGTGCCAATCACATCGCCTATTATACCACAAAAAGGCATTTTTGAAAAGATATTTGCTCGTTTTTTGCCAAAATATATTTGTAAATTTACTGTGAACAAAAAAACGGTTGACAACGAATGGCAATTGATATATAATAGTAAAATGTAAACAGTAGTAAAATGAGGAACCCGGCGGAGACTGTGGTGCGGATTCGCACTTTCGCATTGAGGTGAATTTTAGTCAACATACGGAGGAAATCATGCTTTCCGAATGGCTTCTTGCGACAACGGAATACATTGCATTGGCGGCGACTTCAATGTCGGGAGCGATTGTCGCTATCGAACGCAGATTGGATCTGATCGGTGTATGGTTTTTGTCCTTGGTTGCATCGTTTGGTGGCGGCGTGATTCGCGATCTGTTGCTCGGCGAAACACCGCCGCGTTTTTTCACTCATTATCATTGGCTACTGCTTGTGACACTCGTTTCTTTTGTTATATTCGTTATCGCTCGATGCTGGCGTGGTTGGTGGAAACCGCGCGTGCGCGCCGCGGTCCATCAAATACATAATCTTTTTGATGCGGTAGGGCTTGCCGCCTTTACTGTTTCGGGGGTTCAACTTGCGGTAGCGGCAGGACATACCGAAAATCTCTTCCTGTGCGCTTTTATGGGCGTCATTACAGGCGTCGGCGGCGGTGTGTTGCGTGATATCATGGTGATGCAAACGCCCGGCATTCTTTGCAGACATATCTATGCGGTGGCGTCTATTTTCGGCGCGGTGCTTTATTGGTTTTGCTTGCGTTACAACGTGCCGGAAGAAGCGGCGTGGATGATGGCGATGGCGTCGATCATTGCCATTCGTGTTTGCGCAACCGTGTTTCGCTGGAACTTGCCCCGCGTTCCCGTTCCCGATGAGGAAACAGACAAACAAATCAAGGAAAAGGAAACAATGCTCTTATGACAGATATATTTGCGCTTTTTAAAAAAATCTCCGGGGAAAACGGTACGCATCCCGTTCCCATTACTCATCTGATTGTCGGGCTCGGCAATCCGGGAGACCAATATCGTTTGACTCGCCATAATGCGGGTTTTTTGATGATGGATGACCTGTCACAACGATTGGGACTCAAGCTCGACCGTCTCAAATTCAAAGCACTGACGGCGGAAGCAACGATCGGAGAAAAGCGCGTGTTGCTGATGAAGCCTCAAACTTTTATGAATGCGTCCGGCGAGGCGGTGCAGGCTGCGGCGGCTTATTATAAGATCCCCATAGAAAACATTTTGATTTTTTCGGATGATATCTCTCTTGATGTCGGTCGCGTTCGCGTACGCCGCAAGGGAAGCGATGGCGGCCAGCGAGGACTTCGCAGTATCATAAAATCGATGGGCTCCGATGAGTTTCCGCGCATTCGTTTCGGCATCGGTGAAAAGCCGAATCCCGATTACGAACTTGCCGACTGGGTGTTATCCGAATTCAGTAAGGCCGAGCGTGACAAACTGTTTGCTACGTTTGACAAGGCGTACGACGGCATGTTGCGTGTGCTGGACGGAGATGTCGACGGCGCAATGCAGTTGTGTAACGGAAAGTGAAACGGTGAACGAAATTGAAACATATATTGACCGATATCGTTCGCGCGGATAAAGAATACGAACAACTGCTTGAAATCGTTTTAAAGCAGTTTAAAGCAAGCAAACCGCTCCCAGTGCTGATCAACGGATTGTGCGAGGGAGGAAGCGATGCGCTGCTTGTTTCGTTGCTTGAGGATATGCCTTGCGTCGAAGCCCCCGCCTTGATTGTTTGTTCCGAGGAAAAGGACTGTGTTCGTCTGTCCGATATGCTTGCCAGATTCGGCAAGCGCTCCGCCTTTTTTGTCGGACGTGATTTTACGTTCTATAATATTACCGCCTCTCATGAGTACGAGCATGAGAGGCTGAACGTGTTGTTTGGAATTCAAAGCCACGGTCTTGATGTTGTTCTGACCACTCCGGAAGCGGCATTGGGCTATACCATACCGCCGGAACGCTTGACAAGTGCAGTGCTTCGTATGGATTTTAACAGTCGTATCGATTTAGATGTACTGATACGTCGTTTGATCGCGGCAGGCTATGTTCGCGCGGATATGGTTGATGGTAAAGGACAGTTCTCCGTGCGCGGCGGGATTATTGATATTTTCCCTCCGAACGGGCACTATACCGATGAGGACGGCCGAAATCTTGACGGCTCGATGGCGCTGCGCATTGAATTATTTGGCGATGAAATTGACCGTATGGGGTTGTTTGATATTGAATCCCAGCGTATTCACACCACGGTGATGAGTGTCGAACTTCCGCCCGCTCGGGAAATTTTGCTCACCGATGAAGTGCGAGATGCCATGAAAAAAGCCATATCCGCCCAATTCAAAGCGCAACATGATGAAACGGTTGAAGAAGAACTGATCAAGGAAGCCTCTTGTGTGGAAGAAAGTTGTCGAACAGGGGGAGACATTCCGTTTGCGGACAAATATATATCCTTGATCTACCCTGAAAAAACGAGTCTGTTGGACTATTTTTCGGGGCGTTCATCCGTGTTTCTGATCGGAACCAACAATATCTACGAGCGGTTGCGAGCTTCTGAGTGGCACCGTAATCAAACGATTGAGGAATTGCTCACGAGCGGTACCATTGCGCCCAAATATACCGAATATGCCAAGCCGAACGCGGCTTTCGATGCGTTTCTCGAGAAAAATGTTACTTTGCATGTCGATTCCATGTCTTATGGACTTTCGGGAAAGCGGCTGGCGGGGATGTTCGGTTTCCGCTCTAAGCATATGATTTCCTACGGCGATAATTTTTCGTTGCTGGAAGAAGATCTGAACAATTATCTTTCGCGTGGTTATCGAGTCATTTTACTTGCCGAAAACGAAACCTCGGCGAAAAATCTGTGTGGTCTCCTGCGTGATCGTGGCTTCTTGATTGCTTTGGCCGACGGGGTTGCAGATACGCTTTCCGAATTGAAAAAAGGAGGCGCATTGATCCTTTGGCAGAATTACCTGCAGGGGGTTGAACTGGTCAGCGCTCGCATTGCCGTGCTCTCAACCAACCCCGATACGCGTCGCGGCAGCCTTGCGACAAGCGGCAAACTGAAAAACCGCAAAAAGAAACGTTCCGCATCGCAAACCGTCTTGTCGTATGCGGATCTTGAGGTCGGAGATTTTGTCGTCCATGAAAATTACGGTATCGGCCGTTACACGGGAATTGAAACAATGACCGTTGCCGGTGTGACACGAGATTATATCGGCATCCAATATGCAGGCAGCGACAAATTGTTTTTGCCCACGGAACAACTCGATAAAGTTTCCAAATATATCGGCTCGCATGCCGATGACGGTATGGTCAAATTATCGAAATTCAGTGGGGACGCATGGAATAAAGCCAAGGCACGCGCTCGTGCATCCGTGAAAGACATTGCCAAAGATTTGATCAAATTGTATGCCGAGCGCGAGCGCCGCCCGGGCTATGCGTTTCCTGCGGATGACGAATTTCAACGCAGTTTTGAGGCGGCATTCGAATATGAAGAGACGGAGGGGCAGTTGCGCGCCGTTGATGATGTTAAGCATGACATGATGTCGCCCGTTCCCATGGACCGTTTGTTGTGCGGTGATGTTGGATTCGGTAAGACCGAGGTTGCACTGCGCGCGGCATATAAGGCGGTCATGGGCGGTAAGCAGGTCGCGGTACTCGTACCGACCACCATTTTGGCGTTGCAGCATTATCAAACTTTTACCAGCCGAATGCGTGCTTTTGGTGTCCATGTCGATATGATATCGCGTTTTCGCACGCACAAGGAACAGGAATTGACATTGCGCCGTCTGCGTCGAGGCGAAGTTGATGTGTTGATCGGGACACATCGGCTGATCGGAAAAGATGTCGGTTTCCGCGATCTCGGTTTGCTTATCGTAGATGAAGAACAGCGTTTCGGCGTTGCGCAAAAAGAGAAACTCAAGCAAATGGCGGGAAACGTCGATGTACTCACGCTGTCAGCCACACCGATTCCGCGTACACTCAATATGGCCATGGGAGGACTGCGCGACATCTCGGTGCTTGATGAGGCACCGGGGGATCGTTTGCCGGTTCAGACGTACGTGCTGGAAGATGATGATTTGATCATTTTGGAAGCCGTCCGACGTGAGTTGCGGCGTGGCGGGCAGGTGTTTTATCTGCACAATATCGTTGACACTATCGATGATGTTGCCGCCAAACTGGCAAAAGAAATTCCCGAGGCTCGCATTACGGTCGCTCACGGTAAAATGGAAAAGGATGTACTGGAACATATCTGGGAAGATATGTTGAGCGGTGAAATCGATATTCTTGTTTGTACCACCATCATTGAAACAGGGGTTGACGTTGCCAATGCCAATACACTCATTGTGGATAACGCCCATCGTCTCGGTTTGTCTCAATTGCATCAGTTGCGGGGACGGGTCGGCCGCTCGTCTCGTCGTGCTTATGCTTATTTTACCTATCCGAAATTCCGCGCTTTACCCGAAATTGCGCAAAAGCGTCTGGAGGCAATTCGCGACTACGCCGAGTTCGGTGCGGGGTTTAAAATCGCATTGAGAGATATGGAAATTCGCGGGGCGGGGAATTTGCTGGGAAGCGAACAGCATGGTCACATGGACGCTGTCGGCTATGATCTGTTTATCAAATTGCTCAACGAAGCTGTTTTGACGGAAAAAGGCGAACCACCCAAGCCGGAGACGGAATGCACGATCACATTGGATTTGGATGCCTATATTCCGGATGCATATGTTCGCTATCCCGCGCAACGCATGGAATTGTATAAAAAAATTGCCATGATCGAGACCGAGCAGGATCGCGACGATATTTTGGATGAAATGCTCGATCGCTACGGCGATATTCCCAAAGCATCAGAAAATCTGCTCAATATTGCCCTTATCCGCGCTTACGGCAAAAAATGCGGCATCAAGCAAATTCGCCAAGCCGGTCCGGACATTCAAATTTACGCCGAAAAGATCGATTTTGACATTTGGACAGAATTGTCGAATGCTTTGCCGGGCAGGCTTCGCATGGTGATGAACGGTGAACCGCATTTGAATTTTAAGTGTAAGACAGGCGAGGACATTTTGTCGCATGTTCACAAAATGTTCGTCAAATATACAGAGATTGCTCAAGTAAATACGACCGAACGCTGATATAATATACGCGGTAAATCTTGTACAGCCGATATGGAGCGTATGGGAACATCCGAAGAAAGGATTCACATTATGAAAAAAACAATACTTCGTTTGCTTTGCTTGTTACTGGCATGCTTGTTGCTCGTTGGCGTATTCACTGCCTGCGGCTCATCCGGTAAAGTATTGATGACGCTTGGAAAGCAAACCATGACGGTCAATATGTATGAGTTGCTCCTCTCTCGTATGAAAGGAACGTTGGAATATAACGGCTATCCGACGGATGAAGATACTTTTTGGAGTCAGATCATCAGTACACAGGGAGCAACCTACGACGATTATTTTTGTATCACCATTCGTGATGAAGCAAAACGGATGTTGGCAAAGTTATATCTGTTTGAAGAGGTGTACGGCCTTACCTTGCCGCAGAGCCGTTACGATGACATCGATCAATTTCTCGATGATGCGCTTGAATTGAATTTCGATGGCTCCAAAGCGGATTTCAACAGTTATCTGTCCGCGTACGGCGTCAATATGGACATGCTGCGTGAGAATTATGTCATGGAAGAAAAAATCGACTATTTGATGCAATATCTTGCAACCGTCACGGGGGATGCCGCGCGCGAAGAATATTACAACGAAAACTATGTTTGTTTCCGCCAGATTCTCTTTCCTTTGTACGAATATCTGTACGAGACCGATGAAAACGGTGATATTGTCTATTACCATGAGGGCGGCAACAAAATCTGTTATGACACATCCGGAGTGACCAAAATCGGAACGAACGGCGAGATCATTACGGATGAAAACGGTGACATCGTCTATTTTACCGAGGACGGTCACATTGCATATAATACCAAAGACGGCGTTAAGATGGGACTTGACGAGGATGCGGACGGCTATGTCGATTACGAACCTTTGGATGAAGAAGAGAAACAAATCTTGATCGATCGCGTCAATATTTTGGCGGAATTGATCGAATCGGGAGACTTTACCACCTTTGAGGAATACGGAGATATGTGGTCGACCGATGATGTTTGGGACACCTATCCGAACGGCATTTTCATTAATTTGAACAAGTCGTATGAGATCAATTATATGGATGATGTGCAGAAAGCGTTGAAAAACATGCAGGTCGGAGATACCGCCTTGGTCGAGTCGGAAAACGCTTATCATTTCATCATGAAATATGAAGCGGAGTCGCAAGCATATGCCGATGATGACAATGCCGATTGGTTTGAGACATTTGATGACGAGGTGGTGTCTGAGATCCTTGATACCATGTGTGAGAAATATATCGATCAGATCACTGTCGATGAGGCTGTTTTGGCGCAAGCGAAAACCATGAAAACAATCGGCTCCAATATGGAGTATTGATAGACAGCATTGGCGCTCCGGCGGTGCTTCGGGCACCGCCGGAGCGTGTGGTATGTAACAAATTATGATATTTGTTTGCAAAAAAAGCAATAATTTGGGATATACTACTTGACAAAACGAGAAAAAACCGATATAATAAACAAAAATGATAGAGGTGCGCGTGACAAGATTACCGCCTGTGCCAAACTTTCGCATGGTGTTGCAGACGGGAAAGGGGATCGTGCCGAAGGGGGTCAAGGCGAAAGACTGCCCTGGTAACACGGAGAATATTCGTTTTACTGTCGCATTTCTGCGGAGTGCTATCGAAATTTCCATCATGCAAGCCGAAGTTGGGACATTGCTTGGATTTTACGGTAGCCGATTCGTAAGAATTGGCTCTATTTTTTTCGGAGACAATATAAAAAGGGAGGATGAATTATTATGAAAAAAGCAACGATTTTCGAAGGCGCCGCTACTGCTCTTGTCACACCGCTGACTCAGGAGGGCATTGATTATACGGCGTTTGGTAAGTTGATCGATTGGCAGATCGAAAGCGGCATCGATGCACTTGTTATCTGCGGTACGACGGGAGAGGGTTCGACGCTGACCGATGAAGAGCATCGTGAGGCGATCCGCTTTGCCGTTAAACGAGCAGCTAAACGCGTTCCCGTTATTGCCGGAACCGGCTCAAACGATACGGAATATGCCATTGATTTGACCCGTTTTTCCTGCGATGCGGGAGCGGATGCTTCGCTGGTTGTTACGCCTTATTACAATAAGGCAACGCAAAAGGGACTCGTGGCCATGTTTACCGCCATTGCCGATGCAGCGGATATGCCCATGATTCTATACAATGTTCCTTCGCGCACGGGGGTTTCCATCGAGCCGGAAACTTATTTGGCCTTGGCGGATCACCCCAATATCGTGGCCATCAAAGAAGCCAACGGCAACATTTCCAAAATCGTCGAAACGGCGGCGCTGGTCGGTGACAAATTGGACATCTATTCGGGTAATGACGATCAGATTGTTCCGGTGCTGTCGGTCGGCGGTAAGGGCGTCATTTCGGTGTTGTCCAATCTCCTGCCCAAAGAGACAAGCGAGATCTGCCATGCTTTCATGAACGGGGATGTCGCACGCAGTTTGAAAATGCAACTGGATTATTTGCCGCTGATTCATGCACTGTTTAGCGAGGTCAATCCCATTCCTGTGAAAGCCGCCATGCACGCAATGGGATTTTGCGAGGATTATCTGCGGTTGCCTTTGACTGTAATGGAGGCTAAGCATCGCGAAACATTATTGGCTTGTATGATGGCGCACGGATTGATCGGAAAGGATAATAAATGATGAAAGTAATTGTAAACGGAGCTGCGGGGCGCGTGGGCATTGAATTACTTGCGTGCATTGCGTCTGGTTATTGCGGCGCCGAAACGGCGGCAGCGGTGGATATTACGCTACCTCGGACCGATGTTCCCGCTTATACCGCGCTTGCCGATGTTAGAGAGTCGGCCGACGTTTTGATCGATTTTTCTTACCACGGTGCGACCGAACAAATACTTGATTTCGCTTTGAGCCGCAGTATTCCGACTGTGATTGCCACAACGGGGCAGACGGAAAACGAAAAAAAGATGATCGAGGATGCCGCGCGCAAAATTCCGATCTTTTATTCGGGCAATATGTCCATCGGTATTGCGCTTCTTGTAAACTTGGTCAAAACGACGGTTCAAATGTTTCCGGATGCCGACGTTGAGATTATTGAAACACATCATAACAAAAAAATCGATGTTCCCAGCGGAACGGCACTGATGATTGCTCGTGGGGTTGAGGATGTCCGCCGAAACACAACTATCTGCGTTGGTCGTCACGAGAACGGGAAACGTCCTGCGGGCGAGGTCGGCATTCATTCCGTCCGTATGGGAAATGTGGTCGGTATTCACGAAGTGCGTATCAATACGGGTTCGCAAACGCTGACACTCAAGCACGAGGCGCACAGCCGTGCGTTGTTTGCCGAGGGCGCTCTGACTGCCGCCGAATATTTGTGTCGGCAGTCGGCGGGGCTGTATTCGGTTAGCGACCTGTTTGTCTGATTTTTATTTTCCGAGAGAGGGAGTATCATGATCTGTAATAATCTTGCTGTCAATTCGGCCGGACATCTTAGTTTTGCCGGCGTTGATACAGTGATGCTGGCGCGGAAATATGCAACGCCGCTTTATTTACTCGATGAGGATAAAATTCGCGAGAAATGTCGTGTCTACCAAGCGGCAATGAAAGATTCTTTCGGCGCGGACGCACTGCCTCTTTATGCGGGAAAAGCCCTGTGTATCAAAGATATCTACCGCATGATGCGCGAGGAGGGAATGGGGATTGATGTTGTTTCGCCCGGCGAAATATTCACGGCGGTACGCGGCGGATTTCCCATGGAGCGCGCCTATTTCCACGGAAATAACAAGACCGATGCGGATATTTCCTATGCGATGGAAAACAATGTCGGTTGTTTCGTTTGTGACAACGAAGAAGAATTGCTCGCCATCGAGCGCGAGGCTGCTGCACGCGGTATCACTCAAAAAATTCTCATTCGTGTTGCTCCCGGTATAGATCCGCATACTCATAAGGCCATTTCAACGGGGAGCGTTGATTCTAAATTCGGTGCGGCGATTGAGACGGGACAGGCTATGGCATTGGTCGCTTCGGCGATCGAACAGCCGCATGTATCGCTGGAGGGGATTCACTGTCACATCGGATCACAGATTTTTGAAACACAGCCGTTTATCGACGCAACCGAGATTATGGTCGCGTTTGCGTCCTTGATTCGAAACAAAATGGGATATACACTGCGCGAGATCAATCTCGGCGGCGGCATGGGTGTGCCGTATCGAGAAAATGATCCCTGTATTGATTACGCCGAAATTATCAGTCAGATTGCACAGGCCATGCGTCGGTGCTGTGCCGAGCACGGGTTGCCGTTTCCGCGTGTGCGCATGGAACCCGGGCGCAGCATCGTGGCCGATGCCGGCATGACTCTGTATACCGTAGGAACATTTAAAAGCATTCCGGATTTTCGCAATTATGTTTCCGTTGACGGCGGCATGCCGGACAATCCGCGTTATGCGTTGTACGAATCGCCGTACACGGTGGTGATGGCCGATCGCATGAATGATGCGTGTGACACCGTTTGTACCGTTGCGGGACGGTGTTGTGAAAGCGGGGATCTTATTCAAGAGGGAGTTGCTTTGCCTCGCCCCGAGCGCGGTGATCTTTTGGCCGTACTGACCACGGGGGCATACAATTATGCTATGGCGTCCAACTACAATCGCATTCCGCGTCCTGCCATGGTGATACTGCGCGGGGGCGAGAACAGATTGATTTTACGCCGTGAGACATTTGAAGATTTGATCCGTAACGAATTGTAATCATATCATCGATAACCGAAAGGGCCGCCTTGTGGACGAAAGGCGGTCCTTTCTTTTTTGACATACGATCGCTTAACATCAATAAAAACGGGCTATTTGTACAATACGGCGAAAAAATATATCTTACACTTGACAATATCTTACAATTGTGCTACAATGTATTCGAAAAACTATTTTTAGGAGGAAGTTTCATGAAAAAAGCGCTCACACTTTTTTTGGCTGCTCTGATGCTGTGCTCTTGTGCCACTGTCACGGTGTCTGGCTCCTCAACGACCGATTCTGAAAATTTCGCAATCGTTCCCGTCTCCGATATGGACATTGATACCGGGTGGTCGGGAACTGCCACGCTTGATACGACAGACCCGTATCAAGGCACCGCTTCAAGATCTGTTACTTTCACGCAGATCAGTAAAGCGGGTGGCATCAAATTTCAATTTGATCATCCCACGCAAACTTACGATATCTCGGCTATGAAATATCTGTATTTCGACCTTTATTTGTCGGACGCAAATGTTTTCGCCGACGAGATATTCGATTTGGAACTCCGTTCACCCAACGGAGATGATTACAACGAAAGCTGCATTAACCAAAGGTTGTCGGCGTTTTTGCTTGATGAACCGAAAAGCGGCTGGAATCACGCTCGGGTTGATCTTTCTTCAATGAAAAGCGTCGGCACGTATTCCGCCAAGAAGTGGGTTTATCTCAGATTCTTTAATGCCGCCGATGAAACGATCGGAATCGAAGGCACTTCATCCGTCATAAAAATGGATAATGTGTATTTTGCAAGTGCCGAGCGCGATGCCACAGGTACGACTCAACCGTCAGTGAGTATTAAAAATGCTGTGCTGGAGTTAAGCGATTCGTTTGGTATTACTTTTGATGTGGAAGCAAAATCCTGTGTACCCGTGATGGAGATTGAGCCCGGGTTGTACGAGCAGGGAACATTAGATGAAAAAACAGGGCGTTATTCCTATGACTACACCTCAATCCATGCGCATCTTCTTGCCGATACGATCTATCCTACGTTCGTCTACATTGACGGAGACGGAAAACTGTCAAAGTATACATACAGCGATGGGTACAGCGTCAAGCAATATTGTAAAAATATGCTGGATAAAATCGACAAAAATGACCAATCGGTGGCTATTTATACCGAAACGCAGAAACAAGCGCTGAAACGATTGCTCTCCGACGCGTTGCATTACGGTGCCGCGGCTCAGCAATATGCGTCATATCATGTTGCGGATGGAGGTTTGGCCAGCGACGGTGTTACGCATCTGCTGAGCAGTCAAGCATATGTAGCGCCCACCGATTATGTGACGATGCCGTTGTGCGGCGCCCAAAGTAGCGGCAAAGCCACCTGGCACGGTGTTTCGTTGGTGCTGGACAGCGCCATGCGGATCCGCTATTTCTTCACTGCGACCTCTGTTTCCGGTGTTAAAGTCGATGTGGTATGCGACAACGTTTTTTCAAAGGAAATTACATCGTTTTCTTCCACGACAGACGCAAACGGTCAGACGCTCTATTACTTTGATGTTCCCGTGTATGCCGATTGCTACGACGAGGTGGTAACCGCAAGTTTTGTCGGTTGTCCGCAAAGCCGTGTCGCTTATTCGGTCAATACCTATATCAAAAACAATTACAAAGATGACGATTCCGCTCTGTCGACATTGCTCGGAGCGATCAACAGTTACGGCAACGCGGCCAAGGCCTATGTTGCAACTTTGGACAAAAATGAGGGAACTATGACCTATTATCAATTTACAACAGCCGATCAAACACTGTATGATAATTCTTACAGTGCGTTTGTCGAGCGCGTCGCCGAGAACGGCTATGCCCCGACCTCTGTGACGGGGGCATACGGCGGTGAATTTGTGCGCGATGCTTCGTGCCAGTTGCTGGCCCATATAGCAAACGGAGACCATGAAGCGGCTCAACGCATGTTGCAGTATATCTATGCATATCACAAAGCGGACGGTATTCCGTATGCCCGCCATATTATCGACAAATTGCAAACCGTTGCGACCTATGATTATTTGGATGACAGCAGCAGCGCAAGCAGGTCTACCTATTATCAGGCAAAACACGAAACAGAGTTGTTCGGAATTAAAAAGGACACCAATGCCTGCGCGCAAAAATTCAGCGTTCCATCGGACAAAATCACGGGAATTTCCGTCTATTTGAAAAACATTCCGTCGGACGGACAACTGGTTCTTGAGTTAAGTAATGCCGCGCCTGCCAATGGCCAAACTATTTCGTTTGCCCAAACGTTGGCCAGTGTTACGCTGTCGTGCGCGGACATTTCAACCAAGGATGGCTGGACGACGTTCCGATTTGATTCTCCCGTGAGCGTGACTGCCAACCAAGATTACTATTTCAGCGTTCACATCGAAAATACCGAAAGCAAAGCGAAGGCGTTCGGCATAGAGTTTTCCCCCGGTTTAGGTTCTGCCTTTAACTTTGATACGTCCCTTGGCGGCTGGTACGGCCAACACAACAAGGTTTCATTGGCGTTCACAGTTATGATGCCGGAGAAACAATCGATCAGCGAGACGCAGTTGTTCAACATTAAAGAAGGCACCAACGCCTGTGCGCAACAATTCAGCGTTTCCGATGACAAAATTTCCGGAATCTCCGTTTATTTGAAAAACATTCCGTCGGATGGAAAACTGATTCTTGAGGTAAGCGAGACCGCGCCAACACAAGGCTCTAAAACCATTCCTTTTGCATCTTCGTTGGCAAGCGTTACCTTGAATTGCGCGGATGTTAAAGTCAAGAGCGGCTGGACGACATTCAAGTTTGACACGCCCGTGAACGTGACAGCCAACCGAAGTTACTATTTCAGCGTCCGCTTGGAGAGCTCTTCCGGGACGGCCAACGCATTCGGACTGATTTCCGCGCCGGGTACTGCCTTTAACTATGATCTCAACTACTGTGGCGGTTGGGACCGCCAGCATTCCAACTCCCATTTGGCATATGAAATTTTTACAACTCAATATGAGTTGCTCTTTAAGGATGAACAAATGCCTGTGATGGGGATTCATACCATCAATCAAGGGGACTTGATGGATAGAGGCGGCGGCGGATCTTCCTTTGTTGCAACCTCCGAATATGTTTCCGCTATTGACGTATATCTTAAGGATGCCACCAATGCAACAAAAGGCACTGTAACGCTTTGGCTGGGAGATGTGGTGCCGAGCGGAAACGACAGAAATAATCCGTTTAGCAGTGGGCACGAGTTGGCCAAAGTTGAAGTTAATCTAAGCAATATTGTAAACGATTGGGTTAATTTCAAGTTGGCGACACCCGTTTCGACTACCGTGGGTCAGACTTATTATTTCGTGGTTTCCGCGTCTTCGGATACCGATGTGACAATTTTGACCGTCGGCAGAACCGGGGTGGGAACTGACGGTCATGCCCTTACCTTTAATCAAAATTGGAACACCCATGCAGGTAATTCGATCGCGCATCGTATCTACGGCGCGGCCCCCGATCTTTATTCTTCCTACGTGATGATCGGAGGCGATGCGGTGGCTGTACAGACGGTGGATTCTTCGCTGAACAGCGTATATGTCACTTGTGCGGAATTGCGTTTGGCCCGCGCGGTTGACGCGGCCGATGGCGATACTTATACCGTTTCGCTGTATAAGGGAGATGTGTTGGTCGATCAATTGACACGCAAACTTTCTACACTGACGACCGAGTCAACGGTTGTACACTATGATTTCTGCTTGCCTATCCGCGATACCGAAGCGGCAGATTCTTATACCGTTCGAGTCAGTGCATCCAAAGCGAACAGTGTGAAGTGGTACGGTGTGGACGGCGCGGACACCAAACATGCGGCAACGCTCGGCGGAACCGCACAGGATATCAAATTGTCGCTGGTACTCGGTTCGATGTCCAAGGTGAACGTGGTGGATGAAAAGATTCAAGTGGACGGCAACTATATGCTGATCAATGCCTATGCCATGTTTGCTCTTAAATATTATGACGAGTACAAAGATTTCATCGAGTTGACTTATCCGATGATGAAGAATTTTGCCGATTACTTTTTCGATGAAACTCATACGTACGAAAGAAAGAAGTTAAATGATGATAAGAGCGCTCTTGTGAAAGAGGGCGATCATAAATACTTCGGAGAAGACGGTTACGGGACGCTCCTTTTGAACCCGTGCTGTGAGCACGCACGTGCGGGCAGTTACTGGGAAGGTTATGACTTGATTACCAACGTTTTTGCCGCCGAAGCAACGTACAAAATGGGACAACTGGCAAGTAAATTGGGTGAAATTGACGATTGTAATACATTCGTTGATCGAGCCGATAAACTGTCCGAAGACATCAACAAGTATATGGTTCAAGAATTCAACGGCAAAAAAATTTACGTCGAGATGTATGCGATTTCTTCCGTTCAACCCAGTTCTACCCCCGAAAAGACTTTTGTTGACAGAAGAGTGGACGGGAAACCGCAGTTGTGGTATGGTTTCTCGTATCTCAGCATGTCTCCCATGGCCGCCGATTGGTATAAAATCGATATGGATATCATGAACAATACCTATGAGGCCTATATGGAACATGCCGCAGAAGTTTATAAGACGGCTTCCGACGGCTCGCAACACATCATCCGCCCGAGTGTATGTACGTTGGATGAAAACAATCGCACAACGGACTTGCATGGTCATATCAGCGGCAAGGACTTCTCGTGGGAGTTGTATTATCTGTACAAAACCGGGAACGAAGAGCGGTTGGCGCAATTGATGGATTTCTTGGCGAAAATGTCGGTTGAGGGTTATTATGCGGAAACTTATAACCGTTCCGGCAATCGAGCCGATGTCGGCAACCAAGAACAGACCGGGTGGTTGCTTTACGAGATTGCCCGCATTTCCGGTATTTTCAAAGAATAAAGTTTCAATCAACAGAAAAGCCGCCGAGAAGCAATTCTCGGCGGCTTTGTTCAGTTATGGCGCAGTCCGTTGACGGCTACGGTCAGCGCGGCATAATCACCGATCTTTTCGCCCAATGCCGCAGGGAGTACCTGCAATGACTCCACCGTGCCCGGCAGAGCCTCGCGGCGTAACGCTCTCCACATGGCACGATCAATCCATTGATGTGCCCGCATATAAACGCCGCCCGCAACGATCAACTCGGGATTGAGCACATCGGCCAGCAAGGCCAGCACATGCCCGAACTGCTCACCCACCTCTTCGAAAACGGCCAATGCCGTTTCATCACCATGAGCCGCAGCCACGCCGACATCTTTTGCCGTGATGTGGTCGACTTGTGCGGGGGAGGAGGCAAGTGATGTGGAACTCCCCGTTTGCAAACGCTCAAGTACGCGTATTTTGGCCAATTGCGCAATGCCGTTGCCACTGCAAAATCCCTCTGCCGATCCGCTTTTGCCGTAACCGACCGGGCCGCATCGCTCAAGTCGCACATGCCCGATTTCGCCGGCAAAATTCCCGGCACCGGTATAAAGTTTTCCGTTAAGAATCAGTCCCGCGCCAAGCCCCGTACCGAAAGTCATGAAAATCATATGTTCATAGCCGCGTCCTGCGCCGAACGTCCATTCAGCCAACGCACCCGCGTCTGCATCGTTGCAAAGGTAAGAGGGAACGCCGAACGTGCCGGTCATCTCATCGGTGATATGGATGTGATCCCAGCCGATCAAGTTAGGCGGGGATAGAATCGTACCGAGTCGACTGTCCAAAGGGCCGCCGCAAGAGATGCCTATTGCATCGGGGGCGGCCAGGTGATATTTTCGAAGTAACGCGGCCAGTGTCAATTTCATTTGCTCGATGGCGGCGTTTGGGGTATTCGGTGTCGGAAATTCCACGCGCTCTGCCACATGCAGATCATTTTCCGTTTGTTGACCAAGCAAAACGGCGCATTTGGTCCCTCCGATGTCAAGTCCCGCGATCATGTCAATTCCTCCTCGACCGCCGCGCATATGATATGATACAGCACGATATGGTGTTGCTGAACAAGATAGGTTTCTTGTTCGGTGCTATGCAAGGTTAAATCGGCAATATCGGCCATTTTGCCGCCGCTTTGGCCCGTCATGGCCACCACCGATGCACCTTTATACTTGGCGACTTTCATTGCATGCCGGATGGGCAGGGAATTTCCCGAGGTCGATATGCCGATGAGAACATCGCCCTCGTGTACATAGGCATTGGCTTGTTGCGCATAAACATAATCTCCGCCAAGATCATTGATGATGGCGGTCATGATTGCCGTCCCGCTGACCAAACTAAAGGCGGGAAAACCGACCTGCAGATGATCGAGAAGTTCGGTGTCATCGGGGTATAAGGCGGAAAAGCGAGCCTTATCCTCCGGCAAAATATAACGTTTTTTGCGAAACGCTTTGACGAATTCTCCCACAATGTGTTCGGCATCTGCGGCACTGCCGCCATTGCCGCAGATATAAAGTGCATGACCATCCGTAAAGCAACGGCAGAGCAGTGCTGTTGCTCGGATCAAAGTTTCCCGTTCGCCGTGCAATGCCGGGGCGTTTTTCAACATGGTGTCGATTAAATTCAGTGTCGATTGTTTCACATCGTATCTCCTTCGGAATCTTCAACGGGTTCAGCGAGTGTCTCGGTGCGATAGGGGGCAATCATGTAGCGGTCGATGACAGGATAAATCGCATATGCCGTGATAAAGCCGATCGCGGCGAAGACATAAATGAGCGGCAATATCACAGTGATGACGCCCTGCGGCATGAACAAGATGATCAGCGTGACGTGGAATACAACCAGCAACAAAATACCGAGAATGGCCATCAAATTACGCTTGATGCCCAACGCCGCGAAGATGAGAGCGTTTTTGAACATTTTTCGTATCTTCATGTCAAAGGTAATCAGCATCATGTAAATATACGGGCGCATCATCGCATACAAAATGGCAATGGCTGTCAAAATCCAAAACATGACATCCAACCAAAATGTACCAACCGTTTGCGAATAATATGCAAGATCGATCACGAGTACAATAAGGAGCAGAGAATCAATCAAGCCGAATAAAAAACTTTGCTTAAAATTGCGTTTGATGCCATAGAAATAATCGCTGAATACGAACACCGCATCACCGCGCACCAGGCCGCGCAACACATAAGACGACCCAACCGATTGCCAGCCCAAAGTTAAAACAAGGAACAAGGCACATATGCCGATCACCCAATATGCGGAAGGATTAAATACGGGAATGCTGAGCGGCAAAGCATTCGTAGCCAAGAGTATGTCCGTCGCTCCGTTCGGTTCGATCAATGAGGCCCCGTAAAGCGGAGCGAAGATGGCAGAAGTTTGCGAAGGCGTTTTTGGGGTGGTAAGAAAGGCAAAAACGGCAACAATAACAGGCACAATTTGCATCAGCATGAGTATGTTCAAACTAAGCAGATGCGACAATTTGCGCCGAAATTGTTTGAAAAAGTTTTTGAGCGTCGGGCGAGTGTCCTCACCTTTTTCGACGCCTTTGCCGTCGCGATTTCTAAATTTAAAAATAGATGTGAAACGCAATTTTTTTCTCCTTTTCAGTGGTGATTTCCGTTGAATTTAAAACGATTTGATCAACAAAACATAAAATATAAATTGTGCGATCAGCCCCGCTCCCCATGTTCGCAGGGTATTCCCCAAATAGGCAAGCGGCCGTAGACCGACAGGCATTGTGGATGAACAAATACCGGCAGCGGCGATCGCATCGGCATGCAGAACCAGTGTTGCCATCCAAAGCAAAACGGGGAGCAGAAGAATCAGTGATAACGGGGCATATAGAAAACAGGGAAGCAGGTCAGCACCGTGCAACAGCCAGAAAAAGAAACACAATTTTCCGGAGATATGATAATATGCGGTATGGTGCAAACCTATGCCGAAGAGCAACGGAAACAGCATCGTTTGCGCGATACACGGACCGACAAGGGTAGGCGTGATGGTGTTGACGACAAATATTTGCGAGAATATGTTCGGCAACCATGATCGGTGCTCGGCATAAGCCAAAATCACCCCGGCAAGCAATCCCGAGACGATGCCGAGCGAGCGGCGAATGCGGTAACGTCGCAAACTGCTCTTCGGTTCGGACATATGCGAAATCGGTTCGGTCATGCATACACCTCCAACCTATGGAATCAACATATTTTATGAGGCGGAATGCATAAAATAGAACTGAGAAGACACACAGATTATGATAACACAAAGCGGGCGTAAAAGCAAGATGCAATCGGAATATTCAATTCTCGTTTTATAAAAATTAACAATTATGCTTAGGTGTCCCGCTGTTTTGTCGCAACACTTCAAAGGCCAGCACAGCCGCGGCCGAAGCGGTCGACAGTGAGCCGCGAAATTTGCGACCGTAATCAATACGGACGACCTCATTTGCATGGTCCAGTACGGCACGTGAGATACCGCGTTTTTCACCGCCGATAATCAAGAGCAACGGACGATGCAGGTCGGCTTCGTAGAGCGAGACCGAGTCTCGAATACCTGCACAAACGACACGATAGCCACGCTCTTGCATTGTCTTGGCCGCTGTTTCCGGTTCGCATTGTGCGATCGGCAACAATTCGGATGCTCCTGCAGAAGAGCGGGCTACCACGGCAGCTGCGCTCATCCAATTACGAGGGGAGATGATAATTCCGTCCGCGCCGGCTGCATACAGCGATCGAAGAGCATAGCCGAAATTATAAGGATCTTCAATGCCCTCCGGAAGGACAAAAAAACCATCCGATCGGTTCCAAGGCTCTCCCGATGCAAGCGCGGATTCCAGGCTGTCGATGGGGCGCTCGGTACAAAACGCAACAATGCCTCCGTGTGTGGTTCCGCTGGATATGGCATCAATATCCTTTGCGGTTGTTTCTTCCAAAGAAAACCCGAATTCCGCCGAGACGGTTCGAAGAAATGCAATTTCTTTAGCCTTGGAAACCGCTCGTTCACGATCAATCAATATTTTCAAGATGCGACGACCGTTCACATTGGCGCGGATGCCGTTGATCGCAGCCGAAATGGAGGTCATGCCTTCCAATAATACGGGAGCATCATCAAAATGGGCAGTGTACATGTTTTAATCCATCCCTAAAAATTGTTTGTCCTGTGTATATGTTGACGCATATTGTCCGTTCAAGACACATATATTATAACAGCATGTGACAAAAAAATCAATATGCAACGACAACAAAAGGAGTCGTATCGGTGATATGATGTATATTTCATCCGTTAGGGAGCGCTGTGTTGTACTCGGGACTTATTTGGTGGAAAATAACGCGACCGTGAGAGCCACGGCAAGGCAATTCAAAATCAGCAAAAGTACGGTACATAAAGATATTACGCACACATTGCGACGTGTGAATCCCGCGCTATACGAGCAAGTTCAGCAGATTTTGGAAAAAAACAAAGATGAGCGCCATCTTCGCGGCGGGGAAGCAACAAAGAAAAAATATTTATCTCGACATGAAAAATAAAGAAAACAGCCTGCATGCGCGGGCTGTTTTCTTTATGAAAAAATCATATGGAATTGACACAATTCGACTTGAAAAGTTGATATGTTTATGGTAAAATAAATACCGGAACGAATCACTTCCGAAGGAGGGGCATATGCTTGCACTTGGGATCGATATTGGAACAACAAAAATTGTGGCTGTTACGGTGGATACAGTCACAGGGGAGGTGATTATCCGCGGACAAGTTTCAACGCCGGCATTGCCGTCATCTTTTGTCGGCGAGCACATTCAAGATGCTCGGGCCATTCTTGAAATTGTTAAGAAAATGATTGATGAAAATATAGGTGCGGTCGATGCTGTCGGCATCTCCGGTCAAATGCACGGCATTGTCTATCTTGATGAAAAGGGAGAAATCGTCAGCCCACTGTACACATGGCAAGATACACGCGGCAAGTCTTATGCCGACGCACTTGAGACCAAAGTCGGTTACGGCCACGCAACGCATGCATACAATGCAGAGAACCATTTGGTTCCGCACGTCGCACATGGTTACGCGACGATTGCGGATGCTATATGCGCTGCCATGTGCGGGATGTCGTCCCCCGTGATTCATGCATCCAATGCCGCTTCTCTCGGTTGCTTCAATATTGATCAGAATAGGTTCACACCGCTTTTGAAAGAAAAATATCCGTATGAAATCGAAAGCGGTTATCGTATCGCAGGGGAATATCATAATATTCCCGTTGCTGTCGGTATCGGCGACAATCAAGCGTCGTTTCTCGGTAGCGGCTGTCGCAAGGAGGAACTGCTGATCAACGTTGGCACCGGTTCGCAGATCTCCCTGTTGTCCGATCATGTCGTCAACAACGGAATGATTGAAACACGTCCCGGCTTTGACGGCCGATATTTACTTGTCGGGGCGGCGTTGTGCGGGGGCAGTGCCTATGCGATGTTGCATGATTTTTTCTGTTGTG
>CAZOHP010000018.1:0-8373 GCA_964579815.1 uncultured Lachnospiraceae bacterium
CATGGTGGGCTTCACAGCAGAGGCAACCAGTACTCTCGGGCCTCCCGCCTTGGCGCTGGCACGGTTGATCAAATCAACGGCATAGTTGGAGGTTGCTATCGCGTTCGGGTGAGGATTGAACACCACACCGTTGCCAGCCGCAATCATACCGATGCTGTTGCAGATGACCGTCTCGGACGGGTTTGTCGAGGGGGTAATGCTACCGACAACGCCAAACGGCGCCATTTCGGTCAGCGTCAGCCCGTCATCGCCGGTGCGAACCGACGGTTCGATATCCTCCGTGCCGGGGGTCTTGTCCGCCACCAAGTGGTGCTTGGCCGTTTTGTGATCCACACGCCCCATTTTGGTTTCGGCAACGCCGAGTGCCGCCATCACGGAAGCCTCCGCATGCGTCATCTCGCGAATCACCGTAATGAGTTTCTCGCGCTCGGCAATCGACATGGAGCGGATCACCCGATATCCCTCGTTTGCCGCAGCGATCGCGTCGTTCATATCGGAGTAAATTCCAATCAATTTTCGTCCGGCATATTGGGTTGCATCCCACTCGGCAGCAGCCGCAGGAGCAGTCGTATTCATTTGCTTGAGCACAGATGCAACGATCTCGTTGATCTGCGCTTCGGTCCAGTTGTTCGCCATTTTATTTTATCTCCTTCCGACAATATCCGATCAGCCGCACGCTTATCGGTCCATTGCCATCATCACGCGACGCACGACCTCTTGCACATCGCTTTCCGACGCGCCGCCCGCGCTCTTGTCATGATCGCATGTCGATTGACAAGCCGCGCATGTGCAGTTTGCTGCCTCGCGCCGAGCAAGTTCGTTTTTCAGTTCGTCGCACGAGCAGTTTTCCAGCGCATGAAGACTGCGCGCCAAAATACTGACGCGGCAGTAATGCTCCAGCGACTCCACGGCATCAAAAGCATTGTACAACGTGTCGCCCACCGACAGCGAAGAATCGCCGTGGAAAACATAAGCCAGTTGCTTTTTGTCGCTCATGTAATCGGCCAATCGGTTGGCATCGTGATTACTCTTGTCATACGCCGAAGCGGGAACATAGCCGAAATAGGCTTGTTTGTCACCCGGCAGCACAAACTTGGCCGCCTCGATATCGGACACGGCAAACGCCATGGTGGCGGCAGGCTGTGCATGAACGATACAGTTGATCTCCGGGCGCAGACGATAGATCGCAATGTGCATGCGAATCTCGCTGGTGGGCTTTTTGCCCGCCTCAAGCGAATTGCCGTTTTCGTCAACGCGAACGAGTTTGTCCGGTGTCAGAAATTCCTTACACAAACCGCCCGGCGTGCAGATAAACTCATGATCGCTGATCTTGTAGGAGATGTTGCCGTGCTTGGCAATGACCAAGCCTTTGCGATACATCAATTTCCCGATCTCGACCATCTGCCGTTTGATCTCAAACAGATTAGGCATAAGGCATAACCTCTATTTCGTTAATTTTACTTGTCACTTGTCACTTGTTTTCGGCCAATTTGCGGGTATCCAACGCGATCATGTATTCCTCGTCGGTCGGAATAACGAAAACGCGCACCTTGCCGCCCTTTGCGGTCAACTCACACGCCTCGCCGCGAGGGCAGTCGGCGTTGACGGCATTGTCCATGACAATACCCAACGCATCCATATCGGCGCAGATCTTTTCGCGCAGACCGCGGTCATTCTCGCCGATGCCGGCCGTAAACACAATGGCATCCGTGCCGTTCATTTCGGCAACATACGAACCGATGATCTTTTTGGCATCGTGAACGAGCAACTCAATGGCCAGTTTTGCTCTTTCGTTGCCCTCGTTCGCGGCGGCGTTCACCTCGCGGCAATCGCTCGACACACCCGAAACGCCCAACAACCCCGACTTTTTGTTCAAAATTGTGTCCATCTCATCGGGACCGATGTTTAACTGCTTCATTAAATAAGGAACAACGGTAGGGTCAATATCGCCGCAACGAGTACCCATGGGCAAACCCTCGTTGGGCGTGAAACCCATCGACGTGTCAACCACCTTACCGTTTTTGATCGCGGCGATGGAAGAACCGTTCCCCAAATGGCAGGTGATCACTTTCATGTCGGAAAGATTCTTTCCGCACAATTCGGCAACCTTGTTCGCAACATAGCGATGCGATGTACCGTGGAAACCGTAGCGGCGAAGCTGAAATTCCTCATAATATTCGTAAGGCAACGGATATATGTAAGAAACGGGTTCCATGGTGCTGTGGAAAGCGGTGTCGAACACGCAAACCATGGGCTTACCGGGACAACTCTTGCGGCAGGCCTCAATTCCCTTGATGGCGGGAGGTCCGTGCAATGGGTTAATGCCCACGATGGAGTACAGATAATCGACGGTCTCATCGGTAACCAGCGTCGATTCTTTCAATTTGCCGCCGTGCGCAACACGATGGCCGATGGCGTCAATCTCATCAACCGATGCGATCACACCCAACTCGGCGTCGGTGAGTAATTTCAGCACCAGCGCAATGGCATCATCATGATCTTTCAGTTCGACATCGGCCTTGTAGTCCTCTTTGCCGGGACGTTTATGCGTCACCATGCCGCCGATGCCGATTTTTTCGCAGTTGCCCTTGGCGATAACCTTGTTCGCATCCATATCGAACAACTGATACTTGAGCGATGAGCTTCCGGCATTTACAACCAGAATTTTCATGTTACATTTCCCTCCGAAATCGCCGTAACGCGGAAAATCCGACGCGACAGCAAAAATTTGAACAGACGGGCGCGGCCGACCTCAAATGGGCAGACCTATCCATATTCGTAGCATATTATACCACACCTACTGCTTTTTTGCAAGAGTATTTGCAAAAAAAACGCGAAAAAAACTAAAGTCTTCATAGAGAAAACGGCGCGATGCATCGATTTTCCGCCGTTTTCTCGCGTGAGGAGAGAATTTCGGCACAACTTCACTCCTCGGGGGCGTTTTTTCTTTTTTTGCATTTTGCGGGAATCAACCCGGGAGCATCATCACGGCGTCGTCTCTCGTTCGTCGTCCTCGGCGTAATATTCGCTCAAGTCGACGGCGGCAAGTTGCTTGGGATCGAATTTTCCCTTGGCGCGCTCGTGATATGCCACGGCGTTGCGGGCCAGCATCGCCAGTTGATTGTTCAGCGAACGCCCCTCCGATTCGGACAGCAAGAGCAATCGGCGCAAAAGATCTTCCGGCAAGCGAAACGGGACAACGGGCTGTTTTTTATTGGCCATGATTGACATTCCTCATTCTTCTGTTATTTTCATCACGGTGGCACGGTTGTAGTAATACAAAACACGGAGCGCCTTGTCGGTTGCCTCGAAATAAAGGATACCACGGCGCTTGTCCGCCGTTTCGTAAAGTGCACAATATACATTCGGCCGTTGCAGATCGACCGTGAAATCAATCGCCCGTTCGGGCGCGTATCGTTCGGCGGCGGCAATATATTCTCCCTCAAAAGGCATAATCGCCGTCATATCCCGAATCGTGATCTCTGCCACTTTTTTGCGCGAGCGGCCGCCGTATATCTTCGAAAGCGTCATGACGCCGCTCGTCATGGAATACTCGTAGTCAACCGAAACGTAGCGCCATGTCAGCCATACGAGAATCCATGTGCTCAGCGGCACGAGCGCCAAAATCGGCGCCAGAATTCTTGTTGCGAAACCGATGATCAGCAAAACGACGACATACAGCACATAGCCCGTCAACAGCAATGCGCGCCGCATCCGCAAAATCGGTTTTTTGCGCGCGGATATCACATATTCGTAAGTGGCGGTGTAATCCATAAAGTTATCCCATCCTTATCCCTCGAACTTGGGGGTGTAATTCGCGTCGGCCGAACTTCGGCTCTGAATAAAGCCGTGAAAGCCCAATCGTTGCATTTCGTTGACGACACTTTCGTATTCAAGTGTAGTAATGCGGCGCTTGAGATTTTCGTAAGGGCAGTTGTCGGGGACAAAGTCGGGCGTGTATTGGCTCATCAGGCTGAGCAGAAAATCTTCCGGCTCCAGCATCTCGGCCAAAGCGTCAAGAACGGCAATGGAATCCTTGCGACAGCCGGGCAATACGAGATGTCGCACCAACACGCCGCGCACAAGCATACCTTTGTCGGTCAATTCGGGGCGACCGACTTGCTCGACCATGCGGAGCAACGCGGCGCGCGCAACCTCGAAATAATCTTCCGCACCCGAATAATCCCGCGACAGCACGGGAGAAAAATATTTGATATCGGGCATGTACACGTCAACCAAGCCCCGGAGCGAATCGATCGCCTCGACCGATTCATAGCCGCCGCAGTTGTAGATCACCGGAATATACAATTTGCTGCGTACCCGCCCGAGTGCTTCGACAATCTGCTCCACATAATGGCTGGGCGTGACCAAATTGATATTGTGCGCTCCCTGTTGCTGCAGCGCCAGCATGCGGTCGCCCAGTTCGCGCGTGGTGATCTCTCTTCCCTTGCCGCCGTGGCTGACCTCATAATTCTGACAATATACGCAACGCAAATTGCACCCCGCGAAAAAAACGGTACCCGAACCGCGTGTGCCGCTGATGACGGGTTCCTCCCAAAGATGCAACGCCGCGCGTGCGATACGCACGGTCGAGTCGACACCGCAGTAACCTCGCGCGCCGCCCGCTCTGTCCGCGCCGCAACGACGCGGGCACATCCGACATACACTCATTCCATGTCCTCCTTCATCGGAATACAAACATCCATTGTAAAGTGTAGCACACTTTCGAGAAATTGTCAAGCGCAAACTTTTCTCTTTACTTTTTTGCGAAATTGTGCTATACTGTATCATCAAATCTTCGGGAGGTATCTGCGATGAAATCCTTGATTAAAACCGCCGAGATCCTGTGCGTCGGCACCGAATTGTTGCTCGGCGATATCGTCAACACCAACGCTGCCTACCTGTCCCGCCGGTTGGCGGAACTCGGCATCTGCGTCTACCATCAAAGCGTCGTGGGCGACAGCCCCGCACGACTGACCGATGCGCTCACGCTTGCGCTGTCGCGTGCCGATCTGGTGATCACTTCGGGCGGACTCGGCCCCACTTACGATGACCTTACGCGCGAAACGGTCGCCGCCGCTTTCGGCTTGACGCTTGAACTCAATGACCGTGTGCTCGACGACATCCGTAACTACTTCAACCGCACGGGACGCATCATGACCGAAAACAACATCCGCCAGGCGATGGTGCCGCACGGCGCAACAGTGCTCGACAACGAACACGGCACCGCACCGGGACTCATCGTCGTCGATGCCGAGCGCAACAAAACCGTCCTGCTGTTGCCGGGGCCGCCGTCCGAACTGGAGCCCATGTTTGACGCGCACGCCGTCCCCTATCTGCGCACACGCACCGATCGCGTGCTGGTCAGTAAAAACATCTACATTTTCGGCATGGGAGAAAGCGCGGTCGAAACCGTATTGCGCAAGCAAATGGCCGAGGGGAAAAATCCGACCGTCGCACCTTACTGCAAGACGGGTGAAATGCGTCTGCGCGTAACGGCACAGGCACCGAACGAACAAACGGCAAGCGACATGTGCGACGCGGCGGTAACCGACATCATGAACAGCGAAGTCGGCCGTCATGTCTACGCCGTGACCGACGCACGAGAGGGCGAATGTTCCATGGAACAAGTCGTTGTCCGCGCATTGCTGAGCACAGGCAAGACAGTTGTCACCGCCGAATCCTGTACCGGTGGGCTCGTTGCCAAACGGCTGACCGACATTGCGGGCAGTTCGGCGGTAGTTCGCGGCGGATTTGTCACCTACACCGACGAAATGAAACAATCCCTGCTGGACGTTTCGGCCGATACTCTACGGGCATACACCGCCGTCAGCGAGCAGACTGCCGCCGAAATGGCGCGCGGCGCGCGGCAGCGCACGGGTGCCGATATCGCCGTCTCAACTACGGGATTTGCCGGCCCCGGCGGCGGCACCGAGGATTGTCCCGTCGGTACCGTTTTCATCGGGATCAGTTCGTCCCGGGGGGAGCACGTTGTCCGTTTGGCCCTTTCGCCGCAGCGCTCGCGCGACTATATCCGCACACTGGCCGCCACCCATGCGCTGAATCTCATCCGCATGTCATTGTAAGAGCCGACCGTCAAAACATTGTCAAATTATCGCAAATTTGCGAAAAAAAGAAAATAAAAGGGCTTGATTTTCCGCACAAAATGGGGTACAATAGTAGGTAATTGCGAGGATTTTCCCTCGCCCGCCTTTTACAGCGGGGATTTCATACGAAGAAAGGTAGCGATTTCAATGGCAAAATTCAGAAAAATAGGCATACTCTCCTCGGGCGGCGACGCCCCCGGCATGAACGCCGCTATCCGCGCCGTTGCGCGCAAGGCACTGAGCGAGGGCGTGCAAGTCGTCGGCATTCGAGAGGGCTATGAGGGCTTGATTGAGGGCGACGTATTCGACATGACCACGCACGATGTCTCCAAGATCATCACGCACGCGGGCACCATCCTTTACTCCAGCCGTTCGCCGCGCTTCAAGACCCCCGAGGGAATGAAAATGGCACTGGACACCTGCGCCAAGCACCAGATCGACGCGGTTGTCGCGTTAGGCGGCGACGGCACGTTCCGCGGCGCCACCGACTTGACCAACCACGGCATTCCCACTATCGGCATCCCCTGCACCATCGACAACGACATCACCGCAACCGATTATACCATCGGCTTTGACACCGCCATGAACACGGTGCTGGACATGGTTGACGCACTGCGCGAAACGTGCGAATCGCACAAAAGATGTAATGTCATCGAAGTCATGGGGCGAGATTGCGGACAGATCGCGCTGTATTCCGGCATTGCCACGGGCGCGCTGGCCATCGCCATCCCCGAGGTGCCCTTTGACGAGGAATTTGCCATCGGCAAATTGTCCTCCGCGCGCGAGCACGGCAAGCGCGGCATGATCGCCATTGTCAGCGAGGGCATGGCTCCCAAAGGAGACGAAAAATACAGCGAATATTTCACTCGCACCATTGAGGAGCGCACGGGAATCGAAACTCGATTCGTCCGTTGCGGTCACATCGTCCGCGGCGGCGCCCCCACATTGCGAGATCGTCTGCGCGCCACCGAGATGGGCTACGAAGCCGTAGATGAGTTGCTGGCGGGCAACAGCAACATGGTCATGTGCTTGATCGAAGGTAAGATCGTGCCGGTCGACATCAATTATGCCCTGATTCTCGACCGTATGTATAAAAACAAACTCAAAGACGGCGATTTGGCTCGTTATGCCGAAAATGAGATCGCAACCATGCGCGAGAGTTGCCGCGTCCGCCGCGAGCACATTGCGCATCTGTACAAAATGGCAAACGAAATCAGTTTCTGAGCAAAGCAACAGCCCCCGCGCCGACAACTGTCGGTGCGGGGGCTGTTTGAAAATATTCCCACCTCCCAAAAACGAATATTCGTCTGCGGTCGACAAATACTATTCTCGGCACAACCCGTCACCGGCTCACCGGAGACCCGATGTGCCGAAGAGATCGGTGACGGTTCGTCACCTCGGAACGATATAGGGGCGGCAACCTTCTCCGAGACAGTTTCTCTTAAGAGAAAGGAAACCGAAAACCATATGAGACAATCCCCCAACAGGCAAGATCGGCAGTCTGCATTCGCGGCAACACTTCTCATGCTCTGTATGCTGTTTCTTGCATTGGCTCCCACGGCACTTGCCGCCGATGTGCGCGGCAGTGCACGAAATATGGGCAATTCGCATGCGCCGATGCGTACGGGACTGCGTATCGAAGACGGTATCGTCACGGATCGGGACGGTATCATCGGCAACGGCACACATGGCGCGGACCGCGCGCCGCATCGGCATCACACACATCGCTCACATCCCACAATGAGCAAGTGCGCGACAGCGGCAACCGTTTTGTTTTCCGACACACCGCCGAGCCATACGAGCAAAGCGACTGTCACGGGCAATGATACCGACAACGGCAGCGGCAGCGAAAACGGAATGATCGACGACAACAACGCCCGAAACGGGATCGTTGAACAAAACGGAGACATCGCCGATGACGATAGGGATAGAGCAAGAAGCGCGGCGGAGGACGAAAACGCCACCGCGCGTTTGATCCTGCCTTGGATCATTGCGATCATCGCGATTTTGGCCGCCGTACTGGTCATTCTCGCGTTAACGCCCAAAAAGCGGCGTTCTTGATCAGTCTCGCGGCAGCACATGCCGCACACATCGATTTTTTGTTTTTTCGGAGGGACATGCCGCCGGCGCGATATGTCCCTCCTCCCTTTGTTCATAGTGCCGAAAAGCGAATCAAACTCTTGCAATTTTCGAAAAAGGGTATATAATATACCGTAGATGAAGGATTCATATTTTTTAAACGGAGATAAAAGGAGCCAAAAACAAA
>CAZOHP010000018.1:8473-20054 GCA_964579815.1 uncultured Lachnospiraceae bacterium
TGTAAAGAAAAAATAAATGCCCAATGAAAGGAACATTGATTTTTTAAGCAAAAGGAGATCATTCGCATATGAACATCGTCATCGTAGGAGACGGCCAAATCGGCGACACTCTCATCCAATACATATCGGGCGAGGGACACAGTGTCACCGTCATCGATAAAAATTCCGCGCTGATCAACCGCGTCGTCAATGAATACGATGTCATGGGGATCGCGGGCAACGGTGCCGGCCATGAGGTTCAAGTAGAAGCGGGCGTTCCCAATGCCGATCTCTTTATCGCCGTGGCGGATACGGATGAACTGAACATGGTCTGTTGCATGATGGCCAAAAGTTTGGGCGCCGCCCACACCATCGCTCGCGTTCGCGACCCCGATTATTCTCGCGAGTTCGCGTTCTTGAGCAACCATTTGGGGATTGATCTGGTCGTGAACCCCGAATACGACGCGGCGCTGGAGATCGCACGCTTGATTCGTTTCCCGGCAGCCCTCAAACTCGACGCATTTGCCAAAGGACAGGTCGATATGGCCGAAATCTATATTTCCGAAGGACATCCTCTGGCCGGTCGGCAACTCTTTACGCTGTCCTCGTTGTTCGGCGTGCGCGTGCTGGTCTGCGCCATTCGCCGCGGCGAAGAAGTTTTCATTCCCTCCGGCGATTTTACCGTTATGGTCGGCGACAGCGTCAGCATCACCGCCTCACATACCGACCTCTCCGCCTTTTTCGGCAAGTTGGGTTTGATGGGTAAGCCCATCAAAACAGTCATGCTTTTGGGCGGCGGCCGCGTCGCCTATTATTTGGCGCAACGTCTCGGCAAGTTGGGCATCGCCACTCACATCATGGAAGCGGACGAGCATCGCGCCGTAGAACTCAGCGAACTGTTGCCGCACACCCGCGTCGTTGCCTGTGACTGCACCGACAGCGAAATCTTGGAGGACGAGGGCTTGGCCGAAATGGATGCCTGCATCGCTTTGACGGACAACGATGAAGAAAACGTCATCATCTCCATATTCGCTCGCACGCTCGGCGTCGAACGCATCATCACCAAGATCGACCGTCTGTCTTTCATCAAAATGCTTCCGCAAATCGGCGTGGATTGCACCGTATCGCCGCGTCAACTCTCGGCAGCAACCGTCCTGCGCTATCTGCGCGGTTTGGAGAACGGACATCGCCGTGATGCGGAAAATGCCGCTCCCGTCGGAATTAAATCACTCTACAAATTATGCGAGGGACGTGCCGAAGCGCTTGAATTCGACGTAGATGAAAGTTTCGCCCATATCGGCGTTCCGCTCATGTCACCCGATTTTCGTCTCAAGCCCAACACGCTCATCGCCTCCATCGTGCGAAACGGCACGGTCATCTATCCGCACGGTTCCAGTACGCTGGAAGTGGGCGACAGCGTTGTCGTAGTCACCACCAACCTGCAACTGCGTGAGTTGAACGATATCCTTGCTTAAGACGGAGGCACATGATGAATGTTCGACTGATCTGCTACATTATCGGCCAAATTACGCGGGCCGAGGGACTACTCATGCTGATTCCGCTCATCGCCGCACTCTGCTATCGCGAGAGCATCCTGCCGCTGGCCATTCCGATGGTCATTCTGCTCGTGCTGGGTTGCGCTCTGACACGGCGCCGCCCTGCCGAACGTGATCGCATGGGCGTGCGTGACGGACTGTTTGTTGTCGGCTTCTCTTGGGTGATCCTGTCGCTCTTCGGTATGCTCCCGTTCCTACTCTGCGGCGCATTGTGCAATCCCGTCGACGCTTTTTTCGAAACCGTTTCGGGATTCACCACCACAGGCGCCACCGTTTTGGGCGATGCCGTGGGCACATTGCCTTCCGATCTTCCGCACGGCGTAGCGCTGTGGCGTGCGCTGACGCACTGGATCGGCGGCATGGGCGTACTGGTTTTTGTGTTGGCCGTCATGCCCCAGCAACAGTTCAAATCCGCGCGTCTCATGCATGCCATGCGCGCCGAAGTTCCGGGCCCCGTGGCCACCAAAGTGGTCGCCACCATCCGACGCTCCGCAGGCATCGTTTATGCCATTTACGTTGCGTTGACACTACTGGAAATGATTTTTTTGCTCTTTGGAGGAATGTCCTTTTACGAAGCACTGCTCCACTCGCTCTCGACGGCGGGCACCGGCGGCTTCTCCAACCTCAACGCCTCCATCGGTGCCTATGACAGTTCCTATATTCACTGGGTCATCACCGCTTTTATGCTCATTTTTTCGATCAATTTCAACCTCTACTATCTTATCTTGACCGGGCAGATCATGGGTGCTCTGTTGAGCGAAGAGTTGCGCTGCTTTTTCATCATCGTCGGCATATCGACCGCCGTCATCACCGTCAACATTCTCCCCATGTCGGCCGATTTCGGCATTGCGTTGCGCGACGCCGCTTTCAACGTCGCCTCTTTCATTTCGACAACGGGCTTCACCACTGCCGCTTATGACACATGGCCGCAACTGTCCCGGGCAATCTTGGTACTGCTCATGTTTATCGGCGGCTGTTCCGGCTCGACTTGCGGAGGACTCAAGATCAGCCGTTTGACCATCCTTGTCAAAAGTGCTCTTCGCGAACTGCATGTCACACTGCACCCCCGTGAGGTTCGCTCCGTTCGTTTTGAGGGAAGACCCGTCGAAGAAGAGACCATTCGCGGTGTCCATGCATACTTTGCCCTGTTCTGTCTGATCTTCGCGCTGTCAACGGTCACACTGCTCGTCATCGACGACACCGATCTGCTCACGGCTTTTACCGCCGTGGCAACGTGCATCAACAACGTCGGGCCCGGCCTTGGAACGTTGGGGGTGAGCGCAGGCGGCAATTTCGGCGCATTCTCTGCCGGAACCAAACTTCTTCTATCTTTCAACATGCTGCTCGGCCGTCTGGAATTATTTCCCATTCTTATTCTCTTTTTGCCGTCGGCATGGTCCAAACGGTAAGCACAATAAGAGCCGTTGCCCTTCCCGGGCAACGGCTCTTGTTTTGCGAATAACTCCGCTCGAAAGATCATTCCTGTGCATCGGACGGTGCATCATCAGCCGGTTGCCGGTTCTGCAAACCGTAAATGAGCGACAGCAAACCGCCCTCATCCATTCCGGCCAAATACTCCGGCAACGCACCGTCCCACTGTTGAATGGTATAATACTCCAACAGAATGTCATTGAGCGATTCGGCGAGCGCTTTATTCACCGCCGCATCCTTTTGTCCCGCGTACTCGGCCGCATCCGCTTGGATTTTCAGCACCTCGTAATCGGTTTCGGCTTGAATTTTGGCAACCTCGGCCTCGGCCTTGGCCGTGATGACTTGACGATCGGCGGCGGCCTGCTCCTCCATGGTCTTTTGTTCCTGCTCGGTCTCAGCTTTCAGTTTTTCCTGTTGCGCAACCTGTTTTGCCTCAACCGCTTGTGTGAACACATCGGAAAAATCCATGTCCTCAATCGCCGTGTTGACAACATCAATATTGTATTCGGCCAACTCTTTCAGCAAAATATCGGTGATCTGCGCGGACAGAGCATCGCGATTTTCGATCAAAGTTTCGGCAGTATATTTGGCGATTACGCTACGCACGGCAACTTCGATGCGGGGTAGCATCACAACATCATAATATTTGGCACCGATGGTCTTATAAATGTTTTGCGCATCCGTTTTTTGAATCTGATAGTTGATGGAATATTTGACCGCTACCTCTTGAATATCGCTGGAGAAGCATGACAACTCCACCACGGATTTTTGCGTGCGGTTATCCATCACGACGACCTCTTGAATGGGCAGTTTGAAATGAAGCCCGGACTCCAGCGTAGTATTTTCGACCTTGCCGAAGGTTGTCAAAATTCCCGTATGTCCCGTCGGCACGACGGCAAACGAACCGGCAAGCAACCACAGTGCACCGACAACGGAGACCAGTTGACGAGGGCGCAGTCTCCACCCCTTGCCCGAGATACCGAGCAAAACAAACAGCACAGCGGCTGTGATCAATGACAATACAATATACAACATGATGTAACTCCTTTCGATACGAACTATCGTATCTTTTTCAATATCACGGCTTTGCGTGTGATACCATTATATCACGCAACCGCGCATGAGTCAAGAGATTGCTTGGAATCTGATAAAGTTAATGAATACATTGCAATTCATAAGCGGGCAAACAACAAATTGCCATACCAAAAGCAGTCGGAGTTCGCAATGTCGCAAGCCATCGATTTCCGCGCAGGAATCGATAACACACACTGCCGAGGATAACCTAATGGTTATCCTCGGCAGTGTTCTTATGGCGAAAAATTTTTGCGACGGGACTGAAATCTTTATCCCAACACCACATCCAGCACCATCATTACGCTGAAGCCGAGCGCAAAGAACACAGTACCGATGTTCGAGTGCTTTCCGGCGGACATTTCGGGAATCAATTCCTCCACCACCACATAGAGCATGGCTCCCGCTGCAAAACTCAACAGATACGGCAGTGCCGGAACGACAACCTGCGCGGCCAGAATGGTCAGCATCGCTCCCAGCGGCTCCACGATACCGGAGAGGACGCCGCACATAAACGCGCGGCTCTTTTTCATTTCCTCCGCCCGCAAAGGCATGGAAATAATGGCCCCCTCCGGAAAGTTTTGAATGGCCATGCCGAGAGACAACGCCAAGGCCCCCGCGGCTGTGATTTCACCGTTTCCGGTCAAAAAGCCTGCATAGACCACACCCACCGCCATTCCCTCGGGTATGTTGTGGAGCATCACCGCCAGCAACATCATGGTGGTCCGAGCAAATCCGTTTTTTACCCCCTCCGGTTGGTCGGCATCGCGATGTAGGTGCGGAATGAGCCGATCCAAGATCAGCAGAAACAGAATACCCAACCAAAAGCCAACCGCGGCGGGCACTACCGCACCCTTGCCCATATCCGCCGCCTGTTCCATGGCCGGAATCAACAAACTCCATACGGATGCCGCCACCATAACTCCGGCGGCAAAGCCGGTCAACGCCCGCTGCACCTGCAATCCAAGCGATTTTTTCAAAAAGAATACACATCCGGCTCCCAATACCGTCCCAAGGAACGGGAGCAGAATCCCGTAAAATGCAGTCATATATCATTTCCTTTCCGTATGTTATCTTACCACCGTTCCGGCACAATAATCCGCGGTAATCCCCGATAAACTTCAAGAATATGATGCGCGGCCGTCGGAAACGTTCTTCCGATCATCATTGTAACCCTCATCTTCGTTCCTGTCAATAGGATTCAAAGAAAAATTGCAGATAACGGCGGAAAGGAATCTTAATCACATTTCAAACCCCCGAGCCCCCCGATTGGATCGGGGGGCTCGGGGGTTCTATAACCGAAATCTCATCGCATGCCCGGCGCACCTTTACCTTACGTCGATCGGCTGTGTATCGGTCATGGAAATCCATCCGTAGTCGGTACGCCCCCAATTCCCTTTGCATTCGTAAATGTGCATCAGATCGCCGCGATGGAGCGTAAATGTAATGGTGCCGGAAGCATTCGGTGCGGCGCGAACAGGCAGATCAACGGCCGCGATGATGTAATTGCCCTCGGTGTATTCATCGAGCAGATAATCAATGGCTGCGGTGGCGTTTTCCTTATAGTTCGGCGAAGCATAGCCGACAACATAGGCGTCATTGAGATCATATGCCGCCAGCCGCACCTCATTGTCGCAGTTGCCCTCAATCGTATAAACCAAGCCGTTGCATTCGTAGCGCACGATGCCGACATGAGTGGAAATGGCACTCGCACCCGCGTCACGGAAAAAGATCAAATCCCCTTGTCGCGGAATATAGCCGTTCCGCGCCTCGTGATAAACGCCCATGCCGCGGAACATGTTGATCCATCGGGCACAGTTGAGTGAGGACGGAAGCGTGGCGGTCGAGATACCGGCAAGACGCGCGCAGTAAGACACAAAGGATGCGCACCACGGATATCCGTAAGTCAGCACGCCGTTGCCCAACTGGTCAACACAGCCGTGATAGTAATTGTACTCCACGTAATTACCCGTGCCATCATCATTTTCACCGTGACACTGCGCAACGCTGTTCCCCTCATGATATCCCAACTGGCTCATGGCAATCATAACCAGATCCGTGCGTTCGTCCCCCGTCAATTCCAGCGCTTTCAAATTGAGATAATAGCGACTGCCGCAAAAGGAATCCGTCATGGTGCTGTATGTAGGCGTGATCGCCGCAGACGGAAGCGTCAATGCCAAGGTCAAGGCCAGCGTCGAGGCGGCATAGGCCCAGCCGTGCTTGCGTATCGTGCCCGGCCCCGGCCTCCGATTTTGTTCATGTGCTCGGCATACCGCGCGGTTCTGTCGGTTGATGGTTTTCATTTGTTTCTCTTGCTCCTTTCGATTTGTTCCCCTGCGGGAAATTCCGCGCGCTGTCCGACCGATGTTGCCGTATCTTTGGCGGTATGACCCAAGTATAGCATTCTTTGCGCTAAATGTAAATAGCTTACAAAAAAGTAATTCCATGTAAAAGATGGAACTTGCGGAAACGATAGGAAACGTTGGAAAAAATTCGGCGCTCGGGATGGAAATTTCGGTATAACGTGGCAACAGATGGAATTTTTGCAGGAAAATATTGTTGCGGTCTTTACAAACGCGGGGATTTGTGGTAAACTATAATGTCCGAAGAAAACGGCGCCACAACGCCATCCGTTGTACCGTCATGGTACGTCATGATAATATTCCCTCCAAAGAAAGGAAAAATTATGGTACTGTATAATTCTTTAACCCGTTCGCGCGATGAATTTATACCGAATGAGCCGGGCAAGGTCAAAATGTATACCTGCGGTCCGACGGTCTATCACTTTGCTCATATCGGAAATTTGCGCACCTATATCATGGAAGATGTGCTGGAAAAGTATCTGCGTTATTCGGGCTACGATGTCAAACGTGTCATGAACATTACCGATGTGGGACATTTGACCAGCGATGCCGATGAGGGAGAGGACAAGATGCTCAAAGGCGCCCGCCGCGAGCACAGAACAGTCATGGAGATCGCGCAGTTCTACACCGATGCCTTTTTTGCCGACTGCGAAAAACTCAACATCAAAAAACCGGACGTCATTGAACCGGCCACCGGTTGCATCGATGATTTCATCCGCGTGATCGAGGCGTTGCTCCGTAAAGGCCATGCCTATCTCGCAGGCGGTAACGTCTATTTCGACACATCCAAACTGACAGATTACTATGTGTTCAATCATTTCAACGAAGAAGATCTGGCCGTCGGTGTGCGTAACGGCGTTGAATCCGACAGTAATAAGCGCAATAAAAACGATTTCGTGCTTTGGTTCACCAAATCCAAATTTGAAGATCAAGCCCTCAAATGGGATTCTCCTTGGGGAGTCGGATACCCCGGTTGGCACATTGAGTGCTCCTGCATTTCGATGAAACACTTGGGCGAACGATTGGACATCCACTGCGGCGGCATCGATAATGCTTTCCCCCACCACACCAATGAAATCGCCCAGTCCGAGGCTTACTTGGGACACAAGTGGTGCAACTATTGGTTTCACGTATTGCACTTGAATACCAACAGCGGAAAAATGTCCAAGTCAACAGGCGAATTTTTAACCGTCTCGCTGCTTGAGAGTAAGGGGTATGACCCCATGGTCTATCGCTTGTTCTGCCTGCAATCGCATTACCGTAAAAATCTTGTGTTCAGTTATGAAAATTTGGATAACGCCAAGATTGTATACGAAAAATTGATATCTCGCATCGCCGCTCTCAACCCCGAGGGCGAGGTGGATGAAGCCTCATTTGCAATGCTGAAACAAGATTTCACCGGCGCCATGGACAACGACATCAATACCTCGTTGGCAATTACCTCGCTGTACAATGTACTCAAAGCCAAGTGTTCGGACGCGACCAAGTTGGCACTGCTTGCCGATTTTGACCGTGTGTTGTCGCTGAACTTGATGCAAGCCGCCGATCTTGTTCGCCGCGCAGAAACCGAGAAATCCGCGACGGCCACCGCAACCGCAATGGAAAACAACGCACATGCGGCCGACCCCGAGGCTGCGGAAATCGAGGCCATGATTGCCGCGCGCACCGATGCCAAGAAACAAAAAAATTATGCGGAAGCCGATCGTATTCGCGCCGAACTCGCCGCCCGCGGTATCATACTCATTGATACTCCGCAAGGCACCAAATGGGAAAGAAACTAAGCACGTTTTCGCGGTCACCGCAATAACGATTTTGAACCATACAAAACGATCGCCGAGAATAAATCTCGGCGATCGTTTTGTATCATATTTTGAAATTCAAAATCGGGGCTTCCCGTTACGTTCCAAACACCGCGGTCTCGCCGGCCTTTAACTCCACCGGAGTGGCGCCGTTACAAAACCAAAGAGTGGTGGCCGTCGGGTTGTATACGATCTTCCCGTCGACCGACCAGCGCAATTGGCGATAGGCTTCAACATAGTCGCGGATCTCAATATTCGTCGCATACCAGATATCATCATGCCCTCCCATCTTCTCGGCAAAGCGCTCAATGACCTCCCAATTGTCGTTGATGGTAAACTCATATGAATGCCCCCAAAGATAGAACATCACGCAGGGATCCATCACACGCCGAGGCAGGGCAAGAAAACGATCGGCCAAATCCATCAATCGACCGTCATTGTGGTGACAGGTAGCGGGCAACCGCAACCAATCGCGCGTCTCGGCGGGGATCGAAAAACCGCCCGTCGAAACGACGGTACGCGAATAAGCGATGCCGCAAGCACGCAGACAGTCGACAACCGTGTCATTTACCGTACCGTTAGGATATGCCATACCGCGGACAATCTCACCGGTCGCAGCCTCAAGTCCCGCACGATCCATGACAATTTCGTAAGCGATACGATCATATGACATTTCTTCCAAATGCGGATGAGTGTAACCATGCAGAGCCAATTCATTGCCCGAGGGACGATACAGCGCTTGCACCTGCTCAAGCGTCAAACGTTCACGGTGTGCCTTGGCCGGTGACCGGCCGAACAGCCCGGCATTGACGTTAAACGTCCCTTTCAAACCGTGTTTTGTCATGATCTCAATAAGACGATAATCCTCAAAAATACCATCGTCATAGGAAAGCGTCAGTGCTTTTGCCTTTCCTCCGGGGAAACGCATCGTTGGATTTGCCATCATTCAATCCTCCTTGTTATTTTTCATTTTTATAATGTGGCGACGAATCGCCGCTACGGTTTCGTCACTGATATGATGTTCTATTTTGCAGGCATCGGCATCGGCCACCTCGGGATCAACATTCAACAACACAAAAAACTCTTTCAGCAGTTTGTGGCGTTCGTAAGTGCGTTCGGCGATGTTTCGGCCTTGCTCGGTCAAATGTAAATGCCCCCCCGCATCCACCTCAACCAATCCGCCGCTTTTGAGCAGACCGATAGCTCGGCTGACGCTCGGCTTGGAAAAGCCCATGTACTCGCATACGTCAATGGCTCGAACAGACGACATCGTCTTGGAAAGCACATAAATGGTCTCCAAATACATCTCGCCGGATTCTTGCAGATGTAGGTGCACAGTCCTCTCCCCTTTCTTTGTCAATGTGATAATATGATGATATCACAAAGCGCGGAAATTGTCAAGACCCCGACGTCGATTTCGAAGTCTTTTAACGGGACGGATTAAAGCGGTAAATTTTTTAAAAAATTAAAATTCAAAAAATCCAAAAAAACGCTTGACAAGCCGCATGGCCCGTGGTATAATATCATCACCTCTGTGCAAGTGGTTTTTTTGTCGTGCCCTGCGCCAAATCGACGGACGTGCTCCGCGATCGGGTACGCAGTTCTGCTCGGAGGGAGGTACACATATCTCGCAGGGCTCTGTGCTCGCAGAGATAAATCAAATTACAGGAGGTGCCGATAAGCATGGCGAATGACGTGAGAGTCAAGGTCACTCTGGTATGCAGTGAGTGCAAGCAGAGAAATTATGACACAAAGAAAAACAAAAAGAACGACCCGGATAGAATCGAACTGAAGAAGTATTGCCGCTTCTGTCGCAAGCACACGACTCACAAAGAGTCGAAGTAATCAGAGGAGGTAAATTCATGGAAGAGATGGAAAAAAAGGTTCCTGAGGCTACCGAGAAAAAGGCCAAGGCAAAGAAGCCCGCGAAAGAGAAAAAGTCGTTTGGCTCGCGCATCGGTCATTTTTTCCGCAGTTACAAGAGCGAGATTAAAAAAATCGTTTGGTGCCCCTGGAAGCAGGTGCGCAAAAATTCTGTTGTGGTCCTCATCACCGTGATTGCCGTCGCGGCTGTGATCTGTGCGCTGGATTTCGTATTTTTCCAGGGCATTATCAAACTGGGCGAGCTGATCTGAGGCAGCCGATATGAGTGACATCAATCAAATGAACGTAGGCCCCCGCTGGTATGTGGCGCACACCTATTCGGGCTACGAAAACAAAGTCAAGGACAGCCTTGAAAAAATCGTTGAAAACCGCGCACTGGGACACTTGATCTTCGATATTCGTATCCCGGTGGAAAAAGTGATCGAAAAAAACGGCGATGCGGAAAAGGAAGTTGAATACAAGATTTTTCCCAGTTATGTGTATGTCAAAATGTGCATGACGGACGAAAGTTGGCACGCTGTTCGTAATATTACCGGCGTGACAGGTTTTGTCGGTCCCGGATCCCGTCCGACGCCCCTGTCCGAGGAGGAGGTTGCCGCATTGAACTTCGAAGAGGAAGTTCGCGTGGCGCTGTCGTTCAAAGAGGGCGATACGGTGGATATTGTCGATGGCTTGTTCGAAGGTTACAGCGGTGTCGTCCAAAGCATTGCGGACGACATGAAAACGGTTACCGTGCTGGTCAAGCGCGGTCGCCGCGATATGCCCGTCGAATTGGATACGTCCGTGCTTCGATTGGCAAAGTAAGCGCAAGATTCACTTGCGTACACTGTGTACGCGCATTTGCCGCGCGTGACAGGTGGGAGGGGAAAAATATTTTGAGTTCCCCGGAATGACCACATTTGGAGGTGTATTTATTATGGCAAAGAAAGTTTTGGGTTATATTAAACTGCAGTTGCCTGCAGGTAAGGCAACGCCCCAGCCTCCCGTCGGTCCCGCACTCGGTGCCTACGGTGTCGCTATTCCCGTGTTTACCAAGGATTTCAATGAAAGAACCAAAAACGACATCGGGTTGATTATTCCCGTTGTTATTACGGTTTACGCCGACCGTTCTTTCACCTTTATCACCAAGACCCCGCCTGCTCCCGTTTTGATCAAGAAGGCTTGCGGCATCGAAAGCGCGTCCGCTGCGCCGAACAAGACCAAAGTCGCAAAGTTGACCCGCGAGCAGGTCAAGAAGATTGCCGAGACCAAAATGCCCGACCTCAATGCCGCGAACATTGAGTCCGCTATGAGCATGATCGCCGGCACTGCCCGTTCTATGGGTATCACGGTGGAAGATTGAGGAGGTAAGGACTAATGGCTAAATTTGGTAAGAAATATTCCGACAGCGCAAAGTTGATCGAAAAGAACAGACTGTACGATCCCGCAGAGGCGGTGGCTCTTGTGTGCCAGACCTCAAAGGCTAAGTTTGATGAGACCATCGAACTTCATATTCGCT
>CAZOHP010000019.1:0-19592 GCA_964579815.1 uncultured Lachnospiraceae bacterium
AATCGGGCGTGCGGATGCACTTTTGGCAGGTGCACACGCGGGTGCGAGGCGGCTCCTCTTCGCCCGTAAAATATTTTTTCATGGGCGCCATGCCGGAGTTAATCAGTAGCAATGAGGGATCGTTGATGGGAACGAGCGGGAATGAGGGCAACCGTAAATGCCCCTTACTCTCAAAAAAAGCAAGATATTTTTCGCGCAACTCGTTGAGCGATGTCCATTTCATAAGTTTATCCTCCATCGGAAATTAAAGCATTATCAGAGACATATCAGTATAGCACATTTTTCGTCATCTGTCAAGCAAAATAAAGCATTTCCGTGCCACAACCGTTCTAATGATTCAAAAAATGAGTGGAAACTTCGCTAAAGAAGTTTCCACTCTGTTGTAATATTGACTTCAATCAGTCGGCCGTCAAACCGGAACGCTCAATTCCCTGCACCAGGAAGTTCTGGCAGAACAGATACAGGATAACCAACGGCAAAATAATAACCAAACCGCAAGTATTACGAATAGCGGCATAGTACATCGCCTGGCCGGCGTAATCTGTTTTAAGGGACGAGGGAATACCCACAATCTTAACGAGCAACTCGGTTTTGGTGGATGTAAAGAACATGGTCGTATAGAAGTCGTCTGTCCACTGCCAGCAAAAAGCAAACAGGAACACGGTAATCATCATCGGGATCGACAGCGGCAAAATAATCTGGAAGAACGTACGCATGGTACCCGCGCCGTCCAAATAAGCCGATTCCTCGAGCGCGTCCGGCACGCCCGTGAAAAACTGACGAAGCATGTAAATATACAAACCGTTCTTGAACGCCAAACCCGTGACCGACAAAATCACCAAGGGCGCGTAGGTGTTACAAAGATTGAGTCCCTGCGTCGTCCAAATCTCGGCAAGTTTTGTCCCTGCGGGAACAACGTTGATCAATCCTTGAAGAATAGGCTCATCGACAAACGGAATGTCGATACCGCCTCCTGCCAAGAATTGAAAAATTCCGAAGATATCAAAATAACGGAATTTCATGAACATGGACAACTGCAACGTTTGGTGAGGTATAATCATCGTCAGCATGACCAACATGAACAAAATACCGTTACCTTTGAACCGGAACTTGGCAAAACCGTAACCGATCAAACTGCACACGAACATCTGCAAAAACGCACAAGTGAACGAAAGCAGGAATGTATTGGCAAACGCTTTCCAATAGCCAAGTTCGCTCAAGACCGCCTTATAGGTGTCCAGCGTAAAATTCTTAGGGATCAAGCGAACCGTAACGTCGATAAAATCCTCGGGAGCCATGAAAGAACTCGTGACTTTCGTGATAAACGGGAACAAAACGACGTATGCAATACCGATCAGCAGACACAGACGGAAGATATACCAAACAACATTGGTCAAGAAATAGGTGGATAGAAATTTCGCTTTCAATCGCTCTTTGAGCGGTGTTCTGTCAAAGTCAACGCGAATTTTGTTTTTGCTTTCGCGTTTGACGGCAGGCTTGCTGTTTTGTGCATTCATTTCATTATCCCCCTTTCCTTACATGTCTCGCTTCTGGTAGAAGACGAACGCCGAGCAGATCGCACCGACCAGTGCAACGATCAAAATAATGATCAAGAAATACATCCACGCCATAGCCGAACTGAGCGTCTGACCATCGGTCGCAGTGTAGGTACTGGCCACAAATTGCATGACCGCATTGGAGTCGGTGGTAAATGAGTCAATGACCGTATACACACCGTTCACCAAGATCATCGGGCTGATCATGGGCAGCGTGATCTTCCAGAACGTCTCCCACGAGGTCGCACCGTCAATGCGGCACGACTCGTAGATCGCGGGAGAGATCGACTGCAACGCAGCCAAGAATATCAACATCTGTACGCCGGAACGGTTGACAATATTGAAAATATTGTTGACCATGCTGGAAACATACGTTGTCAATTCGGTACCGACTTTCATTCCGGCAAACAAATTTTCAATATCCATCGCCGAAACAATCTCGGAAGCGGTGCTTTGTCCGCTACCGTCATCAATACCCGATGTGGATTCCATGTAGTCGCTCAAAATGTTCTGCGAATCAATGCTCTCCATAATACCGGTCGAAAGAACGACGGGAATGAAGAAGATCGCGCGGAACACGGCACGGCCGACCATTTTCTGGTTCAGCATAACCGCCATGAAGAGCGAAAAGATCAAAATAGCGGGAATATCAAACAGCAATTGCTTCAAGCCGCTGATCAATGTTTGCACATAATCCGGGTTGACAAACAGCGCCTCGCTGTAGTTCGCAAACCCGACATATTCCAATTCAAAACCACCGCCGGGAATAATGTGCATCTCCATGAAACTGAGTTTAATGGAGTCAAACACCATGGGAAGATAGATCAGCACGAAGCCAATGATAAACGGAAGAACGAATATCCATCCTGCGCGCGCCTTGCGGCGATCAAGAGAGGCAATCTTTCTTTTCTTGGGAGCGCTTTTTACACCGACCTTGCGATCAAGTTTCGCTTCATTTGTCATATCAATACACCTCTCTTTCTTCAATACTGGATCATAACGTAGCGGTTGGCGGGGATGGTATAGATCTTAGTCTGACCGTCCACATCATATTTCACCGTAACTGCATAATTATTATAATTCAGAATGAACGTTTTATAGGGAGCGTTATCGTCGCCGTTCTTACCACCGTAAGTGACCGCAACGATGTTACCGTTGTTACGAACCACGACCTCATCTTCACCATCGTCGGAATCTTCCTCTTCATCCTCGTGGAAGTCGATGTAACTGTCAATGGTTTTGCGATCAACGTGCGTGCTCGCAGCCTCATAAATGCCGTCAACATAAGCGTAGCATTCTTCGGCCAGCGCTTTAATGTCCTCCAAATATTCGGAAGCAGACTCTGCTCCGACGCGTGCAGCCTCGATCAGTTCTTCGGCAGCACCGGCCTCGGTCAAGAGATCAACGGCGTCTGTTGCTGTTTTTTGCATCTCAACGACCGTTTCATAAGCATACAGTGCATCAACCGCAACTTGAATTCCCTGGCTGGCAGCGCTTCTGACGTCGTTGAGCGACATGTTGTAGTTTTTCAAATAAGCCTTGAGCGCAATCGTCGTCGTTCTCGGGTCGGCAGCCTTTTCATCATAGGTTGCTTTCGCCGCATTACACGAGGCGATTTTCTTCATGATCGTATCGTTGACCGTCTTCATGTTCTCGGCATCGGTTCGGAGTTGCTCCAGCGTCTTCTCCATCGTGGCAACGGCGTTCTTAGCCGCCGCTCTTGCCGCCGCGATCTTCGCAATGTGTTCCATCATGGTGGTTTCCTCAAAGGCCTGCTCGTAAGCATCGTTGGCCTCCATGGTAGCCTTCAAAGCCGCCTCGATCTCCTCAACATCCAACACACGTGTACCGTCGATAAACGCATGATCGATGATGGTCTTTGTCTGGACATCACCCAGCGCGCGATTGAGTTCATTGTAATACTCAATGACATCCTCTTTCCAAATGCTGTAGTTGACCGAGTAATTCTCGGACAGGAAATAATCTTCCTTAAGAATGTTGGTATTACGATAGGACAGAATGAAGTACAACGAAGCGCCGTTCTCAATGGCTTTCAGCAACGCATAGTCGGCGTCGCCCTCCATATTGATGGGAGTGCCCGCAAACTGAACATAACCGTGCAATACCAAACCGACAAACGGAATGGAGCGGCTGGCTTTCATAAAGCGAGAAGAATCCAGCGAAACGTTGAGCAAATGATCTACATAACTCAACATATACGCATTACCGCCATCCGACATCACACCCGCCACATTCTTATTGGATGCGATCGTGTTCATCGCTTCCTTCAAGAAGCGCTTGTTGTCCTCGCGGTTGTAAGGCTCATCTTCATCAAAGTCGGTGCTCAGGTCGGTCCCCAGCGTTGCCACCGAAATACCGAGCGAACTGTAATCCGCATAAGCATCATAAGCGCTCAGCAACTTGTTGTAGAAACGATCAATGTAAGCGGGCGAGAGCGCCAAAACGTAGTAAGACATATATTTCTGTCTGGTCGCCGAATACACCTGCTTGGACGCATAACGATTGTCAATGGTACGAATCACATCTCTCTTCAAACGAACACCGTCAAAGAGCGAAGTGTCGTTGATGTACAAGAAATCGAAATCGGGATAAATGCCCAAATTGCCGTCGGTATTTTTATTAACATCGTCGGCATACGCCAGCAAATCTTTCATACCGGACTTTCCGCCGACCGCTTTTTCCCACTTGAGTTTCGTGGGAACCACCGAATACATGCCGCCATTGGCAAACCCGGTCAACCGGAAATTGATGTTCTTGACTCCCTGCTTCGACAATTCGTCATACATCAATTCAATATCATCAAACGTCGTCAAAGGTTTCATGACATCAACCGGGAACGACATGATCTGCTCGGTCACCTCAAGCGTACCGAACGACTCGATGTACAGCGGGATATCGGCCGTTACATCATCGGCTGTCAATCGATCCAAAACGCCCTGAGCAACCAGGTAAGCGGTGTAAGCGTTTGCCATGCCGATATAGTCGGCGCGATAATAACTGCCGCTGTCCTTGAAACCGGTCTGCTCGGACATTTCGTCATCGCTGAGCAGCACATAACGAATTTTAAGGTTGCCCGTGTACTTACGGTCGGAAACAACCGTCATCGTCGACGATGCGGAAACCGAAATAGAATCGGACAAATCGTAGGAGTCTTTCGGACGCGGATTGAAATAATTCATCACCGTGTGATAATCGCTGAGCGAACCCGCGTGATAAGTAGCCAACTGACAGAGCGATTCGCCCTCCTCAATCACGGCCAAAAAGCCGCGCGATTCGGTCACAATCTCAATCTCGGAAACCAGTTCCGCCGAATCCCCGTAAACACCGGCTGACAGATCAGCTTCTACCTGCGCTTGCATCTCTTCAAGCGTATGAACCACCGTCACCGAAACCTTGTGCGTCGTTTCGACGATATCCTCCGCACCGGTATCCTCATCCGTTACAACGGCAGAGGTAGTAAAGGTGTAGTAAGCATCATCGGACTGAATACCGAATACAGGCATGCGCAACGCTTTCTGATAGGTACCGTCCAGCGTGTGGTATGCGTAGTCGGCGCCGTAGATCTTACGAGAAGCGGTAAAGATGCTCTTGCCCGCCAAATCCTTGAAATTAAACAGCGCACCGGAACCGTCCGGATAGAACGTGTAGCCGTCATTGTAACTGTTTCCGGCACCGAAATATGCCAGAACATCGACAGACTCCACCGAGTAAAGCGTTGTGTTGAAGCGCAGACCGTTGGTCGGCTGACGAACCGTCAAACCGTCTTCGTTGAGCGTATATTCCAGCGCCAACTTAAAGACGGGGGACAACTCGTTTTCGCCCTCGTAACCGGTTTCTTCATGGTCAGCTTCCATTTGATCGAACGTGTAATCGGGACAGTAGCCCTTGATCAACTCCTCAAGGAAGTTAATATCGACCGAGGTCGCCACAGCGTCCAAACTGTACAGAACCATATCGGCGGCCTTGGGAAAACGCTTTAAGATAGATAAACGCGTTGCTTCCGACGTAGCCGCGGAAACATCCTGTTTCTCGTAGAACGAAACAAAACGGTTAAAGTTATGCGTACCGCCAATGGCCTCCTCCAAAGGAGTCACCAGCAACTCGTTGAAATTCTTTTCGGAGATCAAACGCGGCACCAATTTTTTGGTCGCCTCGTTACCGATAATATACTCAACGCGAACACCGCTCTTGATCTTTTTGACCTTGATCTGCTCGTTGAGCACGGCATCGCTGTAGGAATACATATCCTTGGTCTGACCGTTATCCACATATTTAATGTGAATTTGGGACAGGATCTGTTCCTTTGTCGAAGTGGAACCCTGCGAACTTGCAACATCGTAAGGATTGGAGAAAGTGATCTGTCCGGTCTTTTTGTTACACAGTGCAAACACTGCCGTATACTCATTGATCCAGAACTCATAGTTCTCATTTTCCATGTAGAGTTGCATCCATTGCAACGCCTCTTCGGGATTCTTGAACACCTCAGTGGTGTAATCGATCGTTGCCGCGGTCTTTTCGACCTCCGTCTCGTCGGTCTTATCAGCCGCGCTGACATTCAATACCGAAAGACAGGTCATCGAACCGAGCAACATCAACACCGCCAAGAGGGTCGAGATCGATTTGGTTAATATTTTCATTGATTTCTTCTCCTCTCTGCGAATTTACGCCCGGTACCGCAACTCGGTCACGATATTGGTAATCAAACTGATGATCTTGCCCACCAGTGTGGTAAACAGGACAGCAACGAACATGATCAATGCCATACCGACGATGGTACCGACAAAAGTAATGATATTCTTGCCCATCGAATAGTCGTGCGTGACCATGGTGGCAAAGAAGATCAAAATACCCATCCAGAAGAAAGCGATCGTCGAAAGCATCGTGATCATACCCGCCTCGGTAGAGGTAACAAAGTTTGATGCAAACGTTGCCGGAATGACCAACATGGGAATCGGCAACAAGCAATAGCAAACAGCCACGAAAATGTCCTTAAAACTGCCCTCACCGTCAAACAGTGTCGTCAAGCACCAGTTAGCCAAGACAAACAGCATCAAGGGAACCATCACGCTGATCACCTGTGCCCAAATGGTGGAGTAAGAGCCTGTCGGATTCATCACGTAACCCGTGCCGATGGACTGATAGAAGAAAGCGATAATGGTAGCCGCAAGGAATACCAATGCCGCGCGGAGCGAGCCGCGTTTTTCGTGCTTCAAATCCCAAAAACCGTCAAACGGATGGAAAATGGTGTAGAAACCGTACATCAACTCCTGGCCGAACGTTTTCTTCTCACGACCGTCGGTCGCCGCCTTTTTGTTCACCTTGGCCGCAAAACCGAAGAACTTAACAACGGCAACGATCACAACGACAATAATCAGAATCAACAGCAAGAAATAATCGGACATCCATGCCTTACGAACTTCCTGGTAAGATTTGGACCAGTTTTCGGTGTCGTAAGCCATTTCATAATATTCCAGCGATGCTTTATACTCGCCGCTGCGATAAAGCGCGTTACCGATACCGACATACGCGGCATCAAAGTTGGAGTTGTGTTGCAGCACGGCGCGCCAGCACTGGATGGCATAGTTGTAATCCAGCGAGTTCTCGGCGGCAATCGCCTCCATGAGGATATCACCGTATTCGGTGCGCTCGTAAACGACGATACAGTTGTTGGACTTATCCAGTACCAACATGGTATCCCCTTGATACGTAATCGCCTCGATATTGGAAACAGAACCGAGCATAGAACCTCTGTCACCGAAAGCGAAGAGCAAGTTACCGTTAAAATCATACGTATAAATCTTGCTTCGCTTTTCATCGATGATCGACCACGTTTCCTCGGGACCGCAAGCAACATCAATGATACGCGAGACGCCTGTGTAAGTGTCCTTGGAACTGTTCGAGAAATCAATTTCGCCTGCAGGCGGCCAGAAACCGTTACGTCTCATAATTTCGGTACCCGCACTGTTCAACATTTTCACGGGCAAATAGGTACCGTCCTTGGACTTGCCTCGAATCTGACTCATCACCGTGCTTTCGGAAATGGCGGCGGTCGTCACGTACAGATAGCCGCTACCCTCGTCACTGCCGGAAGTATAGGTAATGTTGTTGTATTCAACGGGAATATACGATTGCGTCAATTTTCTCTGTTCTTCGGTTTGGAAACGTCTCCAGATGATCTGCCAGAGCGAGATGGTGACCTGTTGCGCACCGATAAACTTGACGAAATCGCCGTCCTCGGTCAAAACGATCACACCTTGGTAGGTAGTCGAAGAAACAACATACAGTCTGTTCCAGTCATCGACCGCAATGGCAACCGGCTTGTAAACCGAGTTTTCATCAAACAGCGCACTTTGCGGTTCATCCAATACCTTGATGAAATTGCCGTCCAGATCAAACGCCACGATACGGCTCTTGCCGGTATCGCAGACCCAAATGCAATCATCGGTGACCCACAGTCCCTGCGGGCCGGACAAACTGTCGTCAATACCCTGCTCGTTGATAAAGGTGCTGATATATCGGGGATTCTGATAATAGCGATCGAGAATAACGATGCGGTTGTTGCCCGAATCCGCAATATATACATTGTCATTGGCATCCGTAATCAGATCGGCGGGGCTACTGAGGCCTTTTTCATCCAAGCCCATATCCGTCACGCTGACTGAAGTGAATGCAGAGTAAGCATCCGGTGAGTACAAAGGATCACCGCTGATCGAGTAGGTGTAAGTCTGATACGCAGAAGACGCCGCAACCGGTGTGGCAAGCAACATCACAAGCGAGAGGAGAAGTGCCACGATAGATATAGTTTTTTTCATATTCAATGGTTCCCTCCTCTTTTAATCTTTCATACCGCTGGAGCCCATCGTCTCAATAATACTGGACTGAGATACGACGAAAACCAGAATCGGCACAGCCATCATCAGTACCAACGCCGCCGCAGAAGCGCCCGCGCGCTTGATACCGCCGGCCGTGATCTGACTGATCGCGTAGTTGAGTGACTTCCATTGCTCGGAATAGATATAAATGGAAGCGCCCGAGTTCCAAAGGCCTTGGAACGAAAAGATGATCAGCGTCAGCCACGCGGGTTTAACCATAGGCATGGCGATGACCCAGAAAGTACGGAACTCGCTCGCGCCGTCAAGACGCGCACTCTCCAGCACCGTGTCGGGGACGTTGGTATCCATAAACTGCTTCATCAAATAAAGACCCAGCGAAGAACACCATGCGGGAACAATCACCGCCCAAAGCGTGTCGATCATATGTAGCGTTGCCATGATGAAGAAAGAGCACGCCGCAGTGACCGTCGCATGGAACATCAACGAAGTTTCAACCGTTTTGAACATCGTTTTGGCTCCCGGGAAACGAATCTTTGCGATCGCATATGCACACATGGAAGCCAGCAACAGATGCCCGAACGTACCTGCCACGGAGATCAACACAGTGTTGAAAATGTAGCGGGAGAACGGGACCCACGAGGTATTCATCAAAATGAACAGATCGCGGAAGTTATCAAATGTGGGATTGATCACGTAGAAACGCGGGGGATACATGAACAACTCATCCAACGGCTTCAGTGCCTGCATGATGGCATAGAGCATCGGGAGGAACATGAATGCGCCCAAGAGAACCAGCAAAATAGTGATCCCGACGTCGCCGCCCGCAGAACGGGAAAGGACGACCTTATGCTTTCTTGTTCTTAATCTTGCCATATCACGTACCTACCTTTGAAAGAATCTTCTTGACCAGCATATTCGCGCCGATCATGATGGCAAACAACACAACCGCAATGGCGGATGCATACCCCATCTCGTAACGCTGGTTGGCATAGTCGTTGAGGTGATGCATGATCGTGTGCGCCGCATAGTTCACCGACGGGAATCCGCAAAGGGCATCGACAACGCCGCCGAAACCGAATGCCTGCGTAATCGACATAACGGCACCGAACATCAACTGCGGCTTCATGGAAGGCAACGTGATGTACCACAATTCCTGCCAGCGGTTTTTCACGCCGTCAACCGCACCGGCCTCGAACATGGAACGATCGATTCCCTGCAAACCTGCGATAAAGTTTAGGAACGAGGTACCGAGCGAAGTCCAAAGAGCAACAATGATACAAAGCGGCATGACATATTCTTCGGTCTTAAACCAGTTGACCGGCTCCGTGATCATACCGATCTCCATTAGCGTTGCGTTAACCCAGCCGTAGGAATCGGACGAGAAGAACGTACCCCAAATCAAGTACACCTGACCGGAAATGGACGGAGCATAGAAGATCAACGTGACCAAAGCACGAACGCGAGGGGAAAGTTCGTTGATAAACCATGCAACCAAGAAAGACATTAAGTAAGACACCGGTCCGACAATGACCGCGAAGATGAGCGTGTTCTTACAGGCGATCAAAAAGATGTCGTCATCAAAGAACAGCGAGATGTAGTTGTCGAAGAACACAAAGTTAGGCGGCAACTGCAACATGTTAAAGTCCGTAAAACTGATCACAATGGACAGCACGACAGGAAGAACGGTAAAGATGGTGAACAGGATCATGTAAGGTGCAACCATCACATAAGCAACCTTGTTCTTCTTCATCTCTTTCCAGAGCCACTGGCGGCGGGTTATGTCCGTACGCGATACAGCTTTAAGTTCAGCAGATTTTGTTGACATTTATGCTTTCTCCTTATTAGAATAGATTGTATCGTAACGTCGGATCAATAGGTGGCCAGCGCTTCGGCCGCATTGCGGAGACATTCCGCGGCAAAATAGATCAACTGATTCTGATTCAGGCTATCGATTCGATAACCGCCGTTTTTGGTCTCTTGATCCTGTTTGAAAACCTTGACCGTATAAGTGTCGGCATTGACGCCGTCAAGTTTAGCCATCAGCATCGCGGCGCACTCGTTGAGGATCACAATATCCTCATCATCAATGGCAATCCGGGCCGTGTTCATAATGCCGGCATAATCATCGGACATTTTGACGAGCAGTTCCAGTGCCTCAAGCGCTTGAGTGCCGCGCTTCCCTGCCAACGTCTGACCGATCTCCAGTGTTTCCAACTTGAACTCGGTTCTCTTACGAGTGATTTCCTTATTAATAGTATTAATGTAACTCAAAAGTTCGGTCGTAGGATCGGCGTCATCGTTATAAGCATCCAAGAACGCGAATCCCGTATAACGGTCGATGTAGTAAGAACCGGGATAATTGGGCACCGATGCCAATTTTTGGAACTGGCGCTGAACCTCAACATATTCTTCGGTCGTCCAAGGCATCGAAGCAAGCGCAACCTTGTTGGCCGTCGGGTGCTTTGCGGAATCACCCAAAATGGAAGCCATATCATTGGCGTATGCCGTCTGGCACTCCGCACCGGTGTACCATTTCAAATACTCCCAAGCCTCTTCTTCCTTAGTGGTACCGCCGATCATAACATCGGCGTTCACACTTGAGATGGCCGAATTGTTGATCGAGCCGTCCTCGCTCTCGATGCCGGGCAACGGAACAAACTTCCACAAGCCCTCAATCTCGGTTGCAAAGACCTTGAGTTGGTTGTACATGCTCGTGTAATCGGCAATCAGAATGGGCATTTCACCTGTTCTGAAACGGTTGGCCGCATCATACTGATAGGGGAACGAGTGCATGGTAAACAGGTTACACATGGTTTCAAATGCGAGCAATCCTTTTTGAGAATCCAGATTGATGCGCATACCGCCATCGGCGAACAATTCACCGCCGTTCTGATACAAAAACATTTTGTAGTCCTGTGTCAGACCGATCTGCATGTTGTTACCCTCCAGCACCGTTTGTGCCTGGTAGATATCGCTCCACGTTTTGGGAATTTCGATATTAAGATCGGACAAAATATCGATACGAACGAAGAGCATGGGGAAAGATTGCGTCTCGGGCAAGCCGTAATAGTGCATCTCGCCCTCGGAGTTTTCAATACCGAGAACCAACATTGCGGCATCGGTAAAGTTATTGATCACTTCCGTGAAATCTTCGCGGACATTGCCGTCGGAATCAACGTCCAACGTAGCCAGCGCACCGCGGATTGCGTAGTTGATAACCTCACCGTGGGCAACGCCCAAATATACGTCGGGACCCATGCCGGCCAAAATGGATGGCAACAACGTGCCGCCCGTAACCAACTTCAGATCAACGGGGATACCGGTATTCGCGGTGAAATCGTTGGTAATCAAATTACGAATAACCTGCGATTGATCGCGGCCGTATGCAACCCAAACTTCCAGCGAATCGCCCGCGACTTCGGTCATAGCACCCATCGAGTTGTAATCGCGGAAGAAAGATTGAATAAAGGAAGAAATCTCATGCGCGATCTTCTTGAAGAAGTTGGGTTCCGCCACAGGCAAATCCGCATCGGGCGACTGAATCATAATATAGTCCAGTTGAAGCGGCTGCTTCTTCGCATCGGAAAGAAACGTACCGAGCGAACCGATGTAAGACTTAAGCGTTTCCAAATGTCTTGCGATCTCGTCCTCATCGTGCATACGATAAAGCAGATCGGCAACCTTGACCAACGTACCGACGGTTGAAGACGACGAACCGGCAATTTCTTTCAGTTCATCGGCAATGGTCTGCAGTTTCTGCGACTGCTTGACCATGTCCGCCAGTGTCTGCGGCATCACGCGAGTGAAGTTGTAATCGCGGTAGTCGTCGGGCTGCTGACCGGTCAAGCGGAGAATGTTCAGATAATCCGCGTTGATGCTGTTCAGCGAATTTTCAATATCGCTGACAACCGGTGCCATGGTTCCGAGGGTGACTTCCAAGCGCAGTGTGTAAGTCACGCCTTTCACAAAGTAGAACTGGAACACACGTGTGTTGCCGTCGGCATCTGCGGAACCGTCCGTCATACCGGTGGACTGCCAGTAGCCGGAATAGCCGAATCTCACCCGTGCGGCCTCTTCAAACGGATAGCCGTTGTAGTAGCCGGGATCATTTTCGTTCAAGCCATCGCTGTACAGACTGATGGAACGGCTGACAAACAAACCGTCCAACACATTCTGTCTAAACCGCATATCAATGGTGTAAAGCCCCGTGTCGTCTACTTTGAACTTCCACTCAACCGCCTGTCCGGGAGTTTGCCACTTTTCGCCGCCAATGCTGTTCAGCACCATGCGGGTCGTGTCGGAGGGCGAGTTGGCCGCCGAGGAGCGATCCTCCACGGGGTAAACCGTGTTGGTCGAAATATTGCTCGGCATTTCGGCCTCCAATTTGATGGAAGAGGTGCCCTTAGGCGCATCCGCATACCGTGCGATATACTCATCGTACGTCAGCAATTCGTTCTTGGGCAACAATTCGATCTTGGAAATGGCCATAGGCTCATTCATGCCCTTGAGCGTAATGGAAACATTACCGTCCCCATCGGGCGTGATGATAAATTCGAAACTTTCGGTATAATACCCCTGGCTGTCTCTCAGGTCATAAACACACCAGCAGGGAGTCTGCTCGGCAGACGGACGAATTTCATTATTGTCTTTATCCGTCGTAAAGAAACGAGCGCCGATCTCGTCGAGCAGGAACGCGGAAATATCCGTCGTCCAAACCTCGGGGATGGTAAAGGTAATGACATTCGTATCATCGGCCATCACAGCCTCCAGCCCCATTTCCCGAGCGCGCGTCAGCAATTCCTGCGCGTCTTTTCCTTTCGGGACGGTATACTCATATGTTTCATAGGCATTGCTCCAAACTTTGGGAATGGTCAGCGAGCGGGCTTCCTTAAAGGACGCACTGCCGTTGATGTAAAGTTCCCTCTCGATAGATGCGGATTTTCCCACAACAGGCCAGTAATGGATGCGGATACTGTAAAGCCCCTCCGCCGGCACCTTGTTCGTTGTGAAAGTAACCTCACCGTCGCCGGGCGTGTACAGTGCCTTTACGCCGTCGTACTCAGTCTCGTAGAAACCGAGCAACGTAGTCGCCAGCGAACTGTCCGCCTGCAGGCGAGCCCAATCCTCATCGCTCAAGCGCTCCAATGTCGTCAATTGTTCATTCAAATCCTCAATCGCGTCGATCACAACAGTGTCGGTGGTTCTTTCGTAACCCTTGAACCCCTTGCTGTAATCATCATACGAGATCGATTCAAGTTCTTCCTTGTAATCGGCAATCGTTTTGTCGGTCACACTGGCATTATAAGCCTTGTCGGCCGTTGTTTTCTCCGCGCCGACAGACACTGTGGCGCCGCCGGTGAGAAGAAGCAAAGCGAGTAGCAAGGAAGTGACACTTTGAAACTTCTTTTTTCTCATAATTTTTCCTCCTTGAGAATTTTCGGTAACCGAAGCAATGTATGAGAATCACATTGCCGCAACCGGGTCGCCGTCGAATATCGATCGGCAAGCATCGGTCGTCGGCACCGTTCTGATGGGGCGCTTTCGCGGATACGCAATATCGCCGGAATGCACAAGAGCAAAGCCTCGCCTTGCCGCACACGCAAAAGGGGCAAACGCCGTCCCCTTCTGCCATTGCTCCCGCGGTGCGGTTACCGCAGAAGCAACAGCAGAAAGAAACCGAACGTTCCGACCGCACCGTCCTCGTGCCGCCGAACGTCACCTGCATCTCCGCCGTGTGATGTGTGAAAAGCGATTGCTCACGCAACCGCAACCGAGATTCCACGAGTTCCGAGCGCCAAGCCCGGAGCAATCCGCGATCGGCCGAACGCCTGCCGTGTCACGCACACGCAAGACATTCCGCCGCACAAAAATAAGGCAGGGTTCACGCGCAACGCACAGATTAAAGGTGCAAATGCGCAAAAATGCCCTAAATTGATACCGTAATTATATCACACGAGCCCGTTTTTGTCAATACACGCCGAACGAGCGATTTGGGTAACAGCAACCATCCGAAGTCCTCGCCGCCGTGCTCCACTTCACCATCAGCAGAATGCGGTCGCTCAAAATATCTACATAAACATTTTGCACAAAACCGGCAAGTAATCAAAAATTACCTTTTTCGTGCCGGCGGTGCAAAGACAGCGCAAAAAACGCTTGTCGCGTAGCCTTTTCATTGCATCGTCCCTCGTTGCGCCGATTATCAGTAATTTTCATTTACCTTTCAGCATGACAATTAGTTGCAATCGCAAACATTTCAAAAATAATCAACATGTGCAATCTGCACAAATTTTCAACCGAATTTTCTACACATAAAAAATATGTTTTTTATCCGTATTCTCTTTTTGTTGGCGTTCTCACCTCCCCCTCTCGCTTATTTTTTCTCCTCCCCGCCCGGTTATTTACAGTATCTTCCATTTTTTCAATTTGTCTCCTTGCTTGATAAACAAGCCCTGTTTTCGTCAGTTGCGTAACAGTGAAAAATACGGCCATTTTCGTCGCTCGCGGTGACATTTCAAGCGTCGAAACGGACGTTTTTTGAAAAAAATCAAAAAGCGACGGAAAATTTACAAATAGGCATTGCTTTATTCAAGCCTTTGCGTTATGATAATATAGAATCTACGGCAGAAAGGCGGTTTTTCATGTTCGGTTACATTCGACCGTACGCACCCGAACTCAAAGTGCGAGAATATCAATATTACCGCGGGGTATATTGCGGCCTATGTCGCGCCATGGGGCGATGCACCGGACAATGTTCGCGCATGACGCTGAGTTACGATCTTGTTTTTCTCGCTCTCGCCCGTCTGGCCCTTGCCGGCGGAAACCCGCAAGGCGAGCAGACCGAGCGCCCAGTCCGCTTTGAGCGGCGTCGCTGTCTGCCTCACCCGTTTCGTCGCCGTCTCTCGCTGGAAGCGGGCGACGTTGCGGATTATGTCGCTTGTGTGTCAGCGGTGCTCGGTTATCACAAGATAGCGGACGACCGAGTTGACGAGCGCAGTTTCAAACGTGCACGCGCCGTGCTGACTCTCCCCTCTTTTCGTTGCTTTTACCGCCGCGCCGAACGCAAGTATCCCGGAACCGGGGATGCCATTCTTCCGCACATGAAACGCTTAGCCGACGTCGAAAAGGACGGAACGCCGTCGGTCGACGAGCCCGCCGACGCTTTCGGCGAGGTGCTCGGAACATTATTCGCCTACAACCTCCCCGCCGATCGGGCACGCATCGCTCATCACATCGGTTTTCACATCGGGCGCTGGTTGTATTTGGTGGACGCCATCGATGATTTTGCCGAGGATCTGCGCCGCGGCCGCCCCAACCCTCTGATCCGACTCTATGACGAAAGCGGTTTGACCGACGAGCGCCGCGAACAGTTGCGCTATGCGCTTTTGGCCGAACTCCGCCACGCCGTTGACGCCCTCGATCTGCTCGATATTGATGAAAGCGCATGCGGCAAGGAGTTGTCGCCGCTGCTCTATCACATGTTGGAAACAGCTCTGCCTGCCGCAACGGAGCGTGTACTGTTCCCCGCCGCCCCATCCGAAGAACAAAAGAAAGTGAGTAACAATATATGAACGATCCGTACAAAATACTCGGCGTCAGCCGCGACGACGACGATGACAAGATCAAGCAGGCCTACCGCGATCTGGCACGAAAATACCATCCCGACAAATACGCCGATACGGACCTTGCCGAAATGGCCAATGAAAAAATGAAAGAGATCAACGCCGCCTACGAGCAGATTCAAGAGGAGCGCAAGCACGGCGGCAGCACCGGCGACGCGCAAGGCTCCTACACCTACGGCGCTTACACTCGTCAAAATACGGGGTACGGCTACACGGGCGACAGCGCCCACGCGGCCGAGTTCGGCCGTATTCGCACTCATATCAACAGCGGCAACCTGGATGACGCGCAGACGTTGCTGCGCAACATTCCGGAAAGCGGGCGCGGCACCGAATGGCACTATTTGATGGGGTGCGTATTGCTTCGCCGCAATCACACCGTCGACGCGCAAAATTATCTTGACCGAGCCTGCCGCCTCGACCCCTATAACGCGGAATACCGCACCGTCGCCGATCGTCTGCGCGCGCAGACCGCCGCTCAAGCGGGCGGCTATCGCACAACCATGCATTCCGGGGGATGCTCCGAATACGACATTTGCTCCTCGCTCCTTTGTGCCGACTGCTGTTGCGAATGCATGGGCGGCGACCTGATTCCCTGTTGCTGAGAGGTGACGTCATGCAAGACCGCTCTCCTCGAAATAGTCGTCGGCTCCGTCGCGACGCGACCAAAAGGCTGGCCGTCTGTGCGGTGCTGACCGCCTTGGGCGTCACGCTATCCTGGCTCGGCTCTCTTGTCGGTGTGCTGGATCTTTGCACGCCGTTTCTCACCGCGTTACTGCTCATTCCCATTGTCATCGAATACGGCAACGGTTATCCGTGGGGTGTTTGGGCGGCAACCGCACTGCTGTCGCTTTTCCTGCTGCCGAGCAAATCCCCCGCCGCCGTTTATTTGATTTTCGGCTATTATCCCATTTTGAAATCTTATCTGGAACGTTTGCCCCGTGCGCTCTGTCTGTTGCTCAAGCAGTTGCTTTTTCTCGGCGTGGACATGGCTTTAGTATTCGGCTCCTGTTACCTCTTCGGCGTCGAAGATGCCATGCCGCATTGGTATCCCGTCGTACTGACCGCAGGCGGTTTCATCGTGTTGAACTTGGTCGACCTCGCACTCACGCGCCTCATTTCGGTCTATCTGTTCAAATACCGTTCCCACATAGCAAAACGAATGAAATAAATAACACAGGCCACCGCACATGTCGTGCGGTGGCCTGTGTCGTTATATCTCAAATCAAATTATGATTTCCCGCTGGAACTCAGGTTGACCGTTTGAATATAATAGTACGTCGAACTGCCCGAAAGCGTCACTTTGGACCAAACTCCGTCTGTCGACGTAGCGGTCACAAGAACCGGTGTGCTCATCGACAACCGATTTACAACGGTGGACAGATCGCTCGGCTCGGCGAACACGCGAACATTTGCAGACGCGGGATACATCGTCACGGGAGTCACGGGAGTAAATGTAACATTGGTAGTCGGCGTGGTAGGTGTCGTAGAGGGAGTAACCGTACCGCTCTCTGATTCGTCATAGCCAGACAAATACTTGGCGCGGACATATGCCTGCGTTCCGTCATCCCAACTGATGCGAACCCAACTCTTATCGGGTGCTTCGGCAACAACCGTCACCGTATCGCCGTTGGACAAACCGCCGATCACGATGATTTTTTCCACATCGGGATCATCGCTGACATACGGACATTTTCTGACGTTAAGCGACCGTGCGGCCGTGACCGTCATCGACACGGGCGTTGTCAACGCGACGTAATCGCTTCCCGTGATATTATCCGTCGTCACATAATCGGAATAGACATAATACTCTTTGCCGTTGTAATTGATACGGCTCCACTCATTGTTCTTGGCAACACGCGTCAAGGCAGTGCCCAAAGTCGCGCTGGCCACAATGTTATCGGATGCGAGCACAGGCGCGCTGCGCAAGCGCAATCCGTTGGTAACAACATACACGGTTTCGGACGGGCTGACGGCCACAAACTCGCTTGAGGGGGTCGTCGGTGTGTTATCGTCGCCGGAAACCGGATCTTTCTTGTCGGGGTCGGTAGGATCGGTCGGGTCGGTCGGGTCGGTCACAGACGCGCTCGGGTCCTTATCATCGGGCAACGAGCCGTCGTAAACTTTCAAGCAATTGGAAGCAACATAATAATCGCCCTCGTCAAAGCCCTTGGGCGTCATATGGATGCGGCTCCAAGTTCCGTCGGTCGAAATGCCCGTGCGAGCCACGATTTGATTGATGCGCAAATTACCGATGACGTTGTCCACATCCAGCGCGGGGGTTACGCGAATCTCCACCGTCACGGTTGCCTGAACATTTTCTTCCACCGCCGTAAATTCGACCTCTTTATTGTCATCATCCCCGGGGTTGTCGGGGTTGTCGGGGTTATCCGGGGTATCGGGCGTATCGGGCGTATTGGGGTCGTCGGGGGTGTCCGGATTGTTCGGATTATTCGGATCGTCCGAAATGTTCGTTCCGGGATTATCTTTATCATCTTCGTCATCATTTTTGCACGCGATCAAGGAGATCGACGAGCCGACGATCAGCAGTGCCAATGCCATTGCAAGAATTTTCTTCATGTTTGTACATCCTCCGATATTCTCTGAATTTGTATATCTTTTTCCGATTCACGGAACGCAGTATCTTGTGGTTGTTTTCAACATTATACCATACCGTTGCCGCCTTGTCAAGAAATTTGCGCACATTTTTTCAAGAAAAAAACGACAGTTTTTTCTCGCACGACGCAATCGCAACGCGGCGGACGTTTTGAGAAATTTTGCTTGACAATCGGCGGAAAACATGCTATAATGACATATTAAAGGTTAACAGAACAAAAAACGCCCTCGCATCCGGCGTGCGGCGCAAATGAAAGGAGTTCCAAGACTATGAAAAACAGTGAAAAAACCATGGAAAAGATCGTCGCACTTTGCAAAAACCGCGGGTTCATCTTCCCCGGCTCGGAAATCTACGGCGGCTTGGCCAACTCGTGGGATTACGGTCCCTTGGGCGTTGAATTCAAAAACAACGTAAAAAAAGCATGGTGGAAAAAATTCGTACAGGAAAGCAAATATAATGTCGGGCTCGACAGCGCCATCATCATGAACCCGCAGACATGGGTTGCATCGGGGCACGTCGGCGGTTTCTCCGACCCGCTGATGGACTGCAAGCAATGCCGCTCCCGTCATCGTGCGGACAAATTGATCGAAGAATACGCTTTTGAGAACGGAACCGACGACAATCCCGCCGCATGGACGTTCGAGCAGATGGCCGCTTTTATCAAGGAGAAAAACATTGCCTGCCCGGATTGCGGCGGCCATGAATTTACCGACATCAAAAAGTTTAATTTGATGTTCAAAACTTTCATCGGCGTGACCGAGGACTCCGCCTCGACCGTTTATCTGCGCCCCGAAACCGCGCAGGGTATTTTTGTCAACTTCCCCGCCGTTGCCCGCTCAACCCGCCGCAAATTGCCGTTCGGCGTGGCGCAGATAGGAAAATCGTTCCGCAACGAAATCACCCCCGGAAACTTCATTTTCCGCACACGCGAGTTCGAGCAGATGGAACT
>CAZOHP010000020.1:0-18992 GCA_964579815.1 uncultured Lachnospiraceae bacterium
AAATTCATTGAGTTGGCGGATGCTTACACTACGGGCTCCTCCATTATGCCGCAAAAGAAAAATTCCGATATGGCCGAATTGATTCGCGGCAAGACGGGACGTGTTTACGGCGATTTGGTGTCGCTTTTGACCACACTCAAGGGATTGCCGTTGGCTTACAATAAAGACATGCAAGAGGATAAGGAGCGCGTTTTCGATGCTGTGGATACGGTGACCATGTGTCTACGCGTGCTGGCTCCTGTGTTGTCCACCATGACGATTTTCCCCGATCATATGAAACAGGCGGCGCAGAAAGGCTTTATCAATGCAACGGATTTGGCGGACTATTTGGTTAAAAAAGGAATGCCGTTCCGCTCCGCATATAAGATCGCGGGGCAGATCGTGGCCGGGTGCATTGCCGAGGGAAAAGTCCTTGAAGAATTGACATTGGATGAATACCGTGCTTACAGCGAAGCGTTTGACAATGATGTTTTTGAGGCGATCGACCTCAATGCCTGTGTGGAAAAGCGAATTTCGGAGGGCGGCACCTCACAGCGCTCGGTTGAAGCGCAAATCGCGTATGTAAAGGAGCAATTAAAGCGATGACGAAAATATTCATTGATGGCAGCGCCGGAACAACGGGACTGCAAATATATGAGCGATTGGCGGTTCGTCGCGATATCGAATTGATCCGGCTGCCGGAAGAATTGCGCAAGGATGTGGGCGCGCGCCGCGATGCATTGAACAGTGCCGACATTGCGATTCTTTGCTTGCCTGATGCGGCGGCTGTTGAGGCGGTTTCGTTGGTGGACAATCCCAATACGGTTATTATCGATACATCGACCGCTCATCGCACGGCAGACAATTGGCAGTACGGTTTTGCCGAATTGACGGGCGCACGAGAAAAAATTGCACATTCTCGGCGCATTGCCAATCCCGGTTGCCATGCGAGCGGCTTTGTGGCGCTCGTTCGTCCTCTGGTTGAGGCCGGGATGATCGCACGCGATGCACAACTTTGTTGCTTTTCCTTGACCGGATATTCGGGCGGCGGAAAAAAGATGATCGCTGAGTACGAGGGCGAGGGACGTGACCCGCTGTTGGCGGCGCCGCGTCAGTACGGTATCTCGCAAAAGCATAAGCATTTGCCGGAGATGGCAGCGGTTTGCGGACTTGAAAACGCGCCTGCTTTTTGTCCGATCGTTGCGCCTTTTTACAGTGGCATGGAGGTCAGTGTTCCGCTGTTTACTTCTCGGTTGAACGGCTGTCCGGATGATGTTCGGGCACTCTACCGTTCCTATTACACGGGGCGTATCGTTCACTTTGACGAGTGCGCGGATGAAAACGGTTTTCTGTCCGCCGCCGCTATGTCGGGCCGGGATGACATGCAATTGACGGTCTGCGGCAACGATGAGCGGATTTTGCTGGTTGCCCGCTTCGATAACCTCGGCAAGGGCGCTTCCGGTTCTGCAATTCAAAATGTGAATCTTATTCTTGGCGTTGATGAAACGACAGGGTTGAATCTTGACTAAAAGGAGTTTGTTTATGAAAATCGTTTCCGGCGGTGTATGTGCCGCACAAGGATTTATCGCGGGCGGGATCCATTGCGGCATCCGCAAAAATCGTACCAAAAGGGATTTGGCCCTGATCGTCAGCGAGTGCCGCGCTTCTGCCGCGGCGGTCTATACCACCAATCTTGTCAAAGGCGCGCCGCTGACGGTGACCAAAGCCCATATTGCCGACGGTTATGCACAGGCTGTGATATGCAATAGCGGTAATGCCAATACCTGCAATGCCAACGGTATTGAAATCGCCGAGCAGATGAGTGCGCTGACGGCCGATGCGCTCGGCATATCCGCAGAGGATGTTGTTGTGGCGTCTACGGGCGTGATCGGTCAGCCGCTGGATATCGCACCGATCAAGGAAGGGATGCATTCGCTGATCTCTTCGCTTTCTTGCGAAGGGAGCGATGCGGCTTCCGAGGGGATCATGACCACCGATACGGTCAAAAAAGAAATTGCGGTGGAATTTAAACTGGGGGACAAGACCTGTCGCATCGGAGGCATTGCCAAAGGAAGCGGCATGATTCATCCCAATATGGCGACAATGCTGGTATTTATTACTACCGATGCGGCGATCTCCCCGGACATGCTGCAAAAGGCACTGACGAATGATGTGGCTACCACGTTCAATATGGTCAGCGTGGATGGCGATACATCGACCAACGACATGGTTACCGTGCTGGCCAACGGAATGGCGGGCAACGAGCCGATCACGACCGAGGACGCGGATTTTGCGGTGTTCATGGAGGCGCTCAACACGATTACGGTGCATCTTTGCCGTATGATTGCGGGTGACGGCGAGGGCGCGACCAAATTGCTCGAATGCTGTGTCACCGGAGCCAAGGACGAAAAAACGGCCAAAACAGTGGCCAAAAGCGTGATTTGCTCCAGTTTGCTCAAAGCGGCGATGTTCGGTGCGGATGCCAATTGGGGACGGGTGCTTTGTGCCATCGGTTATAGCGGCGCGGATGTCGATGTGAACGCGGTGGACGTTTCGTTCCGTTCCGCTAAAGGTGAGATCGTTGTTTGCCAAAACGGGGCGGGCGTGCAATTTTCCGAGGAAAAGGCTAAGGATATTTTGTCGGAAAAAGAAATCGAAATTCTGATTTCACTCGGCGACGGCAGCGCAAATGCCACGGCATGGGGGTGCGATTTGACATACGATTATGTCAAGATTAACGGAGATTACCGTACTTGATTTTGCGGAGGACGATATGATGGATAACCATTTTTCCAATACGGAGCGCGCGGAAATATTGACGCAGGCGCTGCCTTATATCAAAAAATTCAACGGCAAGATCCTGGTTGTCAAATATGGCGGTAACGCCATGGTCAATGAACAACTCAAGGAGCAGGTCATGGAAGATATCGCGCTGCTGTGGTTGATCGGCGTTAAGGTTGTGCTGGTGCACGGCGGCGGCCCCGAGATCAATGAAATGATGGAAAAATTGGGCAAACGCCCCGAGTTTGTGGATGGTCTGCGCGTGACCGACAAGGAAACGGTGGATATCGTTCAAATGGTGCTGGCAGGGAAGGTCAACAAGTCGTTGGTTACGCTGTTGCAGATGAAAGGCGGACATGCGGTCGGCCTTTCCGGGATGGACGGAGGCATGATCGAGGCGCAGATCAAAGACGAGAGATTGGGTTATGTCGGCAAGATCACGAAAGTGCGCCCACAGCCGATTACCGATCTGTTGGAAAAAAATTATATTCCCGTGATCTCTACCGTAGCAAGCGATCGTCACGGCAATGTCTATAATATCAACGGAGATACTGCGGCGGCATACATCGCGGGGGCGCTTGGCGCCGAGAGACTGCTCATGATGACGGATATTGCCGGCATTTTGCGTGACAAGGACGATCCGACATCGTTGATTCCGGAATTGACCATTGAGGAGGCTCGGAAATTATATGAGCAGGGAGTTATTTCGGGCGGTATGATTCCCAAGGTGGATTGCTGTATTGAGGCAATTCGCGCCGGAGTTAAAAATGTGACTATTTTGGATGGACGCATTTCTCATTCCATTTTGATGGAATTGCTGACCGATGAGGGTGCCGGTACCATGGTGACGGAGGGATGACATGAGTACACTGCAAAAGAAAGATCAAACCTATATTGCGCATACGTATCGTCGTTTCCCCGTCGAAATCGTGTCGGGTAAGGGAAGTGAGGTTTACGATGGCAACGGAAAACGATATATCGATATGGGTTCCGGAATCGGGGTGACCGCTTTCGGCATTGCCGATGATACATGGCGCGCCGCCGTTGAGGCGCAATTGAGCCGCGTTCAGCATATGTCGAATCTTTATTATACCGAGCCCTGTGCGGAACTTGCCGAAATGTTGTGCGAACGGACGGGCTTGAAGCGCGTATTCTTCGGTAACTCGGGGGCCGAGGCCAACGAGTGCGCCATTAAGGTCGCGCGCAAATATGCCGCAGATAAAAAAGGCGGAGAATATGCGACCGTTGTCACGCTTCAAAACAGTTTTCACGGCAGGACACTCACCACGCTCGCCGCTACGGGTCAAGACCACTATCACGAGTTGTATCAACCGCTGACCCCCGGCTTTGTTCATGTCCCCGCAGGAGATGTGAACGCGCTGAAAGATTGTCTTGCCAAGCATAAAGTGGCGGGAATTATGATCGAATGCATACAAGGCGAGGGCGGTGTCAATGTGCTGGATGCCGATTATGTTCGGGCTGTTGCGACCCTTGCCGAGGAACAGGATATTGTGCTGATTGTGGACGAAGTGCAGACAGGTAACGGCCGCACGGGCGCGCTGTATTCCTATATGAATTACGGCATCAAACCGGATGTCGTTACAACGGCCAAGGGACTGGGGGGCGGCTTGCCGCTGGGGGCCGCTTTGCTTGGCGAAAAGGTGCAGGACGTGTTTGGATACGGTGATCATGGTTCCACTTTTGGCGGAAATCCGGTCTGCTGCGCCGGCGCAATTTCCGTGCTTGGGCGCATCGATGACGCGCTGTTGGCCGAAGTGCGCCGCAAGGGGGCGCTGGTGTTTGATATGCTCCGGGGGGCCGAGGGCGTGACGGATGTGAGTGGCATGGGATTGATGATCGGTGTCAAGACGGTGCGTCCCGCAGCCGAGATCGTGGCCGAATGCAATGAAGCCGGAGTACTGTGCTTGACTGCCAAGGAGAAGATCAGACTTCTTCCTGCGCTCAATATTTCGGATTCGTTGCTGGTCGAAGCGCTTGAAATCATCAAAAAAAGTTGTAAGAAAGGAATTTGAGCCGATATGAAGATCGATATGAAAGGCAAGTCTTTTTTGAAATTATTGGATCTTACTCCCGCGCAGATCGAGGGGGTGATCGACCTTGCGGCGGACCTCAAAGCAAAGAAGAAAAAGGGAATTCCGCATCGCCTGTGCGAAGGAAAAAATGTTGCGTTGATATTTGAAAAAACAAGCACTCGTACCCGTTGCGCGTTCGAGGTGGCGGCGGCGGATCTCGGCATGCATTCCGTTTATCTTGACCCGCAAGGGTCGCAAATCGGCAAAAAAGAAAGCATTGCCGATACGGCCCGTGTGTTGGGACGCATGTTTGACGGTATCGAATATCGCGGCTTCGGTCAAACCGTTGTCGAGGAATTGGCAACTTGCGCTGGTGTTCCCGTGTGGAACGGACTCACCAATGAATTTCATCCCACCCAAATATTGGCTGATTTTCTTACGATTCGTGAGCATTTCGACGCTTTGAGAGGGAAAAAACTGGTTTATATGGGGGATGCGCGCTATAACATGGGCAATTCGCTCATGGTCGGTTGTGCCAAAATGGGAATGCATTTTGTTGCCTGTGCGCCCGAAAAATATTTTCCCGATGCGGCGCTTGTCGCCAAGTGCAGAGCGGTGGCCGCCGAAACCGGCGCTACGCTGGATTTTATTACCGACCCCATGATCGCCACCAAAGGCGCAGACGTTATTTATACCGACGTTTGGGTTTCGATGGGAGAACCTGCAGAGATTTGGAAAGAACGTATTGATGATCTTCTGCCTTATCAAGTGAATGCCGACTTAATGGCAAACGCCGGTGCACAGTGCCGCTTTATGCACTGCCTGCCCGCTTTTCACGATCTCAAGACATCCACCGGCAAGGAAATTCACGAAAAATTCGGCCTTGATTGCATGGAAGTGACCGACGAGGTGTTCGAGAGCACGCAATCTATCGTTTTCGACGAGGCGGAAAACAGAATGCATACCATTAAGGCGGTTATGGCTGCTACCTTGTGCGAAGAATTTTGAGCAAAAGTTTATATGAATTTCGGCCTCCGTCGTAAAAGACGGGGCCGTTTTTTCGCTTGTTTGTGCCATTTACGAAAAAAATCTGAAATTTCTTCAAAAATTTGTTGAAAATCGCGCGCATGCATGATATAATAAAATATGCTATTGTCTCTGCCGTTAAAAGCAGGCTTGAACATGAATGATTACCGCACCGCACGGTGGGGTTTCCGATAAATATGAAGAAGGTAGGTTTCGCCATGAATTTTTTTGATACCATCGCAGATGCCTTTTCCCGTTACATACTCACCCCTGTTCGATCGATGGGGATTGCCGATATAATCGATATTCTGTTGCTTACAGCCGTTATTTACTATATTGTGATCTTTGTTCGCGATCGACGAGCGCGTAACTTGATCGTCGGCCTTTTGGCGGTGGCCTGTGCCTATTTCCTGTCTTGGGCATTTGAGTTGCATGCTTTGTATACACTCTTCCATGCGGTGTTTGATATTTACATGATATTCATTGTCATTATTTTTCAATACGATCTGCGCGATGCGTTGGATAAAATCGGCACATCGGTGTTGCGTCTTCGCCAGATTGGTACGCAGGCGCATACGGTTGCATCGCTGACCGCTATGATCGGCGTTTTGTCTGAAGCCGCATGTGAGTTGTCTAAGGAAAAATGCGGCGCGATGATCGTGATTGAGCGCGATTCCAAATTGGGCGATTATATCAAGACCGGCGTCGAATTGGATGCGTTGATGTCGTGCGAACTGCTGGGTAATCTGTTTTTTAACCGCTCGCCTCTGCATGACGGCGCGGTGATCATCCGCGGCGGGAAAGTGTGCGCTGCGGGTTGTATTCTGCCGTCATCTAAAAGCCCTGATATCCCAAAGGAGTTGGGTACCCGTCACCGTGCCGCTGTCGGTATCAGCGAGCAGAGTGATGCGGTTGTGATTGTGGTTAGCGAGGAGACGGGCAATATTTCCATTGCCAATAACGGTATTTTGAAGCGCGGCTACAATTCCGGTACTCTCAAAGACGATCTGTTTTTGCTTCTCTCCGGGCATACCGAAGAGGAAAATCGCCGCATCGTGCAGAACTTTTCCAAGAAAAATAACGATAAGGAAGCATAACATATGAAAAATTATAATTTTGAACGTGTTTACGGTGCGGAGAACGGTGAGCAGGTCGAAATTCACAGCAAAAATCGCGGCTTTCATATAGTCACGAAGTTGTTGTGCTTGATCCTGGCGTTTGCTTTTTGGCTGGTTGTTACCAACGTACGTCTGAATGCCCGCAATGAGTCGGATGATTTTGCGGATGATCTTGATGTTGAAAGCGTCGATTAACCGTGCGGTTGATCATGTTGATTTGACAAAGAAAGGAGAGATCACGCATGTCACGCCATATTACTCGGTTTCTCATCAGCGGCATTCGGGTCTCTCCCGATGCCACCCCTGAGGATATCCGAGAGCAAGCCATAAGGAAAATGAAGCGTGCCGGTATACCGGTTGCATCGCTTCATTTCCGTTTATATAAGAAGTCGGTCGATGCGCGGCATCGAGATCGTATCTGCTTGGCCTGTACCGTTTTGGCCGAAGGAGAGATGTCGGCCCGAATGCAGGAACGATTGCCGACCGTTTCCGACGTGCGCCTGTTGGAGGATCAGCCGTTGGTGATCGAGCGAGGCAATGAAGCAATGACCGCGCGCCCTTTGGTGGTCGGTATGGGACCGGCAGGGCTGTTTTGTGCGTTACTTTTGGCGGAGAACGGCTATGCGCCCATTCTCATTGATCGCGGTGAGAGTGTTGCCGAGCGTGTTCGTTCGGTTAATCGCTTTTTCACGGAGGGCGTACTGGACTCCGATAGCAATATTCAGTTCGGAGCGGGCGGTGCCGGTACTTTTTCGGACGGGAAATTGTTGACACGTATCAGCGATGCGCGCTGCGGCTATATTCTTAAACGCTTGTGCGAGTTCGGCGCCCCCCGAAAAATTCTGACAGAGGCTAAGCCGCATGTCGGTACCGATGTGTTGCGCGAGGTGGTCGATCGAATGCTCGGTCGCATTGTCGAGTGCGGCGGTGAGGTGCATTATCGAACCTGCCTGCGGGGACTGATCGAGCATGCGGACGGCTCGTTGACGGCAAAGACAAGCACGGGCGAATTTCCTTGCTCGGCCATGGTTCTGGCTATCGGAAACGCGGCGCGCGATACCTACCGATATTTGATCGAACGACAATTCGCCATTGAACCGAAGCCCATCTCCGTAGGTGTTCGCATTGAACATTTGCAAGCGGATATCGACCGCGCCGTATACGGCAATTTTGCCGGTCATCCGGCGCTGGGGCCTGCGGAATATGCGCTGTCCGATACGCGCGGAGCCCGAGGTGTTTATACCTTTTGCATGTGCCCCGGCGGCGAGGTCGTTGCGGCGGCATCCGAGGAGGGTGGCGTCGTGGTCAACGGTATGAGCAATCATGCGCGTGACGGCGTTAATGCCAACTGTGCGGTGGCGGTGTCGATTCGTGTGGAAGACTACGAGCGCGTGGACGGTAGTTTGGCGCTGGGCGCAATTGCTTTTCAGCGGCGAATCGAGCGTACGGCGTTTACCGTCGGAGGCTCGGATTACAGCGCCCCCATTCAAACGGTGGGTGATTTTATGAACGGTACGGTGACACATGAGCCGAGTCGTATTCAGCCGACGTATCGTAACGGCACCCATGTCCGTGTGAGCAATCTCGAAACGGTATTTCCGCAGGACGTGACCGAATCGCTTCGTTACGGTCTGTCTGTGTTTGACCGAAAAATTTCCGGTTTTGCTTGTCCCGATGCGGTGCTGAGTGCCGCCGAAACGAGAACATCCGCCCCTGTGCGTATTTTGCGCGGGGAGGACGGACGTGCTCTCGGTCATGCTTCCGTTTATCCGTGCGGAGAGGGCGCAGGGTATGCCGGAGGTATTACAAGTGCTGCGGTAGACGGACTTCGAACCGCACAGCAACTGATGGCGCGTTTCGCGCCGTTTCAATAAACAGGAGGGATCGCAGTGCGAACAAGGGCAAAGGTTGTTGCAACGGCCGGCGAGTACGCCACGGTTTTGTGTGACCGCAGATCGGCTTGCGATAGTTGCCATAAAACGGCGGATGGGGGAGAATGCTCCGTTTGCTCCTTGATGGGGGGCGCTCGGTCGATGCAGGCATGCGCATACAATGCGGCGTGCGCACAGATCGGCGATATCGTTGAGATCGAAACGACTTCCACACGGGTGTTGGGATATGCGGCACTTGTTTTTATCCTGCCGATCGCGATGATCATTTTCGGCTACATGCTCGCGGGACTTTGGACGGAGAGTGAGGCTTGGCGATTTGCTTTTTCCGCACTCTTGGCAGGGGCTTCCTTGTTTGGCATACGATTGTATTCCGAGCATGTGCATCAGAATAAAACAGATCTTACGGTGGTTGCCGTCATTGATCCCGATGAACCTCAAATTCGGGATGACGATTGAAAATGCGCTTTGGACGTAAGTCACGGCGTCGAACATAGAAGGATCGGAAGATATGGATGCGAACAACTTTAAACGAAATAAAATATGGACGCTGATGTATCAGCCGGATGAGCAGAGCGAAATGGCGGTGAATGACATCGCATGCACGCTGGAGTGCCCGCGTCGCATGGCTCAAGTGCTCTATAACCGCGGTTGTCACAGCGGTGCCGAGGCGCGGGCCTTTATCGAACAAAGCGACGGGAAAATGCACGATCCCTTTTTGTTGCGTGATGTGGAAGAAGCGGTGAGCCGTATTCGCTTGGCGCTGGAGCGCGGGGAACGTATTGCCATTTACGGTGATTATGATGTCGACGGCGTAACCTCGGTCAGCATGTTGTATCTGTTTTTGTCCGAACGCGGCGCCGATGTCGGGTATTACATTCCCAGCCGTGTTCGAGAGGGCTATGGCGTTTCCGTGGCTGCCGTTGATACATTGGCGGAGCAAGGAGTTAAATTGATCATTACGGTCGATACGGGGATCACGGCCATTGATGAAGTCGCTCATGCCAAAGAACGCGGGATCGATATGATCATCACCGATCACCATGAGTGTCATGCAGAGTTGCCTGCGGCCTGTGCTGTTGTAAATCCCCATCGGGCCGATTGCGACTATCCGTTCAAAGAATTGGCGGGCGTCGGCGTGGTGTTCAAATTGCTTTGCGCTTATGCCATGACGGAATGCACCGAGCGCGGTGAACCTCCGATCGAAGGCGCGCGCCGCATTTGTACGGAATATGCTGATCTTGTGGCGCTGGGAACGATTGCGGATGTCATGCCCGTTGTGGACGAAAATCGTGTGATCGTTTCCTACGGTCTGCATATGATCGCTCATACGCGCCGCCCCGGATTGTCTGCTTTGATCGACGCGGCGTTGCCCGGCACCAAAAAGGTGGGGGGCGTTCAAATTCCTCTGACCGCTCGTGAACTGGCCGAACAGCGTCAAAAACGCATCAATTCGAGTTTTGTCGGTTTCGGCTTGGCTCCTCGCATCAATGCGGCGGGGCGTATCAGCAGCGCATCCAAGGCGGTCGAGTTGCTGTTGGCCGATACGAGCGAAGATGCCGAGCGCTTGGCAAAAGAACTTTGCGAGACAAACACTCGCCGTCAACTTGAAGAAAATCGGGTGGCCGAGCAGGCCTATCGCTTGATTGAGGAGACGGTTGATTTTGAACACGATCGCGTTATTGTATTGGACGGCAATCATTGGCCGCAGGGGATCGTCGGTATTGTTTCATCCCGCGTAACCGAGCGTTACGGTTTACCGTCCATTCTCATTTCGTTTGATACGGCGCCCGAAGATGCGCCGGGAGCCGATGATATCGGTAAGGGCTCGGGACGTAGCATCAAGGGCCTTAATTTGGTTGAGGCTCTCATGGCTTGCGATGATCTGCTGATCCGCTTCGGCGGACATGAGTTGGCCGCGGGAATGTCCATTGCGCGCGGCAATATCGAGCGCTTTCGACGTCGCATCAATGATTATGCCCGCGCGGTGCTCGGCGATGAACCGCCCGCGTTGCAATTGATGGCAGACACCGAGATCGAACCGGATGAAATGACGATGTCGCTGGCACAGGCGCTTGAATGCATGGAACCGTTTGGCGTGGCCAATCCCGTGCCGCAATTCATTTTGTATGATATGACCGTCACTCGCATCATCCCGTTGGGGGGAGCAAAGCATACCAAGTTGTTGCTTACCAAAGACGGTAAAACCGTTACTGCCGTTTACTTCGGCATGGCCCCGACGCAACTGCATGTTGCCGTAAATGAGCGCGTGGATGTTCTTTTTCAACTCAACATCAACGAGTATCAAGGAGAGAGATCTCTGCAGATGATCGTACAGGATATCCGCCTTGCCGTCTCTTATGTCAATGAACAAAAAGAACTGCACGCTCGCTACGAGGAGTTGCGAGGCGGTGCGACGTATGATGAGACGGAGGAACCGAAGATTGTGCCGACTCGTGAAGATTTTGCGATTGTGTATACTTATTTACGACGCGAATTCCGTCAAGGAAATCATGTGATTCCGGAACGTGCGTTGCTTGCGGCTTTGGAGAATACGGAACATGGCGAGATCAATTATATCAAATTGAAATTTATCCTCAGGATACTTGAGGAATTGAACATATGCGGCGTGACCGAATTGGAGCACGGATTTTATATGTTTGATGTCTGTTTTACCGCATCTAAGACCTCAATCGATAAATCGTCTATTTTGCGCAAATTGAAGAGCCAATGCCGCAGAAGATGAGAAAAGAGGATTTGGTATTTTGCGGAATATAAGGCGGAAAGGGTGAGAAATATGATGCAAAGTCCGATACATACCGATATTCGCAGTTTGCTTGCCATGCTCAAAGCGACGGGTAAAAATTACGATATCGAAAAGATTCAACAGGCTTTCGAATATGCCAACGCATTGCATGCGGGACAGTGCCGTGCCAGCGGAGAGGCATATATCTCCCATCCCATTGCCGTTGCCGAGATCGTTGCTTCGCTGGAATTGGACACCGACTCCATTTGCGCCGCGCTTTTGCATGACACGGTGGAAGATTGTGCCGATAAAACCGACCTCAAGGAATTGGAGAAAAAATTCGGTAAAGATGTGGCGATGCTGGTCGACGGGCTGACCAAGATCGTGATGCTGCAAGTCGATGACAAGGAAGAAGCACATATTGAAACGCTGCGCAAAATGTTGCTGGCAATGTCACATGATGTTCGTGTGATTTTTATTAAATTGTGCGATCGATTGCATAATATGCGCACGTTGGATGCCAAACCGGACAGCAAACGGCGGTTGACTGCGCTTGAAACCATGCAAGTCTATGCTCCTTTGGCACATCGGTTGGGTATTCACAAGTTGAAATTGGAACTTGAAAATCTCAGCATTTCCTATCTGGATCCCATCGGCTATGCCGAAGTGAAAGCCGACATTGAAAAAAAATACGGCCAAAATGTCGGCTTTATTGAAAATGTTCGCCGACTCGTTGAGCAGTGCTTGACCGAAAACAATATCCATTTCGATTTGGAGGGGCGCATCAAGTCGGTCTATTCGGTCTACCGCAAAATGTATAATCAAAACAAGAGTTTTGATGAGATTTACGATTTTTATGCCTTGCGTGTTATTGTAGACACCGAGGTCGAATGTTACTCGGTCTTGGGGTATATTCACGAGATGTTCAAATCTATCCCGGGCCGTTTCAAAGACTATATTTCGACGCCTAAGCCCAATATGTACCGTTCATTGCATACCACGGTGATCGGACATGACGGTATTCCGTTTGAGGTGCAGATTCGCACTTGGGAAATGCACCAATTTGCCGAGTATGGTATGGCGGCGCATTGGAAATATAAGTCGGGCGCGTCCTCGCGCGAAGAGATGAACAAAAAACTCGAGTGGATCGCCCGCTTGATCGAAACCGAAGACGGCACACGAGATCCCGATGAATTTCTTCATGCCTTGAAAACGGATATTTTTCACGATGAAGTGTTTGTCTTTACACCGAAAGGTGATGTCGTTTCATTGCCGCAAGGCGCAACGGTTATAGACTTCGCATATTCTATTCACACGGCCGTGGGGAACAGAATGGTCGGCGCCAAGATCAACGGCATGATCGTCCCCATCGATCGTTCTCCCGAAAACGGTGAAATCGTGGAGATTATTACATCCGCCAATTCCAAGGGACCGAGCCGAGATTGGTTGGGCATTGTAAAAACCAGCGAAGCGCGTAATAAAATCCGCCAGTGGTTCAAAAAAGAGACGCGGGTGGAGAATATGGCGGCCGGCAAGGCGATCATCGATGCGGAAATGAAAAAATACGCTCGTTCGTTGACGGAAGCCGAGATGGCCGATGTCGTCAACGGTGTGGCCAAAAAAACGGGATACGCCTCGGCGGAGGATTTGTATAACACGGTGGGCTACGGTGGTATGTCCGTGTCCAAAATTGCCATCAAACTGCATGATGAATATAAGCGGTTGTTTCGCGCCGGAGTCGCCGCGGAGCAGACATCGGTCAGCGATGCACAGGCAATGGCGGCGGCGCAAAACGGCGACAAACCCAAAAATATTCGCTCCAACAGCGGCATTATTGTGGACGGTGAGAGCGGTTGTCAAGTGAAATTTGCCAAATGTTGCAATCCGTTACCGGGCGATAGCATTGTCGGGTTCATCACCAAGGGGTTCGGCATCTCCATTCACAAGCGGGATTGCCCCAACGTTTTGACCGGCATGCTCAAGCCGGAATATGCGGAGCGGTGGATCACGGCCGATTGGGAAAAAGGAAACAATTCTTTCGGAAAAGATCTTTACGAGGCGCTGCTTCAAGTGCATACCGAAAATCGCATCGGCATGCTCGCCGAGGTGACAACGGCATTGGCCGAGATGAAAGTTTCCATTTTGCAGATCAACTGCGCACCGCGCGCCGATGATACTGCGATGATTTCAATGAAGATCAGTTGCAAAAACACCGAGCATTATTCTTCCATTGTCTCGCGCTTGCGCGGATTGGAAGGCGTGCTGGATGTTGTGCGCGGATTTTCAATGTAATACAGATAGGAGTTGTGAAATGAAAGCCGTAGTACAACGTGTCAAGCACGCGCAGGTCTCGGTGGAGGGGACTGTTGTCGGCGAGTGCCGACACGGCCTGATGGTTTTGCTCGGTGTGGCTGCCGAAGATGATGCCGAGGATGCACGGGTGCTTTGTCAAAAACTGGTCAAGTTGCGCATTTTTACCGATGAAAACGACAAAATGAATCTGTCGGTACGAGATATCGACGGCTCTATGCTGATCGTTTCGCAGTTTACTCTGTTGGCCGATACCTCGCATGGCAACCGTCCCAGTTTCATCGGCGCCGGTTCGCCCGAGCATGCCGATCATCTATACCGAACATTTGTTGATATGGTGCGCGCCGAAAATATTCCGGTACAGACTGGGTGCTTCGGCGCCCATATGGAAGTTTCCATTCTGAACGACGGTCCCGTGACGATTCTGATGGATTCTGCCGAATATCGCAGAGATAAAAAATAGGATCACGGAATATCAATCGTTCGCTGTGTTGCCATAGGGCGGTGCAGGGATCATAAAAGTCGAAAGCGAAATTTTGTACGTCCCCAAGAGTGAAAATACAATATAGCAAGATGGGAGATCGCCGCATGAAACTGCAAATTGAAGGAAAGATCAACGTATACTATGTACAAATGCTTTGTATGATCTTTTTCCCCGGTGTCAATTTCAAGAAATTACAGGAGCCGACAGAGGGGGACCCTTCGCTGACACTTCGCTTGAACGAGAGCGATGAAGGGTATATGGCTTACGCCACGATGACATACAAGGAAAAAAGCGCATCCGCAGAGCAATTTTGCTCGTTTAGCAAAAACGAAACCAAATCGCGAACTGCCAAATTGGCAGTGGGCGCGGCCGTGATGACCGCAGGAGAGCGATTGCTCGGCTATCGGCCGTCATGGGGAATCATGACGGGAGTTCGCCCGGCCAAACTGGCGATGGAATTGCTTGAATCGGGGAAAACGCCGGAAGAAACGCGCGCCGCGTTGGAGCGGGATTATTTTGCTATTCCCAAAAAAGCGGCATTGGCGACCGAAGTGGCAATCAACGAAAAAACACTCGTCGGTACGCCCGATCGCCGTGATTGCAGTCTGTACATTTCGATTCCGTTTTGCCCCTCTCGCTGTGCGTATTGTTCGTTTGTTTCGTATACTTCCGGAAAACTCCTCTCGTTGATTCCCGACTATCTTGAGGCTCTGTGCCGGGATGTTCGCGGCCTGCTTGCTCAAATCAATGAACTGGGGCTGAAACTCAAGACAATCTATATCGGCGGCGGCACGCCCACCATTCTCACGGCAGATCAATTGCGCATGCTGTTGTCAACCGTTGCAAACGGAACGGATGTATCTGCGCTGGAGGAATATACGCTTGAATCCGGACGCCCCGATACCATATCGGCGGATAAATTTGCCGTGGCACGGGAATACGGCGTAACTCGTGTTAGCGTGAATCCGCAAACACTGTCGGATGCCGTGCTGCGCAAGATCGGTCGAAATCATACGGCAGAGGATTTTTTGCGCGCCTATGACATTGCCCGAAATTCCGGCATAAAATGTATCAATACCGATCTGATTGCGGGCTTGCCCGGAGATACGTTCACCACCTTTGCCCGTTCGTTTGATAAGATTCTTGACCTTGCACCGGAAAATATTACCATACATACCTTTTGCGTAAAAAAGGCGGCAGATATCGTTCAGCAGGGCTCTAAAGTCTATTCGCGGCAAGGCGGCGATGCGGGCAAATGTGTCGATTATACCCAAATCCGCGCATTGCGCAAGGGGTATGTGCCATACTATATGTATCGTCAGAAAAATACGGTCGGTAATCTCGAAAACGTCGGTTTTGCTCGTCCGGGAACGGAAGGACGCTACAATATCTACATGATGGAAGAATATCACTCTATCTTTGCCGCCGGTGCGGGAGCCGTGACCAAAACGGTCGACTTCGCGCCGATAGACGGAAGTCCACGCAAGATCGACCGATTTTTTAACCACAAATATCCGTTCGAATATTTGCGTGATTGTGAATTGGAGTGTAAACTGGAATATATTCGTAAATTTTACGAGGAGCGCGGTCTCCTCGGATAGAGGAGGAATGAGGAATGAATCCGTTTGTTGCCCCTGCCCGCTTTGAAACGCAAGAGTGCGCAAAGGCTTATATTGCTCAATGCGAGGATGCGTTTCGACACCGCGTTGACATGCTTGCAACAGAACTTTCGCAGATAGACGGCTTGCGCTTGATCGGACTTTCCGGCCCCACATGCGCGGGAAAAACGACAACCGCCGCTTTGCTTGTTCGTCGCATGGAACAACTCGGCAAACGGGTGCACATGATCTCGGTGGACGATTTTTTCCGTGAACAACCGAATGCGCGTTTGACGGCACAGGAGAGAGAATCGCTTGATTTTGATTCGATCAACGCATTGGATTTTCCCTTGTTTGCCGAGTGCTTGCAGGAATTGATGCTGACAGGGCGCACTCGCATCCCGCATTTCGACCTTTCAAGCGGTCGGCGAGTGGGATTTGAGGAATTGGTTGCACCCGATGAGAGCGACGTTTTCCTCATTGAGGGCATCCAGGTGGTTTATCCGGAGATCAGTTCTTTGTTGCATCGATACACCTATCGTTCGATATTTTCCAATGTGGATACGGCGTTGTCCGTGGACGGTACGATCTATACGCCGGAATCGATCCGCTTGATGCGTCGTATCGTGCGGGATTATTATTTCCGTTCCAGTGATGCGGCATTCACTTATTATCTTTGGGATAGCGTGCGCGCCAATGAAGAGAACAATATTTTTCCGAATGCCGCCGCGTGCGATGTCCGGCTGGAATCTCTGATGGGGTATGAAATCGGTATGTTGCGGCCTCATTTGGAGATTATTCTGCACCGTCTTCCGTTGTCAAATGCGCATCGCCCCGCGGCAGATGCCGTTTTGGATCATATATCACACGTGCAACCGTTGCATCCGTCGTGGTTGCCGCACAATGCATTGTATCGGGAATTTGTCCCGGTCGAATAAAAGACCCAAAACGAAAGGGAGTTTTTGGAAATGAAGTTGTTGTTAAAAAATGCCAAATTGTTGCCGGAAATGTTGCCGGCGGATGCACAGCCCGAAGATATGATTCATGTCGTCGTGTCGGATGATACGATCACCGCTATCGGCGTTGTGCCACAGGATGATACTTTTGATCGTATCATCGATTGCAAAGGTAATCTGCTGATGCCCGCGTTTTATAATGCTCATTGCCATGCGGCGATGACGTTGTTCCGCGGCTACGGTGAAGATCTGCCGCTACAGCGCTGGTTGAATGAAAAAATATTACCGGCGGAGGAACGACTGAACTTTCGCCGCGTTCATTACGGCTCCCGTTTGGCCATCGCCGAGATGATCAAAAACGGAGTGGTTTCGTTCAGTGATATGTACATGTTCCAGGATGCAACAGCCGAGGCAGTGCTTGAGACGGGAGTCAAGGCTAATCTGTCGCGTTGCATGGTTTCATTTGATCCGAACACCAAACCAAAGGAAGATGCGCGCTTTGCCGAAGCGGTCCGCTTGGCTGAACAATATCACGGCGCGGGCAACGGCAGATTGAAAATCGATATGTCGCTTCACGCGGAATATACCAATGTGGATGCTTGCTGTCGTTATGTGTCCGAATATGCGGCGGAACACGGGTTGCGAATGCAATTGCACTTGTCCGAAACGGAAAGCGAGCATACCGCATGCATGGAACGCCACGGTATGACGCCGGCAGCCTATTTTGCTTCGCTGGGCGTGTTTGATGTGCCGACGACGGCGGCGCACTGCGTTTGGGTCACCGATGAAGATATTGCGATCATGAAAGAGAAGGGCGTCTATCCCGTGCACAATCCTGTCAGCAATTTGAAACTCGGCAGCGGGGTGATGCGCTTGCGCGATATGCTGGATGCGAAGTTGCCCGTGGCATTCGGTACGGACGGCGTTGCCTCCAATAATGCGCTGAGTATTTTGCGCGAATTGCAGACTGCGGCCATTCTCCACAAAGGGGTTCATTGCGATCCGGAAAATATTCGCGCAGCCGAATTGCCCGCTCTCGCCACCCGCAACGGCGCACTGTCTCAAGGACGAGAAGACTGCGGCATCATGACAGTCGGCGCCAAGGCGGATCTCATTATGATCGATCTGAACGCGATCAATAATATTCCTTGCTATGATCTTGCAACCACGCTGGCGTACAGCGCAGATCATTCCAATGTATTACTTACCATGTGCGACGGACGTATACTTTGGGAAAACGGCGAGTATACTTCGATTGATACCGAATGTTTGCTCTTTGAAGCAAGACAGGTGATTCGGCATTACTTCGATTGAAGTATTTTCGCTAAAGGAGCAAGATGAAATGAGACTTTGTACCGATCGGTTTCCCCGCACGTCGACAATGTGCAATGTTCCGGTAAAAAAAGATCTGTCGGAACGTGCCGACAATTCTCAACCGGCCGCGACAACCGCAACGACCTTTTTATCCGGAGTCGTGATATTGACGTTCTCTACGGTGTTGGTGAAACTGATCGGGTTGTTTTATAAAATTCCCATGCTCCATTATCTCGGCTCCGAGGGCATGGGCTATTTTAACGCCGCATATGAGTGGTATGCCATGCTTTGCGTGCTGTCGACGGCAGGTTTGCCGTTGGCCGGTTCCATGCTGATTGCCGAGGCTCGCACGGCAAACAATGACGAAGCGGTGCGGCGCATTGAGCGTGTGATGCTGAGAGCGTTTCTCGTTTTCGGTATTGTCGGTTCGTTGGCGCTTTTCTTCGGTGCCGAAACAATCGCTCGCATGATCGGCAGTCCCGATACCCGCTATGCGCTGATGGCGGTTGCTCCGACGTTGTTTTTTTCCTGCCTGTCGGGTGCCTATCGCGGCTATTTTCAAGGCTACCAAGACATGACGCCCACGGCGGTCTCTCAGATCATCGAAGCAATGGGAAAACTCTTGCTCGGTTTGGGCTTTGCCGTTTTTGCATGGCGGCACGGTATGAGCGCGCCTCACATCGCGGCGTGGGCGATGCTTGGTCTTGCGTTGGGCGTGGCATTGTCTGTCTTTTATCTGGCGCTTCATCGCCGCAGAT
>CAZOHP010000021.1:0-18234 GCA_964579815.1 uncultured Lachnospiraceae bacterium
CGGGATCGGTCACAATGCCGCACGCACGATTCTGCCCCCCGGATTCCTCGTAAGCCACTTTCAATTGCTCTTCAAGCGCCGCTTGAATGAAAATATCAATGGTCGATGTCACATGATAACCGTCCACCGCAGGGATATATTGCTCGTATTCGTACGGCATTTGGTTGCTTTGCGCGTCGCGAGCAACGATATACTTGCCCGGCGTACCCGCCAACTGCTCATTATATTCATACTCAAGGCCGTACAGCCCCGTGCCGTCGCTGCCGCAAAAACCGATCAAATGCGCTCCGATCGAACCGTAGGGGTAATAGCGTGAGGCCGTTGCCTCCAAATAAACCATATCATCAAGATCGTTTTCTTCGACAAAGGAAACAATAGCATCCGCCGTTTCTTCGTCCACTTGACGAACTACGGTACGATCAAGATATTTCACATAGGTGGTCTGCTTCATGACGAAATCATAGGTCACACCATATTCTTCGTTCAGAAGAGACGACAACCCCTGCGCGATGATATCGCTGTAATTATCCTTTCCCCCTTTATCGTCTTCCGCATTTTGTGCGGAAAGGATCGAAGACGGCGAAATGAAGATACGATAAGTGGTAACATCGGTCGCGATCAATATGCCGTTTCTGTCGTATATGTTGCCGCGTTTGGCGTTGACGGTGCTTTCGGTGGTCATTTGTTCGATCACCTTTGCTTGGTAGCGGTCATAATCCACCGTTTGAATCCACAAAATGCGGACGAGCAACGCAACAAATATCGCAATCAAAACGATGCTGACCACTCGTGCCCGCCTAAGCATGCGCAAATGGATCATGGAATGATTCAAAACGTAAACCTCACTATCTTTCGGTATCCCGTGGGGTCACCGGCGCAACTGTCGTTTACTGCTTTAACATATGCCGACGCACATCATATTATGCCTTGTCATGAACCGATATTGATACCGATAGCCGAAAGCAACGTAAACAAACCGGAAACCTGCTCTTCATTGCTCTCAACCACCTCAATGGTGTTACCCTCGGAGGTATTCACATACATCGAATCAACATAGGACGCGGGAATCATCCCGAATTCCTCGGTCGCTTTTCGATATATTTCAAGATAATCGATATGGGACTCCAACTTGTCCGCAGCCAACTGCGCCTGCTTTTCCAGCCCACGCACCTCGCTGTCCAACTCCCCCAAATCGCGTCTGGCATTTGCCACCATAACCGAACTTGACACAATCAGCATCAGCGAAACCGCAAGGACAACCAACGCCGAAATGACCGTCACCGGGATAGGTCGCTTCGCACCGTGGCGCCGCAATGCGGGATCATCGGGACGCAGCCAATCTTTGGCAAATGCGATCGCTCGATCCGACATATTTTCTGGATTGTGACATGTGTCATTCGTCGTCACCGATGTGTTCGTCAATCGTGCCGCACGAGATTGCTCTCGCGTGCGTGCCGGAGCGATTGTCGGCTGCGGTTCAGCGACGATATTCTCGCTTTCCGCCGCACGGCGGCTCGCCCGACACTCGGCAAAATACGCGGCAAAGCCATCCACATCCATGACCCGCCTCCCAAGATAGGTTGCTCCGCGGAAACGATCCCCCCGACCGTCGGCACAAACCTCATCCCAGCGATAGTGCGCCGGGGCGATAATCTTTGCCTCTTCCTCCATGGCATCCATGTCTTTTTCGTGCTCCTTTGCGGCTCGCAAAAAGCCGCGATCGCGATATCGACGAGTAAAAGCGGCAAGGGCGGCACTTTCTTCGGACACAACTTCACTGTATGAAACGCGAACGTCGGATACCCGTGATGACCATTCATTTTCTCTGAGTTCAACTGTACCGTTCATAGTACTCCCCTTTCCGGATGTGACTTTCATTCCATCGATTTTAAACAATTATAATTTCGTGATCACTCGTAACTTTGCGCTACGGGATCTCGGGTTTTCCCGTAATTCTCTCTCGCTCGGCAATATGGGTTTTTTCGTCTCCACCTTGACCTGCGGTTTGTGGCCGCATACGCAAACCGGAAGATCCCGCGGGCAAATACACCCTTGCGCCAGCGACGCAAATGCTTGCTTAACGATGCGGTCTTCCAGTGAATGAAATGTGATGATTGCCATGCGCCCGCCCGGGCGAAGCATGCGCACTGCCGAGCGAATAGCGGGCTCGATGACATCCAATTCGGCATTGACTTCAATGCGAATGGCTTGAAAACTTCGCTTGGCGGGATGATGACCGCCCTCGCGAGCCGCCGCAGGTATCGAATCTTTGATAATATCCACCAACTGCCCCGTCGTTTCAATCGGTGCTTTTTCTCTTGCCGCCGCAATGTTGGCGGCAATGCGAGACGCGAATCGCTCCTCACCGTATTCAAACAAAATGCGACGTAACTCCGACTCGTTGTATTCGTTCACAACGCGGTACGCACTGAGCGGATTTCTCATGTCCATCCGCATATCCAGCGGCGCATTGCTGTTATATGAAAATCCTCGTTCGGGTGTATCCAATTGATAACTCGAAACTCCTAAATCCAACAGCACGCCGTCCAGCGCCGTCGCCTCCGCCTCTTCGCAAACATCCGCAATATGGCGGAAATTGTTGCGATATACGCAGGCACGCTCGCCAAGCGGACTCAAGCGATGGCTCGCCGCGGCAATGGCCGCTTCGTCTTGATCGATGGCCAGCAGACGACCGCTTGTCAACCGCGAAGCAATGGCAAAGGAGTGACCGCCGCCACCCGCCGTGCCGTCAACGTAAACACCGTCCGGGCGAATATGCAACGCTTCGATACATTCGTCAAGCAACACCGGGCGGTGCGAAAATTCCGATTTTTCGGTTGTTTCTCCGCCATCCGTGTGAAACGCTGTCTCGTCCCGCATTACAAACCGTACCCTTCCAGCACTCGACGCAGCGCATCCAGATCCTCGCTTGCAACCTTGGCTTCGTATTTAGCCTCGGCCCAAATTTCGGCATAATCGCTGCATCCGACAACCACGGCATTCTTCTCGATCTGCGCGTGCTCGACCAGCGCGGGCGGGAGAAGGATTCGTCCTTGAGAATCGGGCGAGACCTGGGCGGCCGTGCGATGCAAAAACCGTAGCGCCTGCTCGGAAACTTCTCGCGGAAGTGCCTTAATGGGGGCAATGTAGGACGCCCATCCTTCCAAGGAGTAGACTTTCAAACACGTCTCGCGAATGTCGCAAGCGACCATAAAGGTTTCGCCCAACTCTTCGCGCAACTTGGCCGGCACAAATATTCTGTTCTTGGCATCGATCGAATGCCGAAATTCACCGGTCAACACGTGTAGGTCCTCCTTTTTCATAATCATTGATGCGTTGATGCGTTCGGAGACAGTAGTATCGGTCATGCAACACATGATTGCACCACTTCACTCATTTTTGCTCCACTTTTCACCACCAACGTGCCACCATTATACATGAGGGAAGAAAAACTTTCAAGGGGGAACCCTTAAATTTCTTGGAAATTATTCAGTTTTCCCGTTTTATCTTGTCATTTTCCGTTTCAAAACCGCGAATTTCGCCCTCTTCCCCATCCGTTTTCTCTAAAAAAACCATAATTTCAATTTATTTCCATTTCCGACATCATGAGAACAGCCTTTCCCACTTTATTTGCGCGCGTGATCACGCTCGCAATGACCGGGGATGGGTTTGGGAATTCGAATCAGCATCGATAGCAATGCACGTCCGTTGAACGGAAACAACGGATACAAATAGTTGCGCTCGCCGTTAACCGTTTTGTTGGTTGCCATCAAAACAAAAATCAGTATCATCCCCGCCGAAAATCCCCATACATCGAACAGTGCCGTGAGAATCAACAATAAAATGCGCAAGAATTTGATCGCATACCCCAGTTCATACGATCGCTGTGTGAAATTGGCGATTGCCACAAAAGCCATATACAAAATAACCTCGGGAATCAGCCACCCGATGCTGACCGCAAAATCCCCCAAGATCAGGCCGCCCACCACCGACAGCGAGTTGGAAAGCATGCTCGGCGTATTCAGCGAAGCCATCCGCAAACCGTCAATGAGAAATTCAACGAGCAACAGTTGCGCCAGAACGGGTATTTTCCCCGTTTCCGCAGGTTGCATGAAAAGTAACCATTCCGGCACAATGGATGGATTTTTCACCATCAAGTACCAAAACGGTGTGAAAAGAAGTGCCAACCAAAAAATCACCTGCCGCGTGATGCGAATATAGGTGCCCGTGAGCGGCGAAAAATAGTAGTCGTTGGTCTCTTGCAAAAAATCAAACATCGTCGAGGGTAACACCATGACCTGCGGGCTGTTGTCGCACACGATCAGAACGCTTCCCTCAAGCAACTGCGCCGAAGCCGCATCCGGGCGTTCGGTGGTCCGAATCTTGGGAAACGGATTGTACCATTGTCGCCGAACCAAACATTCCATCAATGATTGCTGTCCCATGGGCAGCGCATCCACGTGAATCGATTCTATTTTCTTTTTGAGTTTTTGTACATAATTCAAATCGGCTCGGTCCCGCATATAGCAAATGCACAGATCGGTGCGCGAAGCCTCACCGACCGATAAATATTGCATGATCAGTGCCGGATGGCGCACGCGGCGCCGAATGAGCGCCGTATTGAAAATCAAAGTTTCAACAAATCCGTCCCGTGCACCGCGCATCACCAAATCTCCCTCGGGCTCGGCCGTTTGTCGCGCGGGATACGTGCGCGCGTCAACAATCATCACTTCACCGCCGAACGTCGATCCGAGCATAACGGTTGCCCCGGAGAGCAGTGAACGCGTGATTGCCTCACCGTCTGCGCTCACTTCCGCCTCGACATAAGGCATATGCGACTGCATGAACGTCGTCGCATCCATGCCGTCAAGTCCTTTGAGCCCCAACAGATATATGAATATTTTCGTCACCGATCCATCCTTAACAAAGCCGTCGATATAATAAAGCGTCAATTCGTCCGAGCCGACGCGCATGATCTTTTTGATCATATCGAAATTATCCCTCACCGCAAACATCTCGTCCATGCGACGAACATTGTCCGCATAGTTTTCCGTCAATTGCAACTTGCCTGCCATGTGCAAACCTCCCTTTTGCCGTTTCCCTTAGTATGGCAAATTCGGGGTTCATCATGCAACCGGACAAAAAAGAACCGCTCTTTCGCACAAAAGAGCGGTTCTTTTTTATTTAGTTGATCAAGAGGCGAGAGTCAGCGCCTCGCGAACGGCATTCAGCGCCGACGCTTCATCTTCGGGTGACAAAATATAATAAATGACATAGCAACCTATGATCTCAACATCGGCATTGTCAATTTTCGTGATGTCTTCCGGGCTGTAATTCTGAGCGAAACTACGCAAATAAACCGTTTGCTCGGCAAGGTAGTTTCGCGCCAATTGCTCGACTGCCGAAGCATCTTTCACGCTCGCCACACGCAAAACCCCGACTTCATTGACGTCGGTCGTTTCGGCATGGAACATAAAGCGGCAATCGGTTACCAATTCAGTCCCTTGCTCTCCCTCAAAATAAAAGGAAAAATAATCCGCCGTACCGTCAATGTAATCATCCGTTGAACCGATCGCCTCAATGGCCGTTTCGGCCACTTTTGCGGCAGCCACGTCATCGGCATATTTCGTTTTCCCGCAAGCCACGGCGCCGAGACACATAAACAGACACAACAGCGCGCACAGCAAACGAACAAGTAATTGTTTCATCTTCGATTTTCGATTCTCCTTTCCGTTTGTCGCACGTCACGGCGTGTATGCATGCGTGCGCATATAGTTCAATATTTCGCGATAAGCCGCCTCGTTCAAGTGCAATCCGTCCGTCTGATAATCACTGCGCAACATTCCGCGAGCATCAATCAAACAGGATGCCGTGTCCACAACATAGGCATCGAATTCTTCCGCAATGCCCGGCAACAGCGCATTCAATTTGTCAACATACTCGTTGATTGTTTCGACATCGTCGTCAAAAGATGTTTGGTTGGCAGCCACGGGATAAATGGTCTGCAGCAGCACCACCGTCTCCGGAGACGCCTCGTGAACGGCCTCGATCAGTTTGCCGTATGCGACGCAATACATCTCGGTATTCTTTACAAATCCGTAAATACCGTTGATGCCGAACGAAAGTACGATGAACTCCGGCTTGGCAATGGCCACCGCCTCCGGAATGGTCATTTTCACTCCGCTGACGGGATAGATGATCTCCTGTTTCAAAATATTGAAACTGAGCGTCATGGTGTTACTCTTGTCGGACCACACCTGCAATGTTTCCTTTCCGCCGTTGAGCACGCCGCGACTGCGCAAATGCGCCGTCGTCGATTCGCCGACAAAAATCATCCGATCAATATACTTCTGTCCCGCATCCGACGTCTCGGACAGCACGCGCGGATGCGTATTAAAATCGCCATTCTTTGATGCATCGGACGCGTCGGGATCATAGATCGGATAGGGGTCGAACATCTCATCCGCGTCGGGCTTTTCGTCCTCGGCGGGCGCCTCGGGCGCCGTGAGGGCGAGAATACCCAAGATGGCAGAAGCCAATAAGCATACGCTCATCAGCATGATCACCAAAATGACGCAAATGCACATCAATCGGCTCTCGTCCCATTGCATTTTCATCCTATCGCGTCCCCCTTTCGCCTCCTTTTCAAGTATGCCACGCGCATCACCGCTTGACAACAGGAAATAATTTTATTTTTTGAATACACTGCGATACTCCCGCTCGGATGGCTTTGAACGCCGATATACCGCGCCGATCATAAGATATCCCCCCATGAAAAGCCAATAAATCAACGCAACGATCAGCCACATCAAAAACTTCATCCCGGTGCTCGCCCCCGTCCCCGCCGGCAGATAGAGGAACAAATAAGCACACACCGTAACCGTCAGAAAATGGACGATCAGCCGCAAGGCGTGCGGCAGTTTGATCGCACCGTAGAACACATTTGCCAGCGAAAAGCCCGCCGCAAACGGCAACACAAGCAAAAACGCTTCGGGGCGAATGACGGTATTTTCCGCGTTCCCTGCCACAGCCAAGTTCAAAAGCAGAAACAATACCGCCGTAACCGTATACACCCGGCATAGATGGTCGAAAAATTTCAAAACCGTTTTCATTTCATCGTCTCCTTCAGCGCGTTTCGCCGTCGGGATAATGCGCTCGTACGCCGCCGATGAATTTGGGACGTGTGCGCGCACACAGTAATCCCGCTTCTCCGATGCGGCAGAGAGACAGTCGCACCGGAACGGCCACATCGCGCAAATGCATGCCGATCAATGTACCCCCGATATCCATTCCCGCATGAGCGCGAATATGTTCTACCGCTACGGGATCGGTCATATTCTCATATACCGTTGTGGCAAAAGAGCCTCCCGCATGCGGCTGCGGTTTGACGCATACAATCTCCAGCCCGTATGCCTCGGCACACGCGCGTTCGATAATGAGCGCACGATTCAAATGCTCGCAACATTGTGCCGCAAGATAAATGCCGCGCTCCCGTAGCAGCGGTGCCAAACCGTCATACACGGCCGCCGCCGCTTCCGCCGACGAGCCTTTGCCGATGCGCTGACCAACCACCTCGGAGGACGAGCAGCCCACGACGAAAATGTCGCCGCAACGCAGCCCCGCCGCATCCAACAGTTCGCGTGTTGCCTGCTCGACCTGCGCCTTGATCTGTTGTATATCCATATCTTTTTCCTTATCGTTTCCTTACCTTAAATATCGGCTTTTGCGGCCGCCGCGCGATCACAAATCACCGTTACATCATCATGCAGATTGAGCAACGACGCAGGGCACGAGGTCGTCAACTTGCCCGAGCAAAGCGTGGCAACGGCATCGGCTTTCGCAGTTCCCGTCGCCAACAGCAAAATTTTGCGTGCACGGAGAATCGTTCCCATCCCCATTGTCAAAGCACGGCGCGGCACATCCGCTTCGCTTTCGAAAAAGCGGGAGTTTGCGGCAATCGTTTCGGGGGTCAAATCGGTCAAGTGGGTCAAAGGTTCCAGCATCTCGGCCGGCTCGTTAAAAGCAATATGTCCGTTCCCGCCGATGCCAAGCACTTGAATATCAATCCCCCCCAATGCCGCGATTTTCCGTTCATAGGCCGCGCAAAACGCATCGGTATCCTCTGCCAAACCATCGGGAACATTGGTGTTTTCCTTTTTGATATTGATGTGATCAAACAAATTATCATTCATAAAATAGCGATAACTCTGATCGTTGTCGGGCGCCAGCGGATAATATTCATCCAAATTAACCGTGCGCACGGGCGAAAAATCCAATTTACCCGCCTCATAACGGTGAACCAATTCGCGGTACATGTCCACAGGCGTCGAACCGGTAGCCAGGCCCAAAACGGCATCCGGCTTGTTTTTCATGACCTCCTCGATCATGTCAGCGCCTAAGCGGGCGATCTCCTCATGACTGTCACATACAATAATACGCATACCTAAAACCCCTTTCGTCATTGATAAATATATTTAGCATAGCGAAAAAACAAACTCAAATGCGATCGCTGCCGTCATCGGGAATGGCCCGTTTCATAGCCGCAATGGCACACTCGATCATGCTGTCATCGGGCTCGTAAACCGTCAGGCGCTGCAGCAACAACCCGGGCGCCGAAATAATTCTGGTCAACACGTTATCGTGGCGTCCGGCAAATTTGATCAACTCATAACCGATGCCGACGATCACGGGGATGAGCAACAATTTAACAAGTACACGCAACCACATCTCCCATTCGGGCGGGATGAAAAATCCGATCAAAATACTGACCAGCACCATGATCATCAAAAACGATGTGCCGCAACGAGGATGAAAACGGCGCATACCGCGCACGTTCTCCACCGTCAAATCAAGCCCCGCTTCATAGCAGAAAATCGTCTTGTGCTCGGCGCCGTGATACATATAAGTGCGGCGAATGTCTTTCATCAATGAAACCGCCGACATATAACCGATCAACAATATCACACGGCATACGCCCTCAAAGATCGAACGCAGGTAGCGATTGCTTTCCGGGAAAACGCTGTCGGGCAACCACTTGTATATTTGCGCAGGCAGCCAAACAAACAGCAACACGGCCAAACCGACGCCGAGCACCGTTGAGATGACCATAATCATTTTCATCAGCAACGACGTTTCATTGCTCTTCGGTGCCGCGGCCGACTCCGCCGTTGCGGATGCGATTTCTTCCGAGCATTTGTTTGCCTCGGCAATGTCAAGATCAAGTGGCTCTCTTTCGGTGTCAGTCGGCTTGGCGGGTTCTTTCTTTTCTTCGTCCTCATCCAAGCCGGCAATCTCGGCACTGCGCATTAAGCATTGATATCCGAAGCGCATCGAATCGATGAAATTAAAGATGCCGCGCACAAACGGCAATCGAAAAAATTTGGCTCGTTTGGTCCCCGCGGTAGGCCATTCTTCCAGCACAATCTCCCCCTCGGGATTTCGCACCGCCATGGCCGTTGTCTTGGGACCGCGCATCATGATTCCCTCAATCAGCGCTTGACCGCCGATGGAAGTTTTCAGTCGGCTCACAATCTCATCGGAAGCCGCTCCCACCGTGTTTTTATTATTATCACCCATTTTATTGATATCCTTTCCTTGTAACCGCAATATCGTTTTATATTATACACCGTTAATGTTAATACAGCATGAATGCGACGCATCTTTTCGGTAACTTATTCCCTGATATAGGTCGCCGTCGAATAATCGTTTGTCAATATCGTTGAGCACCGTCACTTTGCGGCAACTCCATTCCGGCGCCAGTAACTCATCGGCCATGCCGTCCCCGGTCAGTCTTCCGATCACCGTATCCGGCGGAAGCAATGTCAGCGCCTGTGTGACGAGACGGATGTAGCGCTCCCGCGCCATCGGCTCGTATTCTCCTCTCGCGTACATGTCGGCCAAGTGCGTTCCACGCAAAACATGCAATAAATGAATCTTGACTTGGTCGGGGTGCAGAGCCGCCAATCGGCGAACCGTTTCCAGCATATGCTCATCGGTCTCGCCCGGCAATCCGAAAATAACATGCACGCAAATACCGATCCGCTCACTTGCCGCCCGCAACGCGGAAAAGCCTTGGCAAAATTGTGCCCACGTGTGCCCCCGGTTGATACGCACCGCCGTGTCGTCATGCGCGGATTGCAACCCCAACTCAACTGTTAAAACTGTTCGGCTTGCCAACTCGGCCAAATAAGCCACTACATCGCACGGCAGACAATCGGCTCGCGTTGCAATGTTCAACCCAACCGCACCCGGCAACTGAAGAGCCGCCTCAAACTTTTCTTTCAATGCGGGAAGAGGCGCATAAGTATTGGTATGCGCTTGAAAGTAAGGAATGCAACGTTCCACGCTCCATTTGCTTGACAGCGCCGCCCGCATCTGTTCGTATTGCTCGCGAACAGACTGCAAGGGAGACGCGGCAAAATCACCGCTTCCCCGTGCCGAACAGTAAATGCAGCCTCCCACGCCGCACACACCGTCAATATTCGGGCAACTGAACCCCGCATCCAAAGGAATTTTTGCGCATTTACCGCCGAAAGTGTGACGAAGATAATAGTCGTAAGTATAATAGCGCTTGTTGGTATCCGAGTACGGAAACGGGTTGCACTCGGCCTGCGTTTTGCATTTGGTCACCGCGTCACACCTCCCGTCCGACACATAGGTATTATATACGAATAAAAACAAAAAAGCAAGAGTTTTTATTAAAGTTCCGTTGATTTTTTCAGCGCTCTTTTAAAGAAAAAGCCGAGATACACAAATAACCTCGGCTTTTCCGTCATTTTAAATTTTTCTTGATTCGCGCCATAAATTCGGACACGGTAACGACATCAACATCTTCGTCCAATTGCTCAACCAAAGCCGCTACAGCGGCCATGGTATCGCCCCCGTCGATATAATTGCCGTCCTCATCCAGCCCCGCCGTCACATCAACGATCACCAATGAATATCCGTCAGACGAACGGACGTCGGTACTCGCCTCGTTGAGTGCCGAGGCAATGGCATCGGGGGTTCCGTCAGCAGTCGAAGCGGTCATGCGATAACGCATTGAAACCACCGGCTTGCCCGAAATCCACTGAATATCTCCGCTTTCAAGCGAATCGGGCAGCCGCCCCGCGTACAGAATACCCTGAACCGCCGATTCAAGCGCGACATTTTTAATCAGCGAAGAATTAAAATCGGTGGAAAGTTGAACAAAGCGCAACATCATTTTTTGCATCAGATCGCCGATCGAACAAGCCGTGCCGCTGTGCAGAGCCGACTGAAGAGCGGCAAGGTCGAGCACGGATGGCGTCAGAACAAAATCATCCTCTTCGGTCGCCGTATTGCCGAGATACGTCAGCAACGGCGACGCAATATCGTAGAGCAACGAATTCACAACCCAATTCACAGCGAAATCGCCGCGTTGCTCGGAGCCGTACCACTTGGTGTCGGTGGTAAAATCGTCCATCATCCAATTCAACTCCGCGCAATCCGACAATACGATGCAAACCGTTTGAACATTTTGCACCTGCTCGACCGGTTCGTCATCTTTTCCCAAATAAGATGCCGTGAACAAAAAGCCGCTCAGCGTTGACATATTGGACAACGACCGCGCATCGACCGGTTGCAGCGCAATATCCGACAGCGCGGACATACGCCCCGTATTTTGTGCACCGTCACCAACCAAAACGACCGCGCCGTTCTCCAAAAACTTAAATTTTTGCGCAAACAAATAAGCATCATTGCCATTGTAACAGTAGCAATAGCATCCCGTCATTACAGCGTAATCCAGCAATGCCGGAGCATCCATAACAGACTGCGCTACCGCCAACTCTTTATCCATCAGCGCAAAATATCTGCTGGCGCGCAGCCACACATCGTTTTTGTCGGTCACATCGATCACGCATTCCATGCCGAGATCTTCCGCCACTTGAACATTCTCCTCGGTGACCACCACCGCATTCAAGTGATGCGCCAAACTGACCGCCACGCAACTCGACTCGCTCGTGGGTGATGAACTGCAAAGAATATATCCGTCCAGTTTGTTGCGATAGCGAGCCAGCAATGTGGCAAAGGTCCAATCATCGCCATCGTCGTCCGACGGTGAGACGACCAAACCGTTCACCTCAAGGTAGGATAGGTAATTTTCATACGCGCCGTCTCGCAACAGAATGTGCTCCCCCGTCCGCGCAACGGCCAATCCCTGCAACGTAGCCAAAGACAACGCATCGGAACTGTTTTCCGGAATCGAGGCAAGATAGAGTATCGAAGCACCGTAAGGAGCGCCCGGCAGCACGCCGTCTTCCACACCGTTGGCCAGCATCGCCGCCTCATATCGACCGCTGACATTGTAATCGGGATCGATCTTCAATTCGCGATTGACGGGCACGGTTGTGCCGGTATATCCCAAAACATCCCGCAGAAAATGATCGACAGCTGCCAACGTAGCACGGTTGGTTTCGCCGAGAATCACAATTTTGTGACCGACCATACGAACCACCCACTCATCCGGTCCCAAGGTGGACAGGATCTCTTGCGATTCCTTTCGAGCGGTCTCACCGACGAGAATTTCATAAGGAAGCACCAGATCGGGAGCCGTGACGCTGTCATAATCATCCACTATGCTCACCTCGGTATCAAGCGCTTGTGCCATCACCGAACGTACCCGCTCGGCGGCCGATACGATCTCGGGGGGATAACTGTCCTGCGAACACACAACACGAAAAATGCTCACTCCCGAGGTACTGAGCAAATTCAATCGGTTATCAAATTCGCGCGGGGTGCGATCGGCGCAGCCGGACAGCGACAACACCATGCACCATACAAGCAGCAAAAACACCACTGCCCGAACATGCATGCGGCACGAACACCTCATTATTTTTTCCTCCTTACGGCAATCGTTCGTATCACCGACATATAGTATACCATTCTTTGCCGCCTTTTTCAAGACTTTTTTCCCATTTTCTCCTTTTTGACATCAAAATTCACATTTTCGGCAAGCCGATCTACGCCAAGGTGTGAATATTTTGTTAATTAAACGGCATTTCCGTTGACATTCGCACCGCGAAACGATATAATGAATAAAAGATTCACACAAGAAAGGATTTTTACCGTTCCATCATGAAATCGGACGATAGTGACCCTGACCGAAATAACTGCTGTATCACGGCACATACATATACGGATAAGGCATAGGCTTGCTCGCGTATTGCGCGCAGGTCTGTGCCTTGTGCCGTTTTTCGGAAAGAACACGACAATCCTTTCAATTTTTGTGAATAAAAGAAAGAGGTTTTTATCATGAACGATCCCCTTTTATTGGGACTGATGTTGATTCTTCAAGTCATTCTCATCGCAATCAACGCGTATTTCGCAGGTACCGAAATCGCACTGGTTTCCATCAGTGATATCCGCCTCAAGGCATTGGCCGACGAGGGCGACAAGCGCGCTAAAAAATTGCTGAAATTGACGAGCAAACCGGAGAAATTTCTCTCCACCATCCAAATCGCCATCACGCTGGCCGGCTTTTTGGGAAGTGCTTTGGCTGCCGATAATTTTGCCGAGCCGCTGACCAAATGGATCTACGGTCTGGCCGGTAAGGATTATCCCGTCGGAGGAGAGGTGGCCTTGGAGAGCGTTATGGTCATCGTGATCACGCTCATTCTTTCCTTCTTCACTCTGGTTTTCGGTGAATTGGTACCCAAACGGGTGGCTCAGCGTAAGGGCGAGGCCTTGGCACTCAAACGTGCCGGCTTCGTTACATCGCTGTCCGAATTTTTCACTCCCGTGGTTTGGTTGCTGTCCGTTTCGACCAACGCGGTGCTCCGTCTGCGCGGTATCGATCCTCACGAAGAAGTCGAGCAGGTCGACGAAGAGGATATCCGCTTGATGGTCGATGCGGGAAGCGAAAGCGGCACCATTGACCACGAAGAGAAGGAACTGATCCGCAACGTGTTCGAATTCGATGATCTCAGCGCCGGCGACATCGCAACCCACCGCACCGAGGTCGCCTTGCTTTGGATGGAAGACGACATCGACGTTTGGGACGAAACCATCCACGAGCATCGCCACACGCTCTACCCCATCTGCGATGAATCCGCCGACAAAATCGTCGGCATTCTCAACGCCAAAGACTACTTCCGATTGGCCGAAAAGACCAAGGACAGCATACTGGAAACAGCCGTTAAACAACCTTATTTCGTTCCCGAGAACGTCAAGGCGGATGTGCTGTTCCGCAACATGAAAACCACGCACAATTCTTTGGCCGTTGTATTGGACGAATACGGCGGCATGACGGGCATCGTAACCATGTACGACTTGGTGGAACAACTCGTCGGCGAATTTGATCACGACGACGCGCCCACGGCCGACGGCGAAGAGACTCCCCCTGTGGAAAAGATCGAACGATTGAACGAAACGACTTTTGCCATTCACGGCACCGTCGAATTGACCGAACTGGCCGAAGCCGCCGAGATCACACTCAATTACGAGGACTGCGACACGTTCACGGGACTGGTGCTGGGCGAACTCGGTTACATTCCCGATGACGGCAAGCAAGAAATTGATCTTGTCATTGATCGCCTGACCATCCGCATTACCGAAATTCTCGACCACACAGTCAAAGAAGCGACCGTCGAAGTCGCGCCGTTGCCAGAGAGCGAGGATGACGAAGAAGATACCCGCCGCGAACGTCGTGACCGCGAGGAACGCGAAAACAGCAACGACAACGAATAAAAAACGGAGAGGGCTTGTTTACACAAGCCCTCTCCGTTTTGCGCGCTTCGCGCATGGCAGAATAACGATCGTACCGAGCGTACTCAAGCCAACTCTTCGCGCAAAAACGCCACGATCTTTTTTTCTTCACGCGAAACCTTAACCTGAGTCAGCCCCAGTTGCTCGGCAACTTGCTGTTGAGTATGATTGCGATAGTAACGCAACAGCACGATTCGTTGCCAAAGCGGCTGCATGTGCGAGATGGCCCGTGTCAGTGCCATGCGATCGTGCAAGCGTTCGAAATCGGCGGCACTCTCTTCATCGGGCAAGATCGCATCGTAAGTTTGTGCCGTTCCGTCGCCGTTCCCTCCCGGTAACGGATCATAGAGTGAACGAATCGGTGAAATGGCATCCAATGCCATCGCCGCATCTTCCGGTTCCACGCCGCAGCACTCGGCCAGTTCACGAACCGACGGCTCGCGTTGCTCCGCAGCTACGATATCGCTCCTCGCCCGCATCAGTTGCGCGCCCAATTTTTTGTATGTTCGACTGACATGAATCATACCGTCATCGCGCAAATGGCGCCGTATCTCCCCCACGATCAGCGGAACGGCATACGTCGAAAAGGCAGTTCCCCGCTCCAGAGAAAAACTTCGAATCGCCTTGATCATACCAATGGTTCCAATCTGTATCAAATCCTCAAATTCCGTCCCCCGACCGCAAAATCGCTGTGCAAGACTGCGCACCAACCCCGCATTTTCGACCACCAGCGACTCCATCGCCGCATCCTCACCGGCCTGTGCGCGGGCAATCAAGTCGCGGTTTCGCTCACTGCGCTCACGATCAAACGCCGATGTGGTTTCCCTCTTCCGTTCCTCGTCCTCCATCGTCGTCGCCTCGCCCTCCGTCACCGACTGCATCACCGCTTTGCCTCCTTATCCACAGCATCCGCTGTATTATGTATGCAAAGACCGCTCTCGCAGCCGTTTATACAAAACTACCGTCGTACCTTTCTCCAAAACGGATACCACGCGTAGACCGTCGCAAAAATTTTCCATAACGGTAAATCCCATGCCGCTGCGCTCCCCTTCGCGATCGGTCGTGTAGAGCGGTTCGCGCGCCTGTTGCACGTCCGCGATTCCGCAGCCGCGATCGCGAATTTCAATGCGTACCATACCTCCCTCATAGATATCGACTCTAATCAAAATCTCACCGATCGCATCACGATATGCGTGTACGATGCAATTGGTCACCGCCTCGCTTACCGCACATTTGATATCCGCCAGTTCGGTTGCACTCGGATCGGCTTGGACGCAAAATGCCGCCACCGCCGCCCGCGCCATTCCCTCGTTGACCGACAACGACGGCAATTTTAGTTTCATCACGTTGCGCACGGCGCGTCCCCGCACATCGCGATCTCCCACCGAATAACTTCCCATGTTTTCCGTCTCCTTCGTCTGTTATGTCATTTCGATTTTCAAAATACGTTCCATGCCCGCCATGTTGACCATGCGCAGCACACTCGTCGTCGGACGGTATAAGATAAGTTCACCGCCCATGCGTTGCAACAACGCATAACGCCCCATGAGCAATCCGAGTCCCGAACTGTCCATGAAATCCACCTCCGAGGTGTCCAGCCGCACGACTTGCGGTCGATGGCGGCAAATATAATCATCCAGTTCGCGTCGCAACATGGCCGCGCTGTGATGGTCGATCTCGCCGCATAATCGCGCCGTGACGATGTCGCCTCGCACGCTGAAACTGAGTTGCTCCCGATTTTTCAGCATCGTTGTTATTTCATCCCCTTTCTGTGCTTGTCCCACATATTGTAACACCGCCACAGCGCAAATCTTGTCATAACACGCGGTGCGGCAACATTTTGTAAATTTATTTCAACTCCCCTTGCGTATCATCTTCATTTGTGCTAAAATAGAGCACAAGATCATATAACCGAAGGAGATCGGAATGAAGACATCTTTTTTTTCGAAATATCGCATCGCGGCATTGCTGCTGACCGCACTGCTGCTTTTGTCCGCTTGCGGCGCACCGACCGTCCCCGCCGAGCCGACCGAACCTCACACTCCCTGTCATGATCCGTTCCAACCGGTACCGACCGACAAAGCCGAACGCTCGGATGCCTCCATTGCATCTTCCATTGCGTCTGTCTTCGAGTCCGTGGCTCCCGCCCCCGCCGAATCCTTTGTTTACGAGGACACCGACGGCGGCATCCGAATCACGGCATACCGCGGAGAGGAACCGAAAATCGTGATTCCCGACCGAATCGACGGCAAAGCGGTCGTGGCACTGGGAGACGGGCTGCTCCGTGACAATACCGCACTGACTGCCCTTGCCATTCCGGAAAGCGTGACCGAAATCGGAACAGACCTGTTGACGGGTTGCCGCTCCATCCAAGTCTTGCAAACGCCTCAACTCGGCTCCGCACGCGACGGCAACGGTCACTTATCCTATTTCTTCGGGCAAACTTCACCGCTCGGCACGGGATTTCGCGTGCCGTCGACACTTGATACCGTTATTCTGCTCGACACCGTCACTGCCATCGCCGCCAGCGCCTTTACGGATTGCTCACGCGTGCATTGGATTGTTTTACCCGACACGCTGACCTCCATCGGCGCCTATGCTTTTTCCGGTTGCTCTCAACTCAGTTATGTTCCCCTGCCCGATTCGCTTCGAACCATCGGCGAATACGCTTTTGAAAATTGCACCGCCTTGACCGACGTGGTTCTTCCCGCCTCGTTGCAGCATATCGGCGAAAACGTCTTTTGGGGGTGCAATCACCTGACCGACCTCACATTACCCTTTCTCGGTGCAAGCCGCGACGACGCCGGATATCTCGGCTATCTGTTCGGCGCGGAAACCTATCATTGGAACTCTTCCTATCTTCCGCATTCGCTGATTCGGGTTCGGCTGACCGAGGGCAACATTCCGAACTACGCTTTTTACGGTTGCGACTATTTGGAAAATGTCACGCTCCCCGACGATTGTGCTGTCGTCGGCGTTCGCGCCTTTTACGGCTGTGCCGCCTTGCAACGCATCACATTCCCCGACTCCGTGGCAACGATTTCCGACATGGCCTTCGCCCATTGCACCACACTCGCCGAAATCGAGTTTTCCGAGAATCTGAAAGCGCTCGGCCTGCAGGTGTTTATGGGATGTACCAATTTGGTCTCCGTCACATTGCCCGACAGTTTGGCATCGTTGCCCGCCTCAACCTTTGCCGACTGCTGTAATCTGCGCACGGTTTCGCTCGGCGCCGCTCTTTCGTCTGTCGACGCGATGGCTTTCCACAACTGCGTCTCACTCACCACTGTGACGGGCGGCAGTTCCGAATTGCAAATAGCCGGCGGCAACAGCCTCTTACAAAGCGCACGATAAAATATAGAAAAGTTGAGGAAAGACAATGAAAACGAAAATCAAACGAACCTTACCGCTTTTCGTCGTGCCGGTTGTGCTGGCCGCGGTCATCTGCATGCTTACTGCTTGCGAAACGACTTCTCCGTTTCGTTTTGAAAAAAACGAGGACGGCTATAC
>CAZOHP010000022.1:0-18124 GCA_964579815.1 uncultured Lachnospiraceae bacterium
GATGACGTCGTATTTCACGCGCCCGATCTCCTGTAGGAAAGCGTGCTCAGGGCCGGAAGAGGGGTAATCCAAGCCGCTTGCGACCGAATAAACAGGTGCCGGTTCGCCGTATTCATCTTTGAGCATAATGCTGTTGAAACCGTGCATAATGCCCTCGGTGCCGTATTTGAGACTGGCGGCGTGATCGCCCAATTTGGGGCCTCTGCCGAGCGGCTCGATTCCGTAGATATCGACGGGGTCATTGAGAAATCCTGAGAAAAGGCCCATCGCATTGGATCCGCCGCCTACGCAGGCCACAATGGCATCGGGCAAATGTCCCGTCATTTCAATAAATTGCTCGCGTGCCTCGATACCGACCACACTTTGGAAATCACGAACCATCATGGGGAACGGATGAGGGCCGAGGACCGAGCCGATGCAGTAGACGGCGTCCTTGTATTCTTTGGCGTAGGCTTCAAAGGCGGCGTCGACTGCTTCTTTGAGCGTGGCCAGACCATGTGTAACTTCGACGACATTGGCGCCGAGAATTTTCATGCGCGCCACATTGGGGGCTTGTTTTTTTATGTCAACCGATCCCATGTAGATGTCGCATTCCAATCCGAAATATGCGGCAGCTGTTGCCAAAGCAACGCCGTGTTGGCCGGCTCCGGTCTCGGCAATGACTTTTTTCTTGCCCATGTATTTGGCCAGCAACGCCTCGCCCATGCAATGATTGAGTTTGTGGGCTCCCGAATGGTTGAGGTCCTCGCGCTTCACGTACAACTGAACGCTACCCAGACTGTTTGAGAGGCGTGCCAAATGCGAAATGGGAGTGGGGCGACCTTGAAATTCCTTGCGGATACGGCGCAATTCCGCAATGAATTGACGTGATTGACAGATGGTGAAATATGCGTCTGTAATCTCATTCATCGCCGCTTGAAGTTCGGGAGTGACGTATGAACCGCCGTACTTGCCGAAAAATCCGTCTTTGCTGGGATAGTCTCTGAAATAAGTGTCAAATTCAACATTATTGTATTTCATAATCAAATTACTCCTTAAAATATATATTTTGATTTTTGAGTTACTCGGTCACGTGCGGGATCGTTCGCCATCGCTTGGATAATATATACATGATGCCCTCCTATTAAGGTATGGTTGTTTTCATTGGTCTCTCAAGCGGCATTGTGATTGGTAAAAACAAAAATGCCCTCGACAGAAACGAACGATGTTTTTCTGCCAAGGACGGATATCTTCCGCGGTGCCACCTTGATTCACGGCCGAGCCGTGCACTTTACGGGATACAAACATACCCCTAACAACTGACGTGTGTCATACGTCGCAGCATACTCCGCACATCGGTGCGTTTCCGTGCGCCCTCCGCGGTCCATTTGCCGACTTGTATCATACCCGATTTCCAGCATCGCGGGCTCTCTGTAAAGTCATCATCGGCGTTATCTCCGCATCAATGGTTTCATTGTGTCATCAGTATATCACGATGAGTGAGATTTGTCAAGAACTTTTTGAAAAAATCAGAAAAACTTGCCCGTATTTACCCAAAACACGGAAAATTTCTTCCGAATTCACACAAAATCCATTGTCAAAAGCACGCAAATATGATAAAATAGAGCGTACAACAAAAATACGGCCGATGGCCGTTCTTCCGAAGGAGGCTACATATGAAAACAATTTCAACGTGGTGCGAGGCTGTTCAAGGCGGTTCGCTGGACGCTATTCTTACATCGTTATACGGAGATGCTTTGACGGAGAAAAAAGCACGCCTTGTTTCGTTGCTGAATACCTTTGCGGTTCGTTTTGGTGAGGACAGAGAGGTGGCTGTGTTTTCCGTGCCCGGCCGTAGCGAGTTGGCGGGAAACCATACCGATCACAACAATGGGTGTGTCATCGCTTCGTCCATCGATCTCGATATGATTGCCGTTGCGGCACCGCGCGAGGACGGCGTGATTTGCATGGACAGCGAAGGGTTTGCTCCGCTGACCGTTACGCCCGATATGACATTGGTGCCCGATCAAGCGCGCTACGGTACTTCGGCTTCATTGGTGGCGGGCATGGCGTGCGGAATGCGCGAGAGCGGTTACGCTGTCGGCGGTTTCGATGCTGTTGCGACTTCGGATGTATTGGGAGGCTCCGGTTTGTCTTCTTCGGCTGCTTATGAGGTCATGATCGGGACGATTTTGAATCACTTGTACAACCGGGGAAAAGTCGATGCGGTAACGATTGCCAAACTGTCACAACGAGCAGAGAATGTCTTTTTCGGCAAGCCTTGCGGGTTGATGGATCAGTGCGCTTGCGCGATCGGCGGTATCGTGGCCTTGGATTTTGCCGATCCGACTTCCCCTGCAGTCGACGCCATTCCGTTTGATTTGACCGCTGCCGGCTATGCGCTTTGTATTGTCGATACAGGCGGTAATCACGCCGATTTGACGCCCGATTATGCTTCGGTTCCCGCCGAAATGAAGTCGGTGGCCGCCGCGCTTGGCAAGACTGTGTTGCGCGAGACGGATGAGGGAACTGTGCGTGCCGCCATCCCTATGCTGCGAGAGATGTGCGGGGATCGAGCTGTGTTGCGTGCATTGCACTATTTTGAGGAGAACCGCCGTGTGGCTGCTATGAGAACGGCGTTGTATGAGGGCAATCTTGCCGATTACTTTGCCGGTGTCAATGCTTCGGGGCATTCCTCGTTCTGCTATTTGCAAAATGTGTATACCACCGTCAATGTAAAAGAGCAGGGGCTGTCGCTGGCTCTTTGCCTATGCGATCGTCTGCCCACGGCCGCTCATCGTGTGCATGGCGGCGGCTTTGCGGGAACCATTCAAGCGTATGTCGCACTTTCGGATGTTGAAACGTTCCGCAAGGACATGGATGCCGTGTTCGGCGCGGGGGCCTGCCATGTATTGCATGTTCGAACTGTAGGGGCTGTCAGCCTTGAAGGAGGAGCGTGATGTCGCCGTTTCGCAGGAAAGGGCCTTACGATATTGATAACGACGGCCTCGGCCGCCCGTCGCACAACGCCGACGGCTCCAAGCGGCGTCTGATCCCCACCGGGAAAACGACTCCGGAGGGGAAACGCTTGACGTTGTTGTTGATCCTCAATACCGTACTGGCTGTCGCTGTTTATTTCGGCAGTGTGGCGTTTGAATTCGTCTATATGATGTACATATACGTCGGGTTGGCGGCCGTGTTGCTGGTTGTTTATGTGGTCTATAATCGCGGTTTCGCTTTACGAGGTGTGACTGCGGATATGTTACCGGACACGCTCTCACCGACCGAAAAGCAGGAGAAACTTGACGAGGCTGCTCGCCGCATGCGCGATTCCCGTTGGATGCTCACCGTGATTGTACCGCTGATCATTGCGATCATGTTTGACGTGATCTGGCTGTTTTTGCTGGAGGATTTGCTGGCTGCGCTGGGCGTTCGATTATAATTTCGTAAAAGGACAATGCTATGCCCAATTATCGTATCATATCACTTTATTCCGGTTCTTCGGGCAATTCTTTTCTGCTGATGACCGACTGCGCCAAAATTCTGATTGACGCGGGAAAAAATGCCAAGGCACTTACGCTGGCGCTCGGTGAGGTCGGAGTGACGGTCGATGAGATCGACGCCGTTTTCATCACGCATGATCATCGCGATCATACTGCCGCTCTCCCCGTGTTGCTCAAGCATCACCCGTTGGTTGTGCATGCCGTTGAAGCATCGGCGCAGGTAATCGCTTCCGAGTTGGACGAGGAGCGGCGAGCATGCCTTTGTGTTCATATGCCGCTTTACGCCGAAACGGTCGGCGATATCACCGTACATTCATTTATTACGCCGCATGACAGCGAGTTTTCGGTTGGTTACCGATTTGAGATCGGCGAAGGGGAATGTCGTGCGTCTGTCGGTTATGTGACCGATCTCGGTTATGTGACCGATGATATTCGCGCGGCGCTGCGAGGGTGTGAGAGCGTGGTGCTGGAGAGCAATCACGATTTTGAAATGTTGCTTGCGGGGCCGTATCCCCCGCGGCTCAAGCAGCGCATCCGTTCGCGCTACGGCCATCTGTCCAATGACGACTGTGCCGCATTTGCCGCCGAACTTGCCGAGCACGGAATGAGACGATTGATGTTGGCACATTTGAGCGAGCAAAATAATCGGCCGGAATTGGCCTACAATGAAACGTTGACGGCGTTGGGAAGTACGAATATTTCCATTGCCGTTGCCGCGCCCGATCATCCGGTCGAGTTAACGATTAACGATTAATGATTAATGATTGACCGCCGACTAAGCGAAAGTGAGGATGGTATGTTAAATATTAAGTTGATCACAGTGGGAACGCTCAAGGAAAGTTATTGGCGTGACGCTGTGGCCGAATATCAAAAACGGCTGGGCGGTTTTTGCAAATTCGAAGAAATCAATCTCAGAGAGACAAAACTGCCCGATGACCCGTCACAGGCGCAGATTGCGGCGGCATTGGAGAGCGAGGGAGCGCTCATGATGCCTTATTTGGCGTCTCGCGCGTATAAGGTTGCATTGTGCGTTGAAGGAAAGCAAATGTCTTCCGAGCAGTTGGCGGCGAAATTGGAAGAAGTCAGCGCACACGCGAGCGAAATTTGCCTTGTGATCGGTTCTTCTTACGGAATCGCGCCTACGGTCAAGGCGGTTTGTGATCTGCGATTGTCGTTGTCCGAACTGACATTGCCTCATCAGTTGGCCCGTGTCGTCGTTTGCGAGGTGCTGTACCGATGTATGAATATTTTGCGCGGTACGAAATATCATAAGTAAGCGGAGAGACAAAAAGTGCAATATTTGTCTGATAAATATTCAAAAAAGACTTGAAATTTCAAAGGAAACGTACTATAATACAAACAATAAAAGTCCGCCGGGAGAGATATCCCGCGGCTGCAAAGGAGTTTTGCTATGAACATTACCAAGAAAAGAAACGGCGTCGTCGTCGGTTATGGCGGCATGGGAGGCTGGCATACGCGCTATTTGAAAGAAAGCGATGCGGTCAACCTTTTGGGCGTTTATGATATCAAACCGGAGCGAAATGCATTGGCCCGGGCGAATGGAATCCATGCCTACGATTCTTGGCAGGCTGTACTTGATGATGAGAATGTCGATTTCGTGACATTGGCCGTTCCCAACGAATTGCACAAACCTTTGGCTGTGGAGGCGATGGCGGCCGGCAAGCATGTCATCAGCGAGAAGCCCGTCACGTTGTCAAGCGCGGATCTGCAGGTGATGTTGGATGCGTCAAACAAATACAACAGATTGTTTACCGTTCATCAAAACCGCCGCTGGGATATCGATTATCTGATGATGAAGCATATGTACGAGAGCGGAGATTTGGGCAATATCTTCACCGTTGAATCCCGCTATCACGGTTCGCGCGGTATTCCCGGCGACTGGAGAGGCCACAAGGAGCACGGCGGCGGTATGATCTATGACTGGGGCGTGCACTTGATCGACCAAATGATCGGTATTGTGAATGACCGAAAGATCGAAAAGGTATATTGCCGTTGCGATCATTTGACCAACGACGAGGTGGATGACGGTTTCAAACTTGATTTGTTCTTCGAGCGTGATCTTGTTGCCCATATTGAAGTCTCTACACGTAATTTCATCGCATTGCCTCGTTTCTTTATGGCGGGCATGGACGGCACGGCGATCATCAATGATTGGAGAGATAAAACCAAGGTTGTCCTGTGCAAGACATGGGAAGAGCATGATGTGAAGCCTGTTGTTACGGCCGCGGGATTGACCAAGACGATGGCGCCGCGTGACGACAAAACAACGGTAACTTACGAGGTGGAACGTCCCGAATCGGATGTCCATGACTTCTATCGCAACTTTGTCTGCGCTATCAACGGCGAAGCCAAGCAATTGGTTACGCATCCTCAAATGATGCGTGTGATGAAGGTGATGGAAGCGGCTTTCGAGTCCGACCGTGTCGGCGTTCCCGTTGCCTTTGATGATGTCGGGCCGATTGATCCTCAGTAATTCCGAGTTCGACGGCAAGTTGCTTGTTCGGATACGGTTTGTCGGCTTTTTAGAGAAAGGACCGGAAAGATGAAAATACTTGTGATTTCCGATATTCACGGCAATATCGATGCATTGCGTGCCGTTGAGGCCGAGGAAAAAACATTCGATGCCGTATTGTGCGTGGGTGATGCTGTTGATTGGGGATGGAATCCGTGTGAGGTTATCGATTGGTTGCGGGATCACCAAGCTATTGTGGTAGCCGGGAATCATGATCGCGCCATTGTGGCGAATTATGACGATCCTGCGCGCGAGCCGATCGGCCATGAAACAAGTTATGCTTCGCATACGGTCAATCAATTAACGCCCGATCGTGTTGAATGGTTGCGAAATTTGCCCGAACAACAACTTGTTACATTGGACGGTATCAGTTATTGCATGCGCCATGCCATCGTGATCAGTGAAACGGTCAATCCCATTCACGACGCTTTGCGGGACCGCCGCTCAATTCCGTATTTCCATGAACTTTGGGCGCGTTTGGTGGGGAATTTTGAGGATCATCCCAAACGTCGTCTGTTGTTTGGCCACTCGCATCGTTGCTATTTGATGCAGGCTGCCAAAGATGAAATGTACCTCAATCCCGGCAGTTTGCATTATCGTATGGCTGCCGATGCGGCTACGCCCGGGGCGGATTATATTGTGATTCGAGACGGTGTGCCCGAAATGAAACATGTTGATTTCCCGACTGCGCATTTGCGCCGCCGGATCGAAATGTCCGATTTTCCCGAAGCGATTCGTCGACCTGCGCTTGTTTATGCGGCTTCGGCGGTGGATTAAAGGGCAGGGAAAAGATCGGCACTGCGAAAGTGATGCTGCTTTCACAGTGCCGATCTTTGTTTGTATCGTTTGGCATTGGCTTTGTCGAATGTTATTTCCGATTTTTTGATTCCGCGATGCGTGTTACCGCGGCTCTCACTTCACGGTACATATACAGTGACCCCAAACTGACAAGAGGAATATTGTTCTCTTCGGCGCACATTATGCCGATTTCCATTGCCTGATCGACCGATGCGCAAGCAGTGGCCTCAATGCCGAGATCGCCGAATACTTTGGCATAATCCTTTGCGGGAAGTGCGCGGGAATTATCCGGTGTCAAGCAAAAGACGCGGTGGGCAACGGTTGCTATGCGGTTTGCCATATACCGATAGCCCTTATCTGCCATAACGCCTGTGACAATAACGACTTTGCCGGTTCCGAAATAGCGGATGATGCTATCGACCGCGCTGTCGATGCCCTCGGGATTGTGACCGCCGTCGGCAATGACAAGCGGCTCGTGACATAGGATCTCAAATCGTGCGGGCCAGCGCACGGCTTCTAATCCTGCGCGTATGGCTTTTTCGTCAATCGTGTAGCCGCATTGACGATTGAGTATGTCGATCACGGTGAGGGCGTTGGCGGTGTTGTACGGCTGATAGGAACCGAGCAAGGGGATGTGCAGATCGTGCCGTGAACCGAAATCAAAGACAGTGCCGTCCATGTTCATATCTTTGATGACCGTTTGGGTGTGGTCAACCGAGTACATCGTAGCACCTACGGCCTCGGCCCGTGCTTGAATGACCGCTTGGGCGGCGGCGTTTTGCCCGCACCACAACACGGGTACCCCCGGTTTGATGATGCCGGCTTTTTCGGCGGCGATTTTTTCAACGGTATCCCCCAAAATGGCCGTGTGATCGAGGGCAATTCCCGTGATGACCGATAATGCGGGCGTTTTAATGATGTTGGTCGCATCCAAACGACCGCCCAGACCGCACTCAAGCACAACAACATCACACCGATGGCGGGCAAAGTACAAAAAGGCGATGGCTGTGATGAGTTCAAATTCGGTGGGGCGATCTTCCATAGCATCGGCAAACGGACGGATATATTCCACCAGTTCGCTCAACTCCGCGTCCGAAATATTCTCTCCGTTCAACTGTATGCGCTCGTTGAATCGGAGAATATACGGAGAGGTGTAAAGCCCCACACGGAGCCCGGATGCACGAAGAATCGAAGCGGTTACAGCGCATAGCGAACCTTTGCCGTTTGTTCCCGCAACATGAATGAACTTACATTGATCCTGCGGATCACCGAGAGAAGCGCACAGCGCCCGAACGCGATCAAGCCCCGGCTTGCAGAATACCCAGTTTACGGCATGGATATATTCAAGTGCTTCAGTGTAGTTCACGGTTCATATTCCTGTCCTTTCCGAAATTTTGGATGTTGAGATATTTTTGTATGATTACGTTGCGTAACAGCAACCAAAGCAACATCAATTCCAACGCGCCGATGATTGTGTAGTTGAGCAATCGCCACAGCGCCAGTTCCCACAGCGGAAGGGAATAAAAGGCGGCCAACCCCAATGTTTTGATTCCCACCGATCCGATCAGATGTGCCAATGTCACCGTGAGTGCCAGGCGCGGCAACGGGGGCAAGGAACGGCCGAAACGAAATGCCGCTCCGCCGCAAAGGCCGACAGACGCGGCTCCGAGGGTGATGATGGGGTTGATGGTGTAACCTACCATGATCGAACCGCAAAGATCCGCGGTGGCCCCGACGACCGCTCCGACGGCGGGACCGAAAGCGATACCGGAGAGCAGCACGGGCAGATTCTCAAAACTGAATCGCAGTATGTTGCCTCCCGGGATGGCAAGATATTTGCCGCAAACGATGCTGACGGCGACGAATACAGATGACAGTGCCAGTATGCGCAAACTGCCGAACAGAGCGATTTTTTTTGCTTGTTTCATAAAAATACACCTCCCGAAAATACAGATTGATCCTGTGTAACATTTCGGACGGTGTATCCCGAGGATAGTCCCATATGCACAGCGGGATGCAGAATATGTACCGCAGAGATCCGCCTTTGCAAGGCACTCTTTCGTTCGCACGGCAACTCCCCGTCCGCGCGACACTTGACGCACATGTTCTTACTCTGTTGATCGTTGTTTTTTGATTTCATCTGCATGAGATGATGCATTATTATAACACCTTTTTTTTCCGTTTGCAAGAGAAAATCGCAAAAAAGCAAAAAGTATTTGCGGATAAGATCGAAGAATCGGCGCGTGGCCGAAGATCTGTGTATTGACAGAATAAAAAACATGTGCTATAATGTCAAACACAAGTCGGATGTTTCCCATGCCTTGATCTCGGTTCGGCGGAGATACCGGAGAGGCAAGCGCGATACAAGGACATTTGTTCCATCAAAGAGATTTGTTTACGAACCTTGGAAACGGAGGAGTTTTTATGAAGCGTATCTATTGTATCACGGATTTCGGCGCAGTATGCAACGGAGAATTGCAAACCGAACATATTCAAGCGGCTATCGACGCTTGTTTTGTAGCGGGAGGCGGTGAGGTGACCGTTCCCGCGGGCGTTTGGCGGACGGGCGGTCTGCGCATCCGTTCCCATGTAACGTTGCACTTACTTGAAAATGCCGTGCTGGAAGGAAGCCGCAATCCGGAAGATTATACGCATTTTTGCGAAGATGCGATTGAGCCGATTGAGGGTGATATCGAAGAGCCCGCATGGCCCAAGAATCCGCTCAAACGCTGGTGCAATGCGTTGATTCGTGCTCATTTCGCTCACGATTTTAAGATCATCGGCGACGGCGGCTCTTGCATTAACGGTCGCAATTGCTATGACGCGCAGGGCGAAGAGGGATATCGCGGCCCGCATGCCATCGGCATGTATCGTTGCTCTAATGTTGAATTGAGCGGTTACACCGTCAAGGACAGCGGAAATTGGGCACATGAGTTGGCGTGGGTAAGAAATATATACATTCACGGCGTTTGCGTGCAAGCCGGGCATGACGGTGTTCATTGCCGCAACTGCGATAACGTCATCATTGAGGAATGTACATTGCATACGGGCGACGATAGTGTGGCGGGATTTAATAACTTGAATATGGCGATTCTGCGTTGTGATATCAGCAGTGCCTGCAGTGCTTTTCGCTTGGGCGGTACCGATATTCTGATCGACGGTTGCCGCATTCACGGACCGGGAATCTACGGCCATCGGTGGAAGATGTCGCCGGAGCGAAAAATTGCCGGCGATGATACCAATGAGACAGATCGTCACAATACCTTGACGGGATTTCTGTATTTTTGCTACGGAGACTTTGAAATACGCAAGGCACCGGGCAATATTGTGGTGCAAAATTGCGAATTTACAAATGTGGATAGCCTATTTATTCTTGAATATAACCGCCATATTTGGTGCTGCAACCGCAGTCTCGGCGATATTACATTCCGCAACTGTCGTGTCAACGGTGTGAATCGTCCCATGCAACTTTATTCCGACGCGGGAGAACCGCTGACCATGCGAATCGAGGATAGCGAGATTACGTTTCGAGAGGGCTGCGCGAATGAACCGTTTGCCGTGGGCTACGATTTTGCCAAGTTGGAAATGCGCAATGTTCGCGTGAGCGGCTACGAGGGCGACGCGGTCATTGGCATTGAGTGCCACGATACGCCGGCCGAAACGCCCGAGGTCGTACTGGATGATTGCCGCGGTGTGGTTGTTTTGCGTCAACAATAAGCATTGTTAATATCGAACAAACGGTGAGTTCGTAACCATCCTCACCTAAAACAAAACTAAGGAGAATTTGAACTATGAAGTCGAAAAACACGTTGTACTTATGTCAAGCGGCGATGATTGCCGCGATGTACGTGATTTTGACATGGATTTCCGCCACGCTGGGATTGGCTTCGGCGACACCGCAATGTCGTCTCGGTGAAGCGCTGTGCATTTTTCCGCTGTTTATGTCCGCTGCGGTGCCCGGACTCGGCGTTGGATGCTTCATTGCCAATTTGCTGTTCAGTTCGGCCCCGGCTGACTGGATTTTCGGCACGCTGGCTACGGTGCTTGGCGCAATCGGCTGTCGCATGATCGGACGTGTGTGGCATTCGTACAGTTTGTTGAATTTGATCGTTGCCACCTTGCCCAATGTGATTTCCAATACCGTCATCGTCCCTTTGGTCCTGCGATATGCCTACCATCTTGAGCAGGGGGCGATGCTGCTTGCGATTGAAGTGGGAGCGGGAGAATTGATTTCCGGAACTGTACTCGGTGTCTTACTCGCCTTGGCCGTACTGAAGCGATTGCGCGATTATCTGCGACATTTATAATATCAAAACGTCGTTCGTTTTCCGACGCAACGACGTTTTTTGCTTGTTTTGAGTAAAAAGTAACAAGAATTGCGACTTTGCTCTTGACAAATCACCAAATATTGTGTACAATATAAAATGGTATCTTAAAATGGTAGAATGTTACCGCTGATACCGTTATCACACAGTACGTGAGAGATCAAATCAAATTTAAGGAGGTGTATTATGAACGAGTTAACCAAGATCATCGTGTTCTCTGTGGCATCTTTGCTTGTGGGATTGATTGTCGGTGCATTCATCGGCATTGCATATCGTAAAAAAGTTGCAGAAGCTGAGATCGGTTCAGCCGAGGCTAAGGCCGGGAAAATCATCGAGGACGGTAAGGCTTCGGTGGAAACCATGAAAAAAGAAGCGCTGATAGAAGCCAAAGAAGAAACGCTTCGCCTTCGCAACGAGACAGAGCATGAACTCAAGGAGCGCCGAGCCGAGGTCACGCGCATGGAACGCCGCGTCAACCAGAAAGAAGAAAATCTGGATAAAAAATCCGAGGCGTTGGATCGCAAAAATGAGCAACTTGAAAAAAGGCTCAAAGAAAACGATGAAGTTCGCGAACAAATCGAGCAGGTGCTCTCGGCACAACAGCAGCGCTTGGAGCAGATTTCCGGTATTACTGCGGAGCAGGCAAAAGAAGAATTGATTGCAAGCGTGGAATCCGAGGTCAAGCACGATTTGGCAAGACGATTGGATGAGTTGGAGAATCAGTTCCGAGAAGAGGCTGATGAAAAAGCGAGAAACATCATTACATTGGCCATTCAGCGTTGCGCTGCCGATCAAGTGTCCGAGGCTACGATCTCGGCGGTTCCGTTGCCCAACGATGAAATGAAAGGCCGTATTATCGGTCGCGAAGGGCGCAACATCCAAAAACTGGAAACGTTGACGGGTGTCGAACTGATCATTGACGACACACCGGAAACAATTACGCTGTCGGGTTTCGATCCCGTTCGTCGTGAAGTCGCAAGACTTTCGCTGGAAAAACTCATCGCCGATGGTCGTATCCATCCCGCTCGCATTGAGGAAATGGTTGAGAAGTCCAAACGTGAAGTTGATGCGGTGATCAAGCAGGCCGGAGAGAGAGCTACTTTTGAGGTCGGTATTCACGGTATCAATCCCGAAATGGTCAAGTTGTTGGGTCGTCTGCGCTACCGTACCAGTTACGGTCAAAATGTACTCAAGCATTCGGTGGAAGTTGCGTTTCTTGCCGGTATGATGGCTGAGGAACTCGGCGTCGATGCCGTAACGGCACGCCGCGCGGGGCTTTTGCATGACATCGGTAAGGCGTTTCCGCATGATGCTGAGGGATCACATGTACAACTTGGTGTTGAGGTTGCCAAGAAGTACAAGGAGAGCAAGGATGTCATCCATGCAATCGAAGCGCATCACAATGACGTGGAGCCCAAGACCGTGATCGCTGTTTTGGTTCAAGCAGCTGATGCGATTTCCGCGGCAAGGCCCGGCGCGCGTCGAGAAGATTTGGAGAATTACATCAAGCGCTTGACTAAACTTGAGGAGATTGCCGAAAGTTTCGGCGGCGTCGAAAAGGCGTTTGCCATTCAAGCGGGGCGCGAGTTGCGTGTTATGGTCAAGCCCGAGGAGGTTAACGATGACGGCATGACGGTTATTGCACGTGACATGGCACAAAAGATTAAGGAAGAAGTCAAATACCCCGGCCAAATCAAAATCAATGTGATTCGAGAGAGCCGTGCGGTTGATTATGCTAAGTAAGTCGAAAGGCTTGCCAGGGTTTCCACTGAGGAATTTTTATATAGATATAAAGTTTCGATGAATGATAAAAGGATTCGGTCCTATCGATCCTTTGAGAACTCATTTGAGGTGAGTTCGGTCTAGCGGAAAGATTTCCGCCTTGATCTATAAATTGAGTGAAAATCCCAAAGGCGCCGGGGTGGGAAAGTTTGTGCTTTCCCGCCCCGGCGCCTTTTCGCCAAACAAAAGTTATGTAACTTGATATGATTTTGTGGTGTTTCGGGGGAACTTATCGCTCGTCGTTCGTGACGGACATGCGAGTGGCGGCTGTTTTGATAGCCTCAATGGCTCCGGATGCATCTGTGGCGTGGAAGATAGACGAACCCGCAACCAGAACATTGGCACCGGCTTGGGCACAAACGGCTGCCGTATCGGCGTTGATGCCGCCATCGACTTCCAGGTCAATGTCAAGCCCCATGTGCATCATTCGGTTACGTATGGCACGCACTTTCGGCATCATATCGGCGATGAACGACTGCCCGCCGAAACCGGGATAAACGGTCATGACCAGCACGAGATCACACATGGCAAGGTAGGGAAACACGGTCTCGGCCGGGGTGTCGGGACTGATGGCAAGCCCCGCACGGCAATGATTTTCGTGCAGATAGTTCAAACATTCGGCAACGTGATCGCAACTCTCCGCGTGAACGGTTACAAGATCGGCGCCGGCTTTGATAAAATTATTGAGATAGCGCATGGGATCGCAGATCATCAAATGAACGTCGAAAAAGAGGTTGCAGTGCGGTCGCAGTGCGCGGATGACGGGAGCACCGAAACTGATGTTGGGCACGAATGCACCATCCATGACATCTAAATGCAACCAATCGGCGCCGCCGCGTTCCACGCGAGCGACATCTTCGGCAAGATGGGCGAAATCAGCGGCGAGGACGGAGGGGGAAATATGGATCATGTGGAGCCTCTTTCTGCGCATGACGCGCGGTAATGATCATCGATAAAAGTAAGATTTTGTCGAAAACGGGAACCTATACGGCTTATCGGACATATGCTTGCTGTGTGGAGCCACGACTCCGCAATGCATCGAATCCGTGTGGCGCGGCCGAGACGGACAAAATGCGGGATGTGTAGCCGACGAGCGGTCAAATGCCGCACGGTGCAGGGGATGTCGCGTGTGAGAGCGATGTCCCCTTTTGCTCTTTATATCTTGGAGATCAACGCTACGGCGTGTGCGGCCATCCCCGAGCCGTCGCCGGTAAAACCGAGATGCTCCTCGGTGGTGGCTTTGATATTGATTTGATCTGTATTCATGTCGAGGGCACGGGATAGATTTTGACGCATTTGTTCGATGTATGGGGAAATTTTGGGACGCTGGGCGATGAGCGTCGCGTCAATGTTGCCGATGATATATCCTTGTTCATGCAACAGGACGGCGACCTGCTTGGCGAGGTCTAAACTGTCGGCGCCGGCATACGCGGGATCGGTGTCGGGAAAATGATAGCCGATGTCGCGCAGTGCCGCTGCGCCAAGCAAGGCGTCCATCACGGCGTGGGTCAACACATCGGCATCCGAATGACCGAGCAGTCCCATGTCATAAGGAATATGAACTCCTCCCAAAATCAGAGGGCGATTTTCAACCAAGCGGTGTACGTCATAGCCGTGCCCGATGCGATAGGTCGTGTTGCTCATGATCGGTCCTCCCGCGTTTTACTCGCTCGTTGCGCAAGAATGGCGCGAGCCAAATAAAGATCGGTAGGGGTTGTGATCTTAATATTTTCTCTGCCGCAATCGACCAGCGTGACGGGGCGGCCGATGGCCTCAACGAGGGAATTGTCATCGGTGGCCGATATGCCGTTTTCCTTGGCATGGTAAGCGGCGGCGCGATAGAGCGTGAGTGAAAATGTTTGGGGTGTTTGTGCCAGCCAAACGTGCTCGCGCTCCGGACTGTCAACGGTTCGCCTATGGCTGTCAACGATTTTGACCGTATCGGTAACGGGAACGGCGGCTGAGGCGGCGTCTGTTTCATATGCCTTGATATTTACGCGGTCGATCTGCTCGGGCGTAATGAGACAGCGCGCACCGTCTGCAATGGCGATATAACGCGTTTGGGGGGAGACAACGGATAAACCGCGGCGCACCGAGTCCTGACGGGTCGTGCCGCCCTCGGTGATACGGCGAAGTTTGGTGATTCGATATTGTTCCGCCAACGTGCGGAACGTATCAAACTCCGTTTTTCTTGCGATCAAGACAATTTCCTGTACAGTCAACGCCTGCTCATAAGCAAGCAGGGTACGGGCAAGTACGGGAATTCCGTCAATTTCAAGCAATTGCTTGGATTCCGTACCGCCCATACGGGTAGATGACCCCGCTGCGGCGATGAGAGCCGTCGTGTAGTGCTTGCTCGGTTTCCCGGCAATAAGGCGCAGCAGTTCTGCTGTATCATATGCAATTTGATTTGGTGTGTAACGAGCCATAAAAGCACCGTCCTTTGGCAGAGAGCGGCAGAAAAATTCCTTGCGAGAAGTTTACACGCGTCCCCTTGAAAATTTAAGTAAACCGGAAAAAGACCGACGAGTGCCCGCCGAATGGGCTAAGGCGGCGAACCGGTGAATTATTTCCCTTCGAGTGCCATCATCATGTCAATGCGAGTTTGGTGTCTGCCGCCCTCATATCCGGTGGAGAGAAAAGCATCGACCAGCGTCATGGCCACGCCTTCACCGACCACACGAGCGCCGAAACACAGCACGTTGGCATCGTTGTGAGAACGGGTGGCTTTGGCACTGAAAGCGTCACTGCAGCAGGCGGCACGGATTCCGCGCATTTTATTGGCGGACATGCTCATGCCGATGCCGGTGCCGCAAATCAGAATGCCCATGGCAGCCTCTCCGTTTTGGATTTTTTTGCAGGCGGCTTCGGCTATGTCGGGATAATTACAGGAGTCGGAAGTATAGGTACCGACATCGGTGATGTCATATCCCAATTCCCGAATATGCGCAATGACCTTGTTTTTCAGTTCTACTGCCGCGTGATCGCAGCCGATGACGAGTTTCGGTTTCTTTTCCATCATAGTGTGTTCCTTTCAGCGATAAAAATATCATTAACGGTTGAAATTTCAACCAAAATGTTACGTGGTTTGCTCGGCGGCCAGCCGCTCCATGCGTTCCCGTTCAGCTTGGCAAGGACGCAGATAAACGGGGGCGAGTTCGGCATCCGATGTTCGTGCTCCCTCACGGTACAAGCGCAGCGCGACTTGAGCGACCGAATAAGCGTTTTGCGGACGTAGCATGACAGGCGTTTTGCGCAAGAGATGCGCACAGGCTGTGAACTGTGCGGCGGCCAAGTCATACCCGTCTCCCACAAGGTAGATCGGACACTTACCGCTTGCGGCAAGTTCGGCATCCAACTCGGGTAACGCCACGGCGCGGTCGTTACACAAGCGGGTCAAGGTGCCGTCGGCACATTCGAATAACGAATTGTATACTTGACCGCGGCGCGCGTTCATGACAGGGCAGATCAGTCCGTTCATGCCGATCAGATTATAGGCCAGCGCATCCATGGTTGAAACACCGATGCAGGGAATATTCGTGCCGAAACCAAGCCCTTTGATGGTTGAAACGCCGATGCGAACTCCGGTGAACGAACCGGGGCCTGCCGAACAGGCAAGCACCCCCATATCATGCGGGCGCAATTCAAAATGAGACAGCACATTCTCAACGAGCGGCAGTAATGTTTGACTGTGGGTGTTTCCGTTTTGAATTGTGGTAAGTGCGAGCAGATGCTCGTCATCACACAGCGCTACAGTCGCGGCTACGGCTGTGCTGTCCAGGGAAAGAATGTACATGTTGTGCTCCTTGATGCCGAGGTTAGTATCGGTAGTTTGAATGTTCAATCGCGGCGGTGATGCGGCGCAGATCCGGCTCGGACGAGTCGCATTTCTCGATGGTAACGCGTAGGAATCGATCGGGGAGGGCATAGGGGATATTTTCGCTCCATTCGACTAAGCAAACGCCGCGATCAAGGTAATCGTCGTAACCGATGGAATACAGATCGTCCTCCGAGGTAATGCGGTACATGTCAAAATGAAAAACGGGCGGCATTCCCGGTATGCGGCTACGGTATTCGTTGACCAACGCGAAAGTGGGCGAACGGACGATCGCGTCGGGGGCGATGATTGAGACAAATCCGCGTGCAAAAGCGGTTTTACCCACACCGAGATCACCGGCCATTGCGACATAGCGGGGGATTGTCGGGTCTTCCAACACCGTGTGTGCAAGCATTTTGCCGAATTCTTCGGTTTGCTCGACACAGCGGGTATTGATCGTCATGGGTAACTTCATCGCGCTCCTCCTCACTTTGCTTCGTAACGGTCAGTTGCGTTTTTTCAGTTTTTCTTTCGTTCCGTCCGGTCGTTGAATGACGGTGTGATCCAGTTGAGCGGCAAACGATGCACGAAATTCAGCGATATATTCGGCGCGCAAAGCCGTTTGTTCCCGCTTTTCTTCGTCGGTCAATCCCGCCGCGGTTTTGGACTTGCGGGCGAGCGCGTTGATGCGTTCGATTTTTTCTTTTTCCATGGAAAGGCTCCTTGTCAGTTGCCGTGATAGAGTTTTTTGGTTTGATAGACGGGGTCGCAGGTCAAATTGCAACCGAGTCGACGGAAGACATTTTCGTCAACAGCGGCCAGCAACACCGAAGAATGCACTTCACAGCCGCGCAACTTGTCCAGCATCTCCATACAGCGAGCGGCATTTTCATCTGTTGTGGCACATATGGACAGCGCGATCAGGACCTCGTTGGTATGTAAACGCGGATTGTGGTTGCCGAGATGCTTGAGTTTGAGTGCTTGGACCGGTTCGAGAATTTCGGGAGAGATGAGTTTGGCTTGTTTGGGAACGCCGGCCAATTTCTTGATGGCGTTGAGCAGGCAGGCCGACGATGCGCCGAGCAGAGGTGTGGTTTTGCCCGTGACGATCGTGCCGTCATCTAACTCTATGGCGACCACCGGCGCTCCCGTTTCGGCGGCGCGCTCGCGCGCGGGCGCCACACAAGCCCGATCCAATGCACGAACGCCGAGCTGTTGCATGAGCAACTCCAGTTTTTGCACCTCGGCATCGCTTCCCATATCGCGACGACGGTTACACAGCGCGCCGAAATAGCGGCGGATGATCTCTTCGGTCGCGGCCTTGCGGACGACTGCGTCATCAATAATGCAATTGCCGGCCATATTGACTCCCATGTCGGTGGGCGAT
>CAZOHP010000023.1:0-17735 GCA_964579815.1 uncultured Lachnospiraceae bacterium
CACAGCGTTATCAATGAGATTGATCCATACCTGCTTAAGCATCTCTTCATTTGCGTCAATCATGTATTCGTCAAAATCAAGTTGCAGATCAATGTTTTTGTTTGTCCATTTTTCTTCAAGAAGCAACACGGCCGAACGGATCTGCTCGGAAAGATCGAAACTCGACACATCCGTGAGTATCGTCTGATTTTCGACCTTGGTCAAGTTCAATACATTGCTTGCCATGGAGGACAGGCGCATGGATTCTTCACGAATGGCACGAGCATACTGAACCCGCTGTTCTTCGGTAAGATCACCTTGATCCGCCTCAAGCAAATGAGCAAATCCGATAATCGAAACGATGGGTGTTTTGAATTCGTGGGAAAAGGAATTGATAAAATCATTACGCAGCAGTTCGGTATTTTCAAGTTCCTTTGCCATTGTGTTGAAACTTTCCGTAAATTCTTTCACTGCCGGGTGCGCCGATATGGCATCCCCGACTTTTAATCTTGTCTTGAAATCTCCTGCGGCCAAGCGATTCATTTTATTGATGATCTCGTTCACAGGCCTCAAAGGGATTCGACTGCTGAAAAACGTTGCAACGGCACCGATGACAAGGCTGATCAGCAACATAAACGGGATCACCTGTCCGAGTTGAAGATCGCCCTCCGTGTCTACGATAATCCCCGCTTTGGTCAAGAGCCACAAGCCGAGCGCAGTCAAAACAATTGCAAAAAGAAGAATGACAAACACAAAGGCGGAAAGTGCGAGCGTCAAAGAAATTCTGGATGCTTTTTCTTTTATTTTTTCAACGCTTAAATGAGTTGCCTTTTTCATACCTTTTTGACCGCCTTGTACCCAAGTCCTCGAACAGACTCTATCTCAAATTCATTCCATCCTTCAAAGCGTTTGCGTAGTCTGCCGACGTGTACGGTAACGGTTTCCCAGCCCGTTTCACTTTCCGTGCCCCAAATCTCATCCATCAGTTGGATGCGGGTAAATATCTTTCCAGGATAGGACAGGAGTTTGTACAAAAGCATAAATTCCTTTTGCGGAAGTTCCTGCGTTTCCTCCCCTTTCGTCACGGTTAATGAGTCGTAATCGATCACAACCTCACCAATCACGATTTTACGTTCGTTTGCAATCTTTGCACGGCGCAAAAGCGCTTTGATGCGATATAAAAATTCATCTTGATCGACGGGCTTCGTCATATAGTCGTCCGTCCCGACGGCAAATCCCTTGTTTTTGTCCACGGGCAACTGTTTCGCGGATACCATTAAAATCGGCAAATTGTTGTCACATTCACGCAACGTCTTCGTAAATTCATATCCGTCCATCTTCGGCATCATGATATCAAGCACCACAAGATCGATATGTTCTTTGTCCATGACATCAAGTGCTTCCATGCCGTTCTCGGCAACACTTACGGTATACCCGTTGTTCTTCAATACAGCCCTGAAATATAACCTCGTATTTTTATCATCATCCGCCACAAGAATATGGAACACTTACCTCTCACCTCATTTTATATGATCGTGTTCATTTTATTCTCATACTCTAAACTGAAAATAAACAAAAATCATTTCCGAAGCCGATATTCCGAATTTTTCTCTTTCGATCACATCATAGTCACCCATTGGCAAATGATTCGATTTTTTCGGGTATCCGTTTATCCGTTCAACCAACCGATTATCGCTTCAATGCCGTGAAAGCTTCATCGGCAATCTCTATTGTCTCGCGAATATCTTCATCCGTAAGCGCGGCATTGATAAAATGATTATGGTGATTGGTAAAATAAACGCCGCGACGTACGCATTCGGCAATCCACCGTTGATGCAACATAAGCGACGGATCGTCGGCCAATCGCAAATAAAACAATGAGGGGACACCGGAAACACGCAAATCAAACCCGTGTTTTTGTGCCGTTTCGATCAAACCGTTTTTGAGTTTTTCCCCTTTTTCGATCAGCAATCGTGGAGAATTGATCCGCTTCATTTTTTCGATACAGGCAATCCCTGCGGCAAAAGGCACCGCACTCATCCAGTAACTCCCCGTGTAAGACAGCCCGGAAACGGTAGTTCGTAAAAATTCTTTGCCACACAATGCAGAGACATTATAGCCGTTGGCAATCGCTTTGCAGAAACAAATTAAGTCGGCTTCAAAACCGAAATAGTGGTCGGATCCTCCCAAATCCAAACGAAAACCGGCACGGACATCATCGACAATGAGAACAGAACCGTTGTCATCGCACAACCGGCGCACCGTCTGCCAAAAGCCATCGGCAGGCATGACATTGTCGGCAAAATTGCCGTGCATGTAAGGTTGAGCAATCACAGCCGCAATCTGATCCCGATTGGTCTCAAACACCTCGCGCAACGCATCGGCATCGTTCCAATCCACATATATATTATGCATGACATCTTCCGGCATAATACCGGAATAATCGATTTTCTGCGTCCATGGTGAACCGCCGTGATAATAGCCCGTCAAAAAAACGATTTTTTTACGACGAGTGTATGCGCGCGCGGTCATAACGGCAAGTGAAGTCACATCGTTTCCGTTCTTGGCAAAAAAAGCCCAGTCGGCGCTTTTGACGGTATCGACCATCAAATCGGCGAAATCGATCATCACGGGCGAGGGCGCTGTGGTACAATCTCCCCTCTCTCGCTGGCGAGCAGCAGCCTCATCGACATCGGGATCGTTATATCCGAGAACATTGGGACCGTAAGCACACATATAATCGATAAATCGGTTGCCGTCAACATCCCAAAAATAGGCGCCGTCGGCATGATCACAGTATTTGGGGTAGGCGTCGATCGGAATATGACACCCCTCCGCAGGCCCGAGATGGCCGTAAATACCGGCCGGGATAACTTTCATGGCACGGCGCAAAAGTTCCATGCTTTTATCAAATGTATAAATCGAATGCATCTGTATTCCCTCCTTATGCAAGATACAAACCGACGCGGTCCAGAATACGGTTTATGTTGTCAAGTTGTGAAATCATACCGTTCATGCGCAATTTTCCATCGCAAATCAGTGTAAAAGAGGACGCGATACCGTCAAACAGACCGCGTGCATTATGTATCCCCTCAAATTCCATTTGAGACATGGGCGAATCGGTATCTGCAGACACCGTAGTCAAGCGATGATTTTCGGCAACGATATGTGCAGCGATCACCGGAACTCCGTTTTCCGTGATGGCCATGCGAATATTTCCGTCAACAATATAACCGGCGCTGGCACGCCCCACCTTGTCTTCATTTCCGATCTGTGAAACAGCGCCCGTAATGACACGGAACATAAGCAACGTAGAAATGCGGTAGAACTTTTCATCTTTCAAATCGTCTTCACTCGGACGCAAATAGCGCGATAATATATCGGTCAACGGGATAAAATTTTTGAGTAAAAACCCGATCTTGGTAAAGCCCTTGGACGGAATCGGAGTAACGGTGCCATCCATCATCCCGTTGAATTTTTCGGGCGAAAAAAACGGCAATTTGATGTCGCACTTATCACATCCCGCAACCACGTCTACCGCACCGTCGCGGAAACGCAACGTACCGGCAGGCCCCCCTTTAACGGCAATTCCAATCGATACCCGTTTGCCCGCAATCGTTGCGCGCGCCTCTTCCGATAATTCGCACAGTGTAGGCAGTGCTCCGAAAACAGCGAACAGATTGATAAACGCAAGCGTTCTTTGGTCAGTTTGTTTCATAAAAATGTCCTTTCTTCGTCTTTTGAATATTGATCTTTGATGCACAGCCGGCGGGAGATCGATGCTTCGATTTCCCGCCCCGTTTTTACATTATTCTTCTGCGGCCATCAAGCGAACGGAGGCCATTGCACTCTCGCCCTCACGCACATAAGTGATTTCGACCGTATCTCCGACATTCAAATCGTACAGATACTCACGCATCTCGCTCATGTTTGACATGGTCTTGCCATCCATTGCGGTAATGATGTCTCCCTCCAGCAATTTATCGTAGGCGTCGGATGCGGTGGTAACGGCGGTAATGAGCACGCCAGTGGCGTCCGCCTTGAAACTTCCCTCCGTTTCGAAAGCGCTTTCCTCGGGCAATGTGACAATCCGATCACTTTCCAATTTGTAATACTGATCTTTGACCACCGAAACACCGGTAATACCGAGAACGGGCCGCGCCGTGGAAACTTCGGATTTCACGCCATCCGTCGTTCCCGTTTTGATCAATGCCTCAAGCAACGGAACCGCGCCGTTGCTCGGAATGGCAAATCCCATGCCCTCATAATCGCCCGCCAGTTTCATGGTTATAATACCGATTACTTCACCGCGACTGTTAAACATCGGCCCACCGGAGTTACCGCTGTTGACATCGGCGTCGGTTTGTAAAACAGTCATGCGCTTGGTCATAGTCCCGTCATAATCACGAATTTTAACATCACGGTTGATAGCGGAAATATAGCCGTAGGTGCTCGTCCAACCGAATTCCAACCCGGCGGGATGTCCGATTACAACCGCACGATCCCCCACCAAAACATGGGAAGAATCTCCGAAAGTGGCTACCGGTAACCGCTTTGCATCGATTTTGATGACTGCCAAATCATCGATCTCGCTCGAGCCGATTACCGTGGCGGTATATTCCGTTCCGTCATATAGCAAAACGGTAATATCCGTCGCGCCGTCGATCACATGATAATTGGTGGCAATATAACCATCCTCTGTCATGATAATGCCGGACCCGACGCCGCCGCCAAGCACGGTTTTGACGGAAACAGCCACCACAACTTGATTGCCGTTTGCCGAAATCTGTTGCAACGTGAGCGTTTCGGCATCATCGTCGCCGCGTTCCAAATGTCCGTCATCGGACCAATCGGATGCAGACAAATCAAAACCACCCGCAAGAGACGCGATCAGCACGAGCAAGGTCAATACAAAACAGGCTGTCATAACAGCGGCAAAGGTCACCACACCCGTGCGGCGATTTTTGCTCACCGCCTTGGCATCTGCAGCCGCTTGCTCGGCATATTCCCAACGATAGATCACCGTCGGTTCGGTTTTGCATTCCCGCTCCTCTTCCGACATCTCACTTACAGCAGATTCCTCCGTGACATCGCTCGTTTGATCGATCTGCTCAGCGGCCTCATCCGGCGGCCCGGGCTGTACGGCAGACGTTTCCCGTACTTCCGCAGACTGCTCGCCGGAACTGTCATGCCGCTCAACTGCGTCTGTCCCGTTTGGTTCTTGATTGGTATTTTCATCCATATTTTCTTCTCCTTCTGCAACCACGCACAACCGATCAGTCGCGCGGAGGCGCCTGCTCGGTCAAGGTGAAACTGAACTTACAATCCTTTCCCTGCTCACTGTTCACCCAAATGTCCTCGCCATGTGCGGCGATAATGGTTTTGCAAATATAAAGTCCGAGTCCAACCCCTTTGCGATCGAGACCGCGACTCTTATCCCCCTTGTAAAAGCGATCAAAAACAAACGGCAGATCCTCTTTTGCGATGCCTTCGCCGTGATTGTAGACCGACACTCGAATTTTGTTTTTCTTTTCCGTCGTCGTCATCCGCTCGATGTTGACGCGGAAAACTCCGCCATCGCGCGAAAACTTGACCGCATTATCGCAAAGGTTATAGAAAATCTGATAGATGGCATCATGGTCGGCCAAAACCAACATATTCTCCTCGTCGCAAACAAATTCGATCTGCAACTGCTTTGCCTCAATCTGTTGCTCGAACGAAATCAATATCTGACGTCCCATCTCACAAATATCAAACGGTTTCATCACGAATTTTCGATCTCCCGCTTGAATCCGAGTCACATCAAGCAACGAGTTGACCAAACGCGAGAGGCGGTGCACTTCCGCCGAAACAATTTCCAAATAGTGATCCTGCCGCTCGGGAGGAATCACACCGTCGCGGATCGCATCGATAAAACCGGCAATCGTTGTCATCGGTGTTCGCAAATCATGCGACACATTGGACATAAAACTGCTGCGCGTTTTTTCCGTATTTTCAAGTGATTGCGCCATCTGATTAAACGCGATACCCAGTTCGGCGATTTCATCGTTACCGTGGATAACAATACGCCGTTCAAAGTGACCGCCCGCAAAATCCTTAACCGCAAGACGCATTTCGCGCAGCGGCGCAGTCACACGCTCCGATATGAAGTAAACGGCGATCAATGCCGCCAACATAATCCAAAGGCTTGCCATCAGAACGGTCCTTACCATGGCATGAAGCAATGCCATGCTGTGCACCGACGGAGAACAGACAACGAGGGCGCCTCGCATCGTCAGATCGTCGTCAAGCAACGAGATCGCAAAGATCACCCCATCCTCTCCGAAATCCGACGCATAAGCACCGCGCTTGACGATCTCTCCTTGCGCGGCCAATTCTTCGATCAACGCCTGCGGCAACCGGACACCCGAATAAGTTGCTTCATAATTGCTGCCGTAAGAAAGCAACTGCCCCGTCGCATCGGTCAGCAAAAGCAAAATACGATCATCACCCGCCGCCGCAAGCGAAAGCGTTTGTGACAAGCCGTCCGGATCGGCCGCTTCCAATGGCCCGTCGGGAAGATATTTCTCCACGACCGATGCGATTTCCCGCACACCGGAGATTTTGGCATCCGAGGCATAATTGACCACAATGCTGTATGCGACAAACAACAGCATGGAAAAACAAACAACGATAATAACGACGAACACCGAAAGATATTTGCTAAACAAACTCTTAAACATCCGTCACACTCCGACTGTTTCCATCGGTATTTTTTCAACCGAGTATTTCAAATTTGTAGCCCACGCCCCAAACGGTTTTCAGCAGCCATTTATCCGAAACTCCCGTCAGTTTTTCACGCAATCGCTTGACATGCACATCAACCGTCCGTGAGTCGCCCAGATAGTCAAATCCCCAGACCTTGTCCAAGAGTTGATCGCGACTGAACACACGGTTGCAGTTGGACGCCAAAAAATACAGCAATTCCAGTTCCTTGGGGGGGATGTCGACAGCCTTGCCACACAATTTGAGTTCGTATTTTTCCTTACTGATTTCTATATTGTCAAATTTGATCGTTTCTTTGCCGTCGTTTTGCCCCGTTCCCGTCCGATAACGACGCAACACCGCCTTGACACGCGCCGACAGCACCTTCATATCGAAAGGTTTGGCAACATAATCATCCGCGCCGAGTTCAAGCCCCAGCACCGTGTCAAACGCCTCCCCCTTGGCAGTAATCATTATGATCGGCTTGGACGATATCTCGCGTATCTCACGGCAAACCTGCCAACCGTCTTTTTGCGGGAGCATGATATCCAGCAGAACCAAATCCGGCTCATACATTTTGAAATAACTGATGCCCTCAACGCCATCCGAAGCGATCTTGACCTCATAACCCTCTTTTTCCAAATAAATTTTCAGCAGATCACTGATATTGGGGTCGTCATCCACGACCAAAATCTTTTTATCGAGCATTTGCGTGTCCTCCGTTTATTATTTCTTCGCGATTTTCTTTCCATGCATCAAGAAACAAAATATACGATCTTCCAAAGTATATAATAACATATCAATGCGGTATTTTGGTGAATGGGACATGAATTTTTGGGAAATTTTTGTGTAGGATTCGACGGTATATCAAAGGGCCGAGATACCCCACTCTCTGTTTATTCTATCGTTTTATCGCCGATCGTAAACCGATAAACGGTCGTATAGTCATATACTTCACCGGGCGAGAGCGTGGCGGGCGTAAACCCTTCGTGATGCATCGAATCCGGCATTCTCTGCGTCTCCAAGCACAACGCCATCTGCGCTTGCTTTTTGACGCCGCCTTTGAGCAAATTGCCGTCATCGGTAAGAAAATTGCCGGAATACAGTTGAACACAAGGCTGATTGGTGTAAATTTCCATCCTCCGTCCGCTTTTCGGATCCTCTAAATAACCGCGCAGTAAAACCGCACCGTCTTTCGGCTCGCCGCCCTTGAAATTAAAGCAATGATCATAGCCGCCGGCCCTCTTCATATCGTCACAACGATCATCCGGCATAAAATCACGTCCGATCGTTTTGGGTGTGCGAAAATCAAACGGTGTACCGTCAACGGAAATACGCTCTCCCGTTGGTATCAGCGCATCGTCGATGCCGAGATAATCCGCGGCATCCAGCCGGAGCACATGACCGAGTATGCTGCCGGACGCATAGCCGCCAAGATTGAAATAGGCATGATTGGTCAAATTGATCACTGTTTTTTGGTCGGTTGTGGCTTGATAACGAATTGACAGCGCGTTATCCGCGCCGAGCGTATAGGTGACCTTTACCTCAAGGTTGCCGGGGTAACCCTCTTCGCCGTCCGGCGATGTCAAAGAAAGCACAAGAGCAGGTTGCTCCCCGTCCACGGGAATCACTTCCCAAAAGCGACGATCGAATCCGACCTTGCCGCCGTGCAAATGATTTTGATTGTCGTTCGCATACAACCGGTACGTTTTTCCGTCAAGTTCAAATGCGGCATCGGCAATGCGATTTCCCCATCGGCCGATTAGGGCACCGATATATCCTTCGCTTGCTTCCAAAGCCTCAACCGAATCATAACCGCAAACGACATCGGCAAAATTTCCGTTGCGATCCGGCACGTGCAACTGCCATATCGTGCCTCCAAAATCGGAAATAAGAACTTTCATACCGTTTTGGTTCCGCATCATGTACCCCGTGACCGGCAAACCGTCTTTTGTTTTTCCAAGCGACATAATCTGAATGTTTTTCATGACAATATTTCCTCTCCGTGTCCGTCAAATCTCATCGGGATATCCATTGGGATTTTGTGATTGCCAACGGTGAGCATCACGGCACATATCATCAAGATCCCGTTCGGCATGCCAACCGAGCAACTCGGCCGCGCGAGAAGGATCGGCATAACATTCATCGATATCACCGGGGCGTCGAGCGGCAATTCGATACGGCACGGCAAGTCCCGTCACACGCTCATAGGCCTTAATCATCTGGAGCACCGAATACCCCTTGCCCGTACCGATATTGAAACACTCAACGCCCGTACGCGTGCGGACACGCGCAAGCGCCTTGAGATGCGCCACGGCTAAGTCGACCACATGAATATAATCACGAACCCCTGTTCCGTCCGGCGTTGCGTAATCGTTGCCGAAAACAGATAATTTTTCCAATTTTCCGGAAGCAACCTGCGTGATATAAGGGAAAAGATTATTCGGGATACCGCGCGGATCTTCTCCGATAAGGCCGCTCTCGTGTGCCCCGATCGGATTGAAATAACGCAATATGGACACGCTGAACTCCGGATCCGAGGCATGCAAATCGGTCAAAATACGTTCGATCATCAATTTGGTTTCACCGTAAGGATTGGTTGTCGATAACGGGAAATCTTCGCGAATCGGCACACGCTCGGGTTTGCCGTAAACCGTCGCAGAAGAACTGAACACGATTCGTTTGGCGCCGTATTTTTGTAACATCTCGCACAAGATCAAAGTTCCCGTAACATTGTTGTGATAATAACGCAACGGCTGCGCACAGGATTCCCCGACCGCTTTCAGTCCGGCGAAATGAATGCAACTTTCAATATCATTTTCTTTGAATACGCGCTCAACTTGCTCACGATTCAACAGATCAACCCGACAAACTTTCACACTTTTTCCCGTAATCTTTCGAATGCGATCAATCACACAAGGCTTGCTGTTGCAGAAATTGTCAAGAATTACGACATCTTCTCCGGCGTTCAAAAATTCAACCACGGTATGCGAACCGATAAAACCCGCGCCGCCCGAAACCAAAATTGCCATGATATTTCTCCTTTTGAAAATATTGTTTTTACCATTGTAACACAAAGCATTGTAAAAATCAAGATGAAAGTTTAATTTGTAAAGGATTTCGGCAAAATCTATTGACAAGAATCGATTTATTTGTTATAATGTGTTGTCTCAAATGAGACAGTCGGAGGAACCAAGCGTGATCGATAACAATATACGCGCATTTCATTTATGGTCCGGTCTACCCAACGAATTATGGGATTACCTCAAGGCAGGCATGCGCGAGGTGAATTTTGCCCGAGGCGAAACCATATTTCCTTGCCGTGAGACCGATCAATGCCTGTGTGTGTTGCGGCAAGGCGCGGCAACCGTATATGCGAATTCATCGGAACCGAATCATGCCGCCCTATTGCGCACCATGGAGGCCGGTTCCGTTTTTGGCGTTCATTGCGTATTTTCCGCCGATGTGTCACCGCAAAGTCACATCGTTGCGCAAAAGTCCTGTCATGTCCTGTTGATTCCCTGTGCACTTTGGGAAAAAATATTGGCGGCACATCCCGCCACTATGGCATCCTATATTCGTTTCTTAACACAGCGCATTCAATTTCTCAATCGAAAAATATGCTTTTTGACAGCCGGCAGTGCCGAACGGCGGCTGGCACTATATTTGCTATCCGAAATTCCGGAAGAAAACGTACCCGTCACGCTGGACATCTCGGTCGTTTCATTGGCTGATCTGCTCAATCTCGGACGAGCCTCGCTGTATCGCGCCATGGATCAATTGAGTACAGACGGTTTTCTCGTTCGCAACGGGCGTGAATATCGGCTTTTGATGCGCAACGAACTATCCTCGCATTATCGGTAATCGGGCTATTTACACGATTTCACCGCGGAAAAAATCCGCGATCGAATAAATATCATTCAAAGAAAGGTATAATCTCATGAAACACACCGATTTTATCCGCGCACTCGCTCTGATGCTGGCACTTCTCTGTGCCGCAACCTTGATGTTCTCCTGTTCCCCTACTCGTACCGATCCCGATGATTCTTCCCAAACGCCGAACAATCCGGACAGTTCTCCCAAGACCGAACTTCAAGTCGTGATGGATTTGACCGATGAGTGGAACAAAGTTTCACCGGCCGGTTCGCTCGTTCAAGGTTGCCTTGTCATTCGTAAAGATTTTGCCGAGGAACATCCCGCAGAGGTCGCCGCATTTCTTGCGGAATATAAAGCATCTGTCGCTTTCCTGCAGGAAAATGTCGCCGAAGCCGCGCAAATGATTGCCACACAAGGCATATTTGCCAAAGCGGCCGTGGCGCAAAAGGCTATTCCCAATTGCAATATTTGCTATATCGACGGCGCCGAAATGAAAACGGCTATGTCCGAATTTTTGAACATCATGATGCAAGCCGCCCCCGCTTCGATCGGCAACGCCGTTCCCGCCGATGATTTTTATTACAATGTTGATCATACAACCGACACCGCACAGGTAAACGGCGAGTTGGAAATCAATGTCAGTGTGCTCAGCGGCACGACAGGTTTCGGCATGGCGCAACTCATGCAAAAGAACGCCGACGGTGAGGCGGCTCTGAATTATCATTTCAATGTGGAATCCGATGCCTCCAATATCACTGCCGCGCTGATCAAAGGGACTGTCGATATCGCCGCTCTTCCCACCAACGCGGCCTCTACCCTTTACAACAAAACGCAAGGCAACATTCAATTGCTCGCTATTAACACACGAGGGGTACTATACCTGTTGGACAACGGCAACGGTGTTGAAAGTTTTGCGGATTTGAAAGGAAAAACCGTTTATGTACCGGCTCAAAACCCCACTTTTATCTTTAAATATTTGTGCGAGCAAAACGGATTAACCGTCGGTTCCGAGGGTGACACCGATGTTGATGTGATCATTTCGAACAAATATACCTCGCCCGCCGAGGTGCAAACAAATGTAGCGGCAGGCACCGTAACGCTGGCCGTACTCCCGGAGCCGATGGTAACCATCGCACTCACCGCGGCCACGCAAAATAACGCCGCCAATCAATAAAACATGAACTCCCGATTCCGTCAACGAATATCCGCTTTCGATCATTGGTTACGGCAATCCCTCATCGGCAAAATATTATCCTCTGTTTTTGCGGTGAGTATATGGTTATTGCTATGGCATATTGCCGCCTTAAAAATGAACAAGCCGCTGCTGCTCCCCTCTCCCGCCGCAGTCATCGGTCGGTTGAAAGAACTTCTTCTCACCGAAGCCTTTTGGCGATATTCTCTTCATTCGATGATGCGCGTGATCGGCGGCATTATATCGGGGGCGCTGGCAGGCACGATCATTGCCGCGCTGACCTCTGCCGTTCCGTTGTTTTACACGATTTTCCGCCCGCTCATTACGGTCATCAAAACAACCCCCGTAGCATCTTTCATCATTTTGGCCATGCTATGGATCAACGAGAGCATTCTCCCCGCGTTCATCTCGTTTTTGATGGTATTTCCCGTGATTTGGTCAAATTTGCACACGGCGTTTTCCACTATTCCGACGCCTTATTGCGAGGTGGCGCGTGTGTTTCACATCCCGCTCGCGCGCCGCATTCGACGCATCTATTTTCCTTATGCCGTGCCGTATTTTTTATCGGCGTGTCATTCGTCTTTGGGACTGGCATGGAAAGCGGGAATCGCCGCCGAAGCAATCGCGTTGCCCGCGCTTTCCATCGGAAAACAGTTGATGGAAGCCAAAATATACCTTGAAACCGTTGATTTGTTTGCATGGACAACCGTGATCATCCTACTCAGCCTATTGCCGGAAATACCGACAAATGCGCTTTTCCGCCGTCTGCAAACGCACGCCGGTCATACCGCAACGGAAACAAATAATTGCGCGGAAGCGGAGGTTCAAACATGCCAAAATTAAACAACGTCAGCGTCATCTTTTCTCAAGAAAAGCAAAAAAAAGTGGTATTGGATCACCTCTCCCTTGATTTTCCCGCAGGAAAAGTGACCGCCGTCATGGGACCGTCGGGCTGCGGAAAAACGACTTTGCTTCGCTTGTTCGCCGGCATTATTTCCCCAACATCGGGAAATGTTACATGTGAAACGGACCGCATCTCCTTTTTGTTTCAAGACACGGCATTACTTCCATGGCTGACCGCCGCCGAGAACGTAAACTTAGTGTTGTCCGACAGCAAAAAAACTCTTCCGACCGCCAAGGAATGGCTCACTCGCGTGATGCTGGCCGATGAAGCAAACAATTTTCCCTCCACTCTGTCGGGTGGGATGCGACAACGCGTGGCATTGGCGCGTGCTTTGGCATATGATGCCGAACTGTTGTTGCTTGATGAACCGTTTCGCGGCATGGACGAAAAATTGCACAAGCAAATGCGCGAATTGATCTGTCATGTGTGCCACGGAAAAACGATCATCCTCGTTACACATGACAAAAATGATTTGTGTATGGCCGATTACGCAGTCACACTCCTTGACCGACAACCGGCACCGACGATCTGTCCTGTAAAGCAATGACAGCAAAACCTCACCACCAAACCGTTTCATATTCGGATACAACAAGAAAAGCCATCCATAACGGATGGCTTTTCCTACATTTGTTTGCGAAGATGCTCCAAAGCACCTTTTTCCAAACGAGAGACCTGTGCTTGTGAAATACCGATCTCATCGGCAATCTCCATCTGCGTTTTGTTGTGATAAAATCGCTTGATGACGATATTGCGCTCACGTTCGGTCAAGGTACGCATGGCGTCGCGCAACAGAATATTTTCGAGCCACACCTCGTCCGAACTGTCACTGCTGCTGTCTTTAAGTTGATCCATCACATAGATCGAATCCCCGTTTTCGGTAAACACCGGCTCATAGAGCGAAATAGGCTCCACAATAGCCTCCATGGCGCGCAACACAGCATCTTTTTTCTCCCCGAGTTTTTCGGCCAGTTGCGCGACATCCGGCTCCGTCTGCTTCTCGCGTATCCACTCTTCTCTCGCCTGCAACGCGCGATAAGCGAGATCACGCACCGAACGACTGATACGAACGGTACTGTTATCCCTTAAATACCGCCGAATCTCTCCGATAATCATGGGAACCGCATAAGTGCTGAATTTGACATCCATTTCAATGTTAAAATGATCGACCGCCTTGACCAAACCGATACAACCGACTTGAAAAAGATCGTCCATATTTTCACGACGATTGACAAAACGTTGAATGATACTGAGCACCAAACGTAAATTGCCGCAGATCAGCGCGGCACGAGCTTCCCTGTCCCCTTGTTTTGTCCGTTTCAAAAGGTCTTTTTTTTCGGCGTCGCTGAGCACCGTAAGATCCGCGGTATTGACACCGCATATCTCAACCTTGTTATAATACATTTCCAATACTCCTTTTGACGCGATGGTAAATTTCCCGTCAAGAAAGAGTATTGTCGGTCAAACTGCGAGTTTATTCAATGGATGAAGTTAGCTATTTTTGGCAACAGTTATTTTGCCGCTTCAATATGGTAAGTTCCGTCTCCGAGCGCCGCGATCGAACTACGGTAAAATGCTTTACCCGCTTCAATCAAATTCCGCAGATCTTCCGTGCTTGCCGTTTCATACGCCGAATGCATGGCAAGTTGAGCAAGTCCGATATCCACCGTGAGACACGGCAGATCGGCTACCACGATATTTCCGAGAGTCGAACCGCCCATGATATCGGAACGATTGGCAAACCGTTGCGTCTTGACATTTGCCTCAGCGCAAATGCGTTCAAATATCGCCGCACTCAGTGCGTCGGTTGCATAGCGTTGCGCGGCATTATATTTAATTACAACTCCGCCTCCCATCACGGGACGATTTTGTGCATCGGCATATTCCGGATGGTTGGGGTGTACGGCATGTGCGTTATCTGCCGAAACGATGCAACTGTTCGCCAAGTGTCGACAAAGCGATTCATGATCTCCGCCCGACACCGCGGCATCAATACGGGTAATCACGTCACGTAACAACGAAGATGCGGCTCCCTAACGCGAACTGCTGCCGACTTCCTCATGATCGAAAACAGCCAACATCGTCACCGTCTCCGGATGCGAACTGTCCAAAAAACTCTGTAATGCGGCATAGGTGCACATCAGATCGTCCAGTCGCGGTGCGGAAATAAATTCCCGATTCATTCCCCAACATGTTCCGCTATCCCGGACATAGAGGAATAAATCATGGCCGAGAATATTTTCCTCATCGACATTCGCCTCGGCCGCAATTGCCGACATGAACGAATGCCCCGCTTCTCCCAAGGCAGCCAGCGGAAGCATATCGATTTGCGGATCAAAACGCTTTCCTTCATTCACCGAACGATCCATATGAATGGCAACATTGGGGATCAAGGCCACATCGCGCCGCATATGGACCGGAATCACACGGATTCCCGATGTATCCGATACAACCACACGTCCCGCCACGGACAAGGGGCGATCCATCCAAGAGGAACAGATCATCCCGCCGTATTTTTCGACATTCCATTGCACACACCCCCCGGCAGCCGAGCGCTCAAACGCCGGCTTTAGTTTGAACGACGGAGAATCGCCGTGCGTAGCCATGATCTGATATCCCTTGATCGCCTTTGGTTGTGCGGGAATACGAAAGGCTATGATCGAGGAACCGTTGCGCGTTACATAATACTTACCGCCCGACGCTAACTTCCACGAATCATGCTCGCATAATTCCGTGTAGCCTTGCTCGGCCAATGTGCTTTGCAACGTATGTGTTGTTTGATAGGCGGTCGGAGATTGTTCGATAAAATGAAGCAGGCGGTTGACTTCCATACCGATTTGTTGTTTTTCCATAAGAATTCCTTTCATCGCTTTTACAGTTTGAACGGCATATTTTCACTTTATACCAAACACAGTCCGTATCCGATATTTCCGCGGAAATCATGATCAAACTCATTTCCGAGGAAATCATTTTCAAAAACAAGGAACCGGCGTTTGATTTAATATTTTCTTTCGTTCTTTCCAATCCGGCATCAACTGCGATAATAACGAATGATAAGCAGCGGAATGGTTGGGATAGATAAAATGCGCAAATTCATGAACAATCACGTACTCAATACATCCGATCGGAGAATTGATCAACCAAAGATTAAAATTCAATACACCGGTATTGCAGTTACAACTTCCCCAACGGCTTGTCATCGCATGGACGCGGATTGCGGTCGGACGGTTGATATAACATTGGGCCTTGGCCGATGGCATCTTTCGCAGCGTTTCGGCAAACAGAGCCGGAATACACTCCTCGCAATACGATTCGATGAGAGCAAGCAACGTTTCTTTTTTCCATTTGAGAATCGCTTTTCGGAGATCACGCTCATCCGCTTCCGGTCTTGCGGTGACAATCAGCGCCGACGGGCGAAATTCGTGATCCAAAGCACAAATCGCACGGCTCCGCTGTCCGCACAAAGCGGGAATGACCCGCAGATTCAATGTTCTTCCCAAATGTATGATCACCCCGCCGTTGCGATATATTTCTTCCGGCTGTTGCAATACTTTTCGATTTTCCTCGTTTTCTTCCACACGATTGATCGCTTCGACCAACTGAAGGATATGATCGCGCAAAAATGCTTCCCGTTGCTCCTGCGACGTTTGAATCGGCGCAGACATTCGGATGCTACCATCCCCTCTTACGCGCAAATTGAGGCGCCGAACGCCGCCCAAATGAAGTTCGTAGGAATAAACTTTCCCATCATAGGTGAATTGAAGATGTTGCGGCCGTTTCATTGATCTTTTTTCTTGCATCCGTGCTCGGCTCCTTGTGAAATCATACCGTTATTATAACATATCGATGCAACTTTTGTAAAGACCTGATCGTTGCATCGGAAAATATTTTTTCAAAAGCCTTGACAATGGCAACTTTTTTGTATATAATTATTTCGTAAACAGAACTTATCCAACAGCAACGATAAGGAGGAGTACACACTCAAGCGAGTGCAGAGAGCGGGCGTCGGCTGCAAGCCCGTCGAGCGAGAGTGCGGAAAGTCGCCTTGGAGCTGTCCGCAGAAAGCGACGTATGTATTGCGCGAATGAATGCGGAACGGTCACCCGCCGTTATCGGGGTATCAAGGTTTTTTCCTTGAGATGAGTGCGCTCTTCTGAGCGAAATCAGGTGGTACCGCGTCCATCGTCCTGATGTTTGATCGGGTCGGTGGTTTTTTTGTTTGTCGGACAAGTTCAAAAAAATAGAAACGGAGGATTTTTTATGGCACAAGCATATCATGAATTGCCCAAAACCTACACACCTTCCGAATTTGAAGATCGCATCTATCAGAACTGGTGTGACAAGGGCTATTTCACCCCCGACCCCAAAAGCACCGGCACCCCGTTCTCTGTCGTCATCCCCCCGCCCAATGTTACGGGACAATTGCACATGGGACATGCACTGGACGAGACGCTGCAGGACATTTTGGTGCGTCACAAAAGAATGCAAGGTTACAATGTACTTTGGGTTCCCGGCACCGACCATGCCGGCATTGCAACACAGATCAAAGTGGAAGAACAATTACGCGTCAACGAAGGACTCACTCGCTATGACCTTGGTCGCGAAGCATTTTTGGAGCGCGTTTGGGACTGGAAAAACAAATACGGTGATCGTATTATCAGTCAACTCAAAAAGTTAGGCGCATCTTGCGACTGGACGCGCGAGCGTTTTACCATGGACGAGGGTTGTTCGCGCGCCGTGCGCGAGGTATTTGTTAACCTCTACAACAAGGGGCTGATCTATCGCGGCCACCGCATTATCAATTGGTGTCCCCACTGTTTAACGGCTTTATCGGACGCAGAGGTCGAGTATCAAGATCAACCTGGCTACTTCTGGCACATCAAATATCCGATCAAGGGTGAAGACGGTTATGTCACCGTTGCCACCACCCGTCCGGAAACCATGTTCGGCGATACCGCCGTTGCCGTAAATCCCGAAGACGACGAGATGAAACATTTAATCGGAAAAACGCTTATTCTCCCCATCGTCGGCCGAGAAATTCCC
>CAZOHP010000024.1:0-17572 GCA_964579815.1 uncultured Lachnospiraceae bacterium
CCGCCCGCGCGCCGCCGATGCCAAGTGCATAGGCCAGGCCGAGATCCCATGCCGTGCCGGTTGCATCTTGCTCAACGGCAATCAGGCAGGGAACACCCTTGCCGGCCAAATACTCGGAACGAACGGTGTGACCGGGGCCTTTGGGCGCGATCATAATGACATTGACATTCTTGGGGGGCTTGATGCAACCGAAGTGGATGTTAAAGCCGTGAGCAAAGGCCAGCGTCTTGCCCTCGGTCAGATTCGGCTCGATGCTTTCTTTGTACAACTTTGCTTGCTTTTCATCGTTAATGAGGATCATAATGATGTCGGCGACTTTGGCCGCTTCCGCCGAGGTCATGACGGTCAGACCCTGTGCTTCGGCTTTGGCCCAACTCTTGGAGCCCTCATAAAGACCGACGACAACATTGACGCCGCTGTCTTTAAGGTTGAGCGCATGAGCATGTCCCTGCGAGCCGTAGCCGATGATGGCAACGGTCTTGCCGTTCAATTTCTGAAGATCACAGTCTTGTTGATAAAAAATTCTTGCCATGATAGGTATACCTCTTTTTCTATAAAGTAGATGTAAAGTATTATAGCAACCGCGGACGGATTTGTCAAGTGTTTTCCGCATTTTTGATTGAAAATTCATGTTTGTTTGAATTTTTTTGCAAATGCGGGACGAATTGCTTTTTTGTAACGGTAAATACTATACGGTAATTAACAGGGCCTGCCGCAAAAATATCGGGCGGTGTCTGCGAAAAATGCCGTATACATCTTGCAAAGTCGGCGTGTTTGTGGTAAAATAGACGCGGCTGACAGGGGATCGCGCGAACGCGCAAAAAAAAATAGCAAATGAGCGGTCACCTTTTTGCCGAAAATTCGTATTATCAGTGAGGGGGAGAATTATGACAGACGTTCATATGCCGGACAACGACGCACAGTCTTTGCCCATGGCGGTGACCGACGAGGTCGTTCGACATTATTCTCCCATGGTTTATCGCATTGCTTTGACCAAAACAAAATCCACACACGACGCGGAGGATATCTTTCAAGAGGTTTTTCTCAAACTTGTGATGCGGGATAAACCGTTTGATTCCGAGGAGCATCGCAAGGCATGGTTGATTCGCGTGACCGTCAATTGTTGCAATTCGCATTTCGTTGCGCCATGGCGTCGGAATGTTGATTCGATGGAGGATGTGCTGTTGGAGCAAATCCCCGATGATGAGCCGGTACCGGGCAGCGAGGATGAGGCTCCGGATATTTATGCCGAGGTGCTGAAATTGCCCGAGCAGATGCGTGAGGTCGTACTCTTGTTTTATTACGAGGATATGTCCGTGCGCGAGATTGCGGATGCAATCGGCACGAGCGAGGTCAATGTGAAAAAACGGCTGTCCCGTGCGCGGCAAAAGTTGCGTTTAGAGTTGGAAGACGCGGAAGAAGATTCGATTAAAAAACGCAGGTAATCGTATAGTAAGGAGTACGCCGCTATGCGGAGGTCACAGTGCAAATCCGTGTGCCTGCACCAAATGCGTTAAAAGAAAGTGAAATAAACGGCGTATGAGTGAAAGGTTTTTCGGTATGAACAAACAACAACTGCGCAATTGCTTTGACAAGATTCGCCCGAGTGAGGCGCTGATCGAAATGACGTTGAACCGTGTTCATCGTCAACGGACACAGGTGCAATTTGCAAGCGTCAAGGATACGTCCGCGCGTCCGATGTCGCGCTTGGCGTTTGCCACCAGATTGGCAAGCACCGCGTGCGCGTTGGCACTGGTGATCGGCATGGGAATTGCAATGGGCAAGGATGCGGTTACGGCGCCGAGTGTGCAACCGAACGACGGCGGGCGCAGTGTGACCCCTATGGCGCTGACGTCTGCGGACGACGAGCCGGCGGTGCGTACGCCGAGCATGGTCGGCGCGTTTACAGGTTGCGAGCAAATGATCGCGGCGGCGGCTGACTATGAAACGGATCGGGCGGTGTTTTCCGCCACGGTGGAAGCGGTGTATTTCACAAATGAGACCGAGGGGATCATCGTACTTTATCCCGAAACGATCGCCGCTCGGCAGATTAGTGCAAACGGCCCCGGATGGGTGAGCGATGACGGGACATTGGCGGCACATGTGGCGCTGGCCGATGCGGACCGGGAAATGCTGCTGAACTCGGTGGGGGACCGTGCGTTGGTCGGTATCCATGCCGAGCAGCGCGAGACCGAGGTGTCTTGGGTTGTTCATGAGATATATCCCGAGGACGCTTTTGCCGAATAGGCGTAAACGTGAAAAAATAACAATTATGCTTGTAAGAGCGGTGCCGTGGAAAAGCACCGCTCATTTTATTGTAAATATAACGGTGATTCGCTTGCCGGACACAACGGCTGTTTTTCGGCTTGGGGGACGACTTGCAAAATAATCGAAAAAAATTTTTTGAGTTCGGTCACCTTTTGCGGTCTTGTCCGTATTATGAGTGTAAGGGTCATGACAATGGCTCGCAAACAGCGCCGAACACGGCGCAAAAAACATAAGAAAGAGAGAAAGAACCATGAAAAAACTACTTGCAATCCTGCTGGCGGCCGTACTGCTTCTGAGCGTTGTGGCCTGCACCAACACCCCGAAAGATCCCGATGACGACCCCAATGCCGGCAAACCCGGTAACGAGGACAAGAACCCCGACGATAACAAACCCGGTAACGAGGACCAAAACCCTGACGATAACAAGCCCGGCGACGACGGCGATAACAACAAGCCCGGCAACGTAGATGTGGATCTCGATGCGGATGTGACCATTGTTCCCAATGTCGATACCGACACGCTCGGCTATGCTTATTTTGAGAAGTTCCTTGAGATCAAGAAAGCCGATTCCACCAAGAACGCCGAAGCAATTGCGAACGATATCATCAATTCCAATCTCGGAAACGCTTTCCAGTGGCCGATGGTTGTGCCCGTAGAGCCCGGCTATCTTTCCGGTTTCTCGGCTGATATTAACGGTTTTGAGTCTGCGGTCACGTTCGGTCCCGGCATGATGGGCGTTGCGTTCATGGGCTATGTGTTTGATCTTGCCGAAGACGCCGACGTGGCGGCTTTCGTTAAAATGCTCGGCGAAAACGCAAATCCTCGTTGGAATGTATGCACGGAGGCCGAGATGACGGCCATCGGCGCTTACAAGAACTCCGTGATTCTCGTGATGTGCGAAAGAGAGATTCCTTCCAGCGTTTCGGGCGCCGCAACGATCCTTGCGCCGGAAGTTGCCGAAGGCTCCGAGAGCGAACTTGTTTGGAATGATTTCAAGGCGTTGATGTCCGATGAGAGTGCATCCGGCTTTACCGCTTTTGATGCTGCCAAGGCTCTGGCGGAAGCCGACTTTGAGAACGGTGCGGTTACCGAGATCGAGGGAGAGGCCATCGAAAACAAAGACGTCTTTATGTACACGGTTGACGGCTTCGACAGCGCCGCTCTGATCACTGCCGAGAATGCGTCCGTATATGTGCTTCGCCTCGGCGACGGCATAGATGCGGAAAACTGGGCAAACTACTATTTTGACGGTGTTAAAGCAGAAGATTATGCTTACGGTGCTTACGGCAGCATGATCATCTTGATGATCAACGTCGGCTGATCCGTTACAGATCAAAAGGGCGAGGTTCGACAATGAACGCGACCTCGTCCTTTTCTCTTTGAAAGGAGGAGATGAACTTGCTTTTCTCAAGTATACCTTTTCTTTACTATTTTCTCGCGGCGGTGTTGCTGATTTATTTCGTCGTTCCGTTCAAACTGAAGAACTTTGTTTTGCTGATTGCCAGTTTGTTCTTCTATTTTTACGGCGAGCCGGTCTATACGTTGCTCATGCTGGCTACGACGCTGTCGAGTTACATTCACGGTTTGCTGATCGATCGCTTCCGCGGTACCAAGTGGTCTCGTGTTGTGCTGTGGTCGTCGGTCATTACCAGCATTGCCGTGCTCGGTTTCTTTAAGTATTCCGATTTCTTCATTTCCAACGTCAACGCAATTTTCGGCGGGAATATCGATTTGCTCGGTCTGGCGCTTCCCATCGGTATCAGTTTTTACACGTTTCAAACGCTCAGTTATACCATTGACGTGTATCGCGGCGACGCCAAAGTGCAAAAGAATTTCTTTAATCTCGCGACCTATGTGGCGCTGTTCCCGCAGTTGATCGCCGGTCCCATCGTTCGTTACACGACGGTCGAAGAGGATCTGACGGAGCGCACGCACTCGTTTGAGAAGTTTTCAAGCGGAGCAACGCGGTTTTGCATCGGTTTGGCCAAAAAGGTGCTGATTGCCGACACGCTTGGCAATTTGGCAAAATCGTTTACGGCATCGGATGAAAAATCAGTACTGTTTTATTGGATATACGCCATAGCGATCTCGCTGCAGTTGTACTTTGATTTCTCCGGTTACAGCGATATGGCCATCGGCTTGGGACGTATTTTCGGATTCCGATTCTTGGAAAACTTCAATTATCCGTTTATCTCCAAGAGCATTGCCGAGTTTTGGCGGAGATGGCATATGTCGCTGGGTACGTGGTTCCGTGACTATGTTTACATCCCCTTGGGTGGCAATCGTGTGCCGCTCGGCCGTTGGTTCTTCAACATACTGGTTGTTTGGTTCTTGACGGGATTCTGGCACGGTGCAGACTGGACCTTTATTGTTTGGGGACTCTATTTTGCGTTATTCTTGCTGATGGAGAAATTCTTCTTGAACAAGTTCTTTGCCAAGATTCCGCGTGTGTTCTCGCATATTTACGTTGTGATCGCCATTTTGATCAGTTTTGTTATCTTCAATGCCAACGGTATGTCGGGGGCGCTTGCCGATATCGGCGCGATGTTCGGCGCGGGCAACTTGCCTTTCTGGACGGCCGAGACGGGATACTATCTGTCCGGTTATGCCGTCGTGCTTGCCTGCGCGATCTTCGGAGCCACGCCCGTACTCAAAAATGTTGTGCTTAAACTGAAAGAGAAGCGTGTACCCAACATGGTGCTCGGCGTATGTGAGCCGATTTTCGTCGTAGCGGTGTTGCTGCTCGTGACCGCATTTTTTGTGGACGGCTCGTTTAGTGCTTTCCTGTATTTCCGTTTTTGATTCGGGGAAAGGAGAATGGATATGAATAAGATCAAAAATATCGTGACGACATTTGCCTTTGTCGGTTTCATCGCCGTATTTGTTGTTCTGTGTGTCGTTCGCGCTTTCAATCCCGTTGCTTATTCGGATGTTGAAAAGCGGCCTTTGGCGCAGTTCCCGGAGAATATCACATGGAGCAGCATTATCGACAAAACGACGATCAACGAGTTTGACGAATATGCCGTCGAACAATTTCCGATGCGTGAATTCTTTCGTTCCCTCAAAGCGCATTTTGCCTTGGATATTCTTCGCTTGAACGAGAACAACGGATATGCTGTGGAGGACGGCTCAATCGGTGAGATTCGCCCCGAATTTACGCAAACGATTCTGGACTATCAGATCGGCCGCCTGGAATATATGTATAACAAATATTTGGCCGATAACGGCGGCAAGCATTACTTGGCTGTCGTTCCGGACAAAAATTACTATTTCGGTGCGGATTACGGTTATCCCACTCCCGATTATGATGCATTGGTTGAGCAAATGAAAACGACGCTTTCGGGGATGACGTATATCGATCTCTTCCGCGCACTGGAATTGGATGACTACTACAAGACCGACTGGCACTGGAATCAAAGTAAATTGGACGATGTTATGGCCGCGCTGGGGCGGGTGATGGGCTTTGGCGATCGCATTTCGGGCGAATATATCGAACATGTGCTGACCGATTTCCGCGGCGGCTACTATGATCAAAGCGCTCTGTATCCGTCAGCCGAGGAGTTGGTCTATCTGACGAATGCCGTTCTCGACGCTTGCACGGTTTACGATTACGAATCGGGGACGACCTACGGCTTGTACAATCGCGAACTTTACGACAGCAAGACGCAATATGATTTCTTCCTGTCGGGCACGCGCGCACTGTTGCGCATTGACAATCCGAATGCGACGACGGATGAGAAGTTGATCGTGTTCCGCGATTCTTACGGTTCAAGCCTCTTGCCGTTACTGGCTGAGGGTTACAGCAGTATTTATGTGGTCGATCTGCGCTATGTCGCTCCCGACTACGTGACGGCGTTGATCGGGTCGGTTGAAGACATGGACGTATTGTATATCCTCAGTACGACCGTTCTCAACAGTAAAACGTTCAAATGACAAACGGTAAAAAGCCCGGGCTTATGCTCGGGCTTTTTGAAAAAAATCGGAAAAAACACTTGACAAAATGCCAAGAGAAGTGTATAATGATGTTCGGAGGTTAGCGGATGCTAACTTTTTCAGATCCCTTGAGTTAGCGTGCGCTAACTCGCGGGGCGGCCAATCGTGTCGGGAATACCTCCTCTCGACAGGCATGCGGCGGATTGATGCTATGGGAATCTGTCGTTTCGATCGTTCTCTCCGCGAGCTGCACCTTGCGGAGAGAACTTGATTAAACAAATGTGCACTTTGCACAAGCGTTTCGCATAATAGCATTGATAATCGTGCATTTAAACAAAAAGTAAAAAAATGTTAAAATTCTCTTGACAATGGAGAACAAATGGAATATAATATGGGAGGTTAGCGGGCGCTAACCGCATGAAAGGGAGGGATCATTCATGAATTTGCGAGAGGCACAAGAGGGAAAAGAATATATCATTCAGCAGATTCAGACCGATGATGAGGAACTGAATGCTTTCCTCTTTTCGTTGGGCTGTTACAGCGGTGAGCCCATTACCGTTATTTCACAACTGAAAGGCGGTTGCGTTGTCTCCATTAAAGACGGTCGCTACAATATCGACAAAGAATTGGCAGAGGCTATTATCGTTTGACGGAGCGATCAAAAAAATAATCTTCGGATTATTTTTTTGATCGCTGGTTAGCGGAGGCTAACCTTAAATTTCTGACAGTTAAATTCTGTAAAATATATTTTTATCAATCAGAGGAGGAGAAAAATGAGAGTTGCACTGACGGGAAATCCCAACAGCGGTAAGACCACCATGTACAATGCTCTGACCGGCCGAAACGAAAAAGTCGGTAACTGGGCGGGAGTTACCGTGGAGCGGAAAGAGCATTTGATCAAGAGAGGATTTTGCAACGGAACGGAGGAACTGATTGCGGTCGACTTGCCGGGCGCTTATTCGATGTCTCCCTTTACATCCGAGGAAAGCATCACCAGTTCTTATGTGAAGCACGAAAATCCGGATGCGATCATCAATATCGTGGATGCGACCAACCTCAGCCGCAGTTTGTTCTTTACCACGCAACTGCTTGAACTCGGTATCCCCGTGGTCGTTGCGTTGAACAAAACGGATGTCAACCGAAAAAAAGACAACAAAATCGATGCGGCGTTGCTTTCCGCCAAACTGGGTTGTCCCGTGGTTGAAACCGTTTCGACAAACGGCGGCGGATTGAAAGAGTTGATCGCGGCGGTCATTTCTGTTCTCGGGAAAGACCAAAAGGCACCATATGTGCAAGGCGATATCGATTTGACCGATAAAAAAGTCGTCGAGCAGGCCGACCGAACCCGCTTTGCCTTTGTCGATAAGATCGTTTCCGAAGTTGAGGTAAGACATGTGCTTACCAAAAACAAAAACTTCCAAGATAAGATCGACGCCGTGCTGACCAACAAGTGGGTTGGTATTCCCATTTTTGCCATTGTCATGTTTTTGGTGTTCCAGATCTCGCAGGCATGGCTCGGCGCATGGATTGCCGAGGGGTACGTATTTAACGAGGGCGAAGCCAATGAATGGTCCATTCCCGGATTGGTTACATTTATCGAGATGTTCGGAGAGTGGGTTTCCAGTTTGATGAAAAACGCCAATCCGTTCTTGACCTCTCTCGTGGTGGACGGTATTATCGACGGTGTCGGCGCGGTTCTCGGATTTTTGCCTTTGGTCATGGTCATGTATTTCCTCATTGCACTGCTTGAGGATTGCGGATATATGGCACGCGCGACTGTTGTTCTTGATCCCATTTTCAAAAAAGTGGGCTTGTCGGGCAAATCGGTCATTCCGTTTGTGATCGGCACCGGTTGTGCCATTCCCGGCATTATGGCTTGCCGGACCATACGCAATGAACGTGAGCGCAGAGCGACTGCCATGTTGACTCCATTTATGCCTTGCGGCGCCAAACTTCCCGTCATCTCGCTGTTTGCCGGCGCCTTTTTCGGTAAGCCGTCTTGGGTGGGAACGGCAATGTATTTTGTCGGCATTGCACTGATTCTCCTGTGCGCGTTGCTGATTAATAAACTGACCGGTTACAAAAACAGAAAATCTTTCTTTATCATTGAGTTGCCCGAGTATAAAGTGCCCAGTTTTTGGAAAGCGTTTCTGTCCATGTGCCAGCGCGGTTGGGCTTACATTGTGAAAGCCGGTACCATCATTTTGGTGTGTAACTTTGTTGTTCATTTGATGCAGAACTTCAACTGGAGTTTCCGACTTGTCGAAGAGGGCATGGAAAATACATCCATTCTTGCAAGTATTGCAACGCCTTTTGCCTATCTCTTCGCTCCCATTATCGGTGTGGTTGCATGGCAGATGGCCGCAGCGGCGATCACCGGTTTTATAGCCAAAGAGAATGTCGTCAGTACGCTTGCGGTCTGCTTCTCGATCTCCAATTTGTTCGACTTGGATGAGTTGGCCATGATCGAGGGTAGTGAGGCTACCGTTGCCGCGGTCTTCGGCATTACATCGGTTGCCGCGCTGTCCTTTATGATGTTCAATCTTTTCACCCCTCCTTGCTTTGCTGCCATCGGGGCGATGAATTCCGAAATTAAGAGCCGCAAATGGTTGTGGGCCGGGATCGGCTTGCAGTTTGCCGTCGGTTATACGGTAGGATTTTTGGTCTTTTTCTTCGGCACGCTCATCACGGGAGGCAGTTTCGGCGAGGTGTGGATGCCTATTATGGGCTGGTCTGTCGTGGCTGTGATCGCCGTCATCATCGGTGCATTGATTGTTAAGAAAAACAAAGAACTCAAGGCAGAATATGCATTGGGCTCGGCGAATGAAGCAAAGAAAACCGTAAATGTATAAAAATTAAGGAGACGGTAATTATCATGACTGATATCATCGTGAGCGCCGTGATTGTATTGATCATCGGCGGAGCGGTATTTTACATCGTCAAGGCGAAGAAAAACGGAAAAAAATGCATCGGATGTCCGGATGGTTGCTCTTGTTCTTCCAAAGGAAAGAGCGGCGGTTGCGGATGCGGATGCAACGATAAAAACGAATAACAAATCAGAGGCTGTCGCAAATGAGTAAAATCATTTTGCGACAGCCTCTTGTTTACGATTCCGCTATCACTTGGGCTGTTCCGCTTGCCAATCCTTCGGCAAAAACGGTGATTGAGACGGGGCCGGGATGTGTTGCGCGAACAACGGCCAATGCACGTCCGTCAAAGGCGTGGCACCGATCCGAGCCGTAGTCATCTTCGTTGCAGGGATCACCGCTGTATAAGCCCATTCGTTCGCCACCTGTGACGACGCAGATCAATTCGCCGTTATATTCGGGGACGGGGCGTCCTTGACCGTCGGTAATCGCTATTTGAAAATAGGCCAGATCACGTCTGTCGGCTTTGATGCTCCGTTGCTCTGGGGTGACATTGATACAAGCGGGGGCGGTTGTTGTTTCCAATGTCCATGTGCCGACGATCTTGCCGTGCTTGATTGCCGTGGAACTTAAAGTGCCCGGCTCATAGGGGATGACGACCGTAGCAATGCAACCGACGGGGGCTGCTCTACCGGCCTCGCGTCCGTTGAGTGTAAAGATAATTTCATCGGCATCGCTGTAAACATCGCATTGAACGGGTCTGCCGATATATCTGCTCTCAAATGTCCATGTCTCGTGCACGTCATTCCAATGCCAACCGGAACCGCTGAATGTTTCGCCATAATGCTCGGGATGCGTGGTGAAGATGCGAGGTTCCGTGCCACCGCGCCATACCGCGTCGCGGAAATACGATTGCGGACGACGATAGCCGCATAAATCGTGATCGCCTTGATAGCAACTTCGCCATGGATAAGCGCCGGCTGATAAATCGCTGAGCGAGCCTTCGCGTGCCCATATTCCGCGCCCTGTACCGACCTCCCCGAGGTTATCATAGGCGGTCCATGTAAAACTGCCGAGCACATAGGGAAGCCGCATGCAGGTGTTCCACTCGTGGTAAAAATGCGAGATGCGTGTCTCGGAGCCCCAAATGACGCGATCGGGATAACGCTCATGATCGGCCTCGTATCGCTGATAGCGATAATTGTAGCCGACAATGTCAAGTGGCGCCATGTAGTCCTCGGTGAAATCCTGCCAGTCTTTGAGATTATCCAAGTCATTGAGATTACGCAGTTCGTACTTGATCTCGGGCTGCTCGAGATAGGCGGCGGGATTGATCATGGATTCGTTCTTACGTTGATTGAGGACGCAGACGGCCGAGGTGACGGGGCGCGTCGTATCATATTTTTTGACTGTCGCGGTCAGTGTGCGTGCCCAGTAGGCGCCGTTCGATCCTCCGTCGCGCTCGCCGACTTCGTTGCCGATGGAGTAACCGAAAACACAGGGGTGATTGCGGTCACGCAGAACCATGCTTGCAATATCGCGCTCATAGTGATCGGCAAACCACAGATGATAGTCGTTATCTCTCATGCGAAGATTCCACATGTCAAACGCTTCGTCCATCAGAATCATGCCTTCGCGATCACAAACCTCAAGCAGTGCCAAAGAGGGCGGGTTGTGTGCGATGCGGACGGCGTTGAATCCCGCATCCTTGAGAATGCGAATCTTGCGCGCTTCGGCGGCGGGGTAAGAGGCCGCCCCGAGCACACCGTGGTCATGATGAATGCAACCGCCCCGCATTTTGACGGGCTTGCCATTGAGCAGAAAACCGTTTTTGGCATCAATGGTAAAAGTACGAATACCGATGTCGGTATGATCGGCTGTGTCGGTCAGTTCACCGTTGACCGTGATGTCGGTATGCAGGGAATAGAGGGAGGGGCTTTCGGGGCACCACAATTCCGGTGACGCAACCGTCAGTGCGATGTCACACGGCGTTTTGGCGTTTGCCTTGACCGCGAGTGATATCTCACCTTGGGCGACCGCAGTACCGTCCCGACTTGTGAGCACGGCTTTGACGGTTGCCTCAGCGTCAAGGTCGGCCGAGATGTCGTAGTGCACATGGACTTCGGCGCTTTGCGCGTCCGCATGCGCAGTCGTGATAAAAGCATCCCAAGGCTCAACACGCACGCGACCGCCTGTCCAGAGAAAGACATCGCGGTAAAGTCCGCCGCCGCTGTACCAACGGGTAGAGGGCATCATGGGATCGGTTTCAATGGCTAATTTATTGATGCCTCCCACGATGACGCGGTCGGTTAGATCAACGAGAAACGGCGTGTAGCCGTGAGGGTGCGTGCAGACCAGATTTTCGTTAAAGTAGACCTCCGTAAACATATATGCGCCGTCTATGTCAAGAATATAGTGACTGTTTTCGGCCACGAGATCACCCTCGAGAAATTTGACATAGCGTCCTTTATAATCAATAAAATAGCCGTTGCTCCAACCGCCCTTGGCATCGGGAGAGCGCCCTGCAGTGATCATGTAGTCGTGGGGCAAGTCGACCGCTTTGTAAATCCGTTTTGCCGGTGCTTCCGTCTTTGCTTCTGAAAAATTCCAGTCTTTGGAAATACATATCTTTTTCATCGACATCATTCCTTTCGTGTTCAAAAATGAATATTGCGGCGCGTGAGGCCTTTGTCGTATTATACCAAACGGCCGATGGCATGTCAATAGAATTTTTGTAAAAGAAGGAAAAAACGTTTGACAAATGAAAGGACGAAAAATTCGTCAAACGCTTGACAAATGCCACGAAATATGGTATAATACATGCATCGGAAACAGTAATTTCATATGAGGGCGTCTCGGTTCCGCCAAGGGCGGATGAGAGGGAAGTTCGGTGTAAATCCGTCGCAACTGCCATTACCGTGATCGGGGGATTGTCCCCGTAAGCCGGAATACTTGCCGTGACGCTTGGCAGAACAACATTTTTTGGCGAAGAAAAGTGCAGCCGCCGTGTCGCACGGGCAAGGTGCTTTTTTGTTGTACCGACTTCCGTGTATGTCAGCAGTTGCGCTTTTGTTTTCTTTATGGAAACAAAGGCGTTTTTTATCTCGGAGGCAAAATTTGCGTATGGAGAAAAAATATACGAAAGAGGATTGCCTTGTGTTGCTTCGGGACAAGGCATTGGAACTCGAAAAGGCAGGGATGCCGCGCTTTCCTCGACGAGCGGATTTTTCGGAGGACGAAGTGGTTGCCATCAAGGCTTATTTGGGGCCATGGCCGCGAGCGCTGGAAGCGGCGGGATTGAAAGAGAGCCGGTCGGACGGCCGAATCGAAAAAAACAGAGAAAAGCGCATCCGTGCCAAGCGGCGGCGCACGGCGGCGCGCAAAGGTGCGGCCGAAGATTGAAGTTGAATACTCGCACTCTGCGAGGGTGCAGGTAAAATAAATAACTCAAAGGAGAACATGATGAAAAAAGTTGTTTCGATGATGCTGGTCGTGTTGCTTGTTTGCTTTAGTGTCAATCTTGTAGCATGCCATGCGGGCGAGGGAGAGCCGGAAAACGCCGTTTATGTCACCATTGCCAACGGTGAACTCGTATTGGCGCGCAAGGCGGTGACGCTCACCGACGTGGACGGCGACGGTGCTACTACCGTCAACGATGCATTGCTGTCCGCGCATGATGCCGCTTATGAGGGCGGTGCGGCAGCCGGTTACAGCGCTGCCGAGAGCGAATGGGGGCTGAGTCTTTCTCGGTTGTGGGGCGTGGAGAACGGCGGTAGTTACGGCTATTGCGTCAATGGTGCATTTGCCTCAAGCCTCGCCGATCCGATCAAGGTAGGCGATCATGTTTACGCTTATGTTTATACGGATCTTGTGGGGTGGTCGGATGTATACAGCAGTTTTGATGTTTCGATCGTCGAGACGGCACGTGGCGAGGAGATCACACTGACGCTCACCTACGCGGGGTATGACGAGGCATATAATCCCGTGACAAATCCCGTGGCGGATGCGGTGATCACCGTTGACGGTGTGGCAACCGCGTACAAGACCGATGCCGAAGGAAAGGTTACGTTGACTTTGGACAAAAAAGGCAAAGCGGTGATCAGCGCAACTTGTGCGACGCTGACGCTGGTTCCTCCGATTTGCGTTGCTACCGTAAAATAATGACCAAAATAAAATGTGTTGCCGTGTTGCTGTGCTTGATCATCCTCGTGGGATCTGTGCCGTATGCGGCGGCCGAGGATGCCGTAGGCGGAGCGTATATGCCCGCCTACGATGTCTTTTCTTACGATACGGATGACTTGATTCAAAATATTCTGGCGTATGAGATGGAGACGGCGGGCGTCGATGAATGGCAGGAATTTGCGGACGGGTATCTTGCCGAGCGTGCGGGGCTGGATGCCGAATGGTATGTGATTGCGCTCGCGCAGTACGATGCAACGCTTTCATTTGAGGTTTATGCCGATGCGCTGGAAGTCTATCTTGCCGATCATCGTGTTGCTTCCGCTGCTACACGGCAGAAATATGCGCTGGCGCTTGTCGCTTGCGGGCGGGAGAATACGGCTTTTGTGCGTGATACGCTGAATGATTCCATTGGCCATTTGGGAATCATGAGTTTGGTGTTCGGACTTCATTTGCTGAATAATTCTCTCCCGTCCGAGGATTATACGTCCGATGAGTTGGTCGATGCGATCGCTGCCGTCCAACTTGCGGACGGCGGTTTTGCCGTGTCGGGAGAGCATGCCGACGCCGATGTGACCGCGATGGCGTTGCAAGCGCTTGCCCCTCACGCGGAGCGTACCGAAATTTCCGCTGTGATTGAGCGGGCGATCGTCTGTCTGTCCGATCTTCAAGCGGATGACGGCGGCTTCCGGAGTTACGGCGTGACCAATGCGGAGAGTTGTGCACAGGTGCTGATGGCGCTGTGTGCGCTTGGAATCAATCCCGATACAGATGCTCGTTTTATCAAAAACGGCTATACGGTGGTTCATGCACTGGAATGTTTTCGTACTTCCTCGGGCGGTTACGGCCACGTGGAGGGGGACGAGGCTCAAATCAGCGCAACGGCGCAAACGCTTTGCGCTTACGTGGCTCTTTGGCGGGCGCAAAACGGGAAGAATTTTATTTATCACTTTGATGATGTTCGTTATGATCCATCGGCCGTTTCCGGTAAAAATATCGTGACGAACGAGCAGGGGGCGTATGCGAAATATCAACTCCTGTTGAGTTGGGGATTGGGGATCACCGCCTTGATTGTCGCATTCGTTTTGTTTGCGATCAAAAAGAAAAGAGGGTGGCGCGATGCGCTGCTTGTCATCGGTGCGGCGGCTGTGTTGATCGTATTGGTGCTGGCCGTTCGCGTGCGAACCCCCGAGGACTACTATGGCGTCGGCGATGAAACCGGCAAAGAGATTGGCACGGTGACGCTGGAGATTCGTTGCGATACGGTGGCGGGACTTGATGACGATATTCCCGCCGACGGTGTTATGTTTGCCGAAACTGAGATGATGCTTTGTGAGGGAGATACCGCCTATGATGTGTTGATACGCGCCATGCGGCAACATCGATTGCTTGTGGTGACCAACGGCGGTACAATGGGCGGAAATTCATCCTTGTATATCAGCGGTATCAACAACTTATATGAATTTGATTACGGCGATTTGTCCGGCTGGATGTATGCCGTCAACGGTGTTTTTCCGTCTTGCGGGTGCGGAACTTATCTTCCGCAAGACAAAGACAAAATCGTTTTTTGCTATACTCGCGATCTCGGCGAAGATCTCGGTGAGGAGGTGACGTCGTGAGGTATTTTGATCGATTGCATCCCGCGTGCGCGTTTGTTTATTTTATTTCCGTCATTTTTATTGCCATGCTTACCATGCATCCCATCGTTGTGACGATTTGTTTTTTGACGGGTGTCATTCTGTACGGTGTGCTGTGCGGCGGGCGGCGGTTGGCGCGCAGTTTGTGTATCAATATTCCGTTTATTCTTTTGATGTCATTGCTCAATCCGCTTTTTTCGCACAAAGGCAACACGGTGCTGTTGTTTCTGAACGACACTCCCGTTACATTGGAAGCGATTGTTTACGGCATCTTTGCGTCCTTGATGATTGTGGCGGTGTTTTATTGGTTCGCTTGCTACAGCGAGATCATGACGAGCGATAAATTTATCTATCTGTTCGGGCGTGCCATTCCGAAATTGTCATTGCTCTTGTCGATCACGCTGTCAGCCGTGCCGCGTTTGCTCCGTCAATATCACGATATCGACGATGCTCAGCGTGCCTCGGGGCAGTATAGAGCAGAGGGTTCTCTTGCGCGGTTGCGGTATTGTTTGCGCGAGTTGTCTGCCTTGGTCTCAAGAGCGCTGGAAGGCTCGATCGATACGGCCGATAGTATGCGCGCCCGCGGCTACGGACTGAAAGGACGAAGCGCCTATTCACTTTACCGTTTTACCGTTTCGGATGCCGTGATGCTTGTATTGACGGTGATTGTCGCGGGAGGGATATTCGTGCTGATCGCGTTCGGCAAAACCGATTTTTCCTACTATCCGACGATCGCTCCCTTGACATTCTCTCCCACTGTATGCGGGCTGTACACGGCATTGTCATTTTTGACTGTGCTACCGATTATGATTGAAATAAAGGAAATAATATTGTGGCATATCTTGAGATCAAACATTTGAATTTTACTTATGCGGGCATGCGGGATGTTGCACTGCAAGATGTGAACCTTTCCGTTGAGCAGGGAGATTTTGTGTTGCTGTGCGGCGCTTCGGGTTGCGGTAAAACAACGTTTCTGCGATTGCTCAAGCGACAGTTGCGTCAGAACGGTGCACTGACGGGCGATATTATATTGGACGGTGAATCGGCAGATGATATGGACGAGCGGCGCAGTGTTGCGGAGATCGGCTACGTTATGCAACAGCCCGACGCACAAATCGTTACCGACAAAGTCTGGCATGAATTGGCTTTCGGGCTTGAGAGCCTCGGAGAGAGCACGTCGGTCATTCGCAGGCGGGTGGCCGAAATTGCCGGCTTTTTCGGCATGGGAGAATTATATCATAAAAACACGACCGAGTTGTCGGGCGGGCAGAAGCAACTACTCAATTTGGCATCGATTATGGTGATGCAACCGCGCTTGCTCTTGCTTGACGAGCCGACTGCCCAATTGGATCCCATTGCCGCGGCGGAGTTTCTTTCCTCGCTCAAAAAGATCAACGAGGAGTTGGGAGTGACGGTCATCATTGCCGAGCATCGGCTGGAAGAAACTTTTCCGCTATGCGATCGTGTTGTACTGATGGATCGGACAAGGATTCGCACGGTTTCCGCACCGCGAGCGTTGTGTTCTTGCGTGAGCGCGGAAGAGGCGAATTTGCTCGGTTTACCTACTGCCGTAAGAGTATTTGCCGCGCTGGGCGGAAAACGGGATTGCCCGTTGACGGTGCGCGAGGGCAAGCGCTATATCATGCAAGAGTTTGCCAATAAGGTCGACCGATTGCCCGAACCGATACAGACCGAGCGGGAAACGGTGCTTGAAACTCGAGATGTGTGGTTCCGCTATGGACGACAAGATCCCGATGTGTTGCGTGGCTTGGATTTGTCGGTGAAGCGGGGAGAATTGTTTTGTATTCTCGGTGGTAACGGCGCGGGAAAAACGACGCTGTTACGAGTGCTTTCCGGTGTCGCTCGACCATACCGCGGCAAAGTTGCGCATGGAAAAACCGGCATTTCCTGTATGCCGCAGGATCCGCGCATGCTGTTTTTGCAAGCGACGGTGCTTGCCGATTGGCAGGACGCGGCAGCGATTGCGGGAAGCGATGAACACGAGACGGCAGAGCGCATCTATGCGGCGGCCGAATTGTTGAATGTTTCCCATCTCGCGGAGCGGCATCCTTATGACCTCAGCGGCGGGGAAGTTCAAAAAGCGGCCATGGTCAAGTTGCTGCTGAATGAGCCGAATATCCTTTTGCTGGATGAGCCAACCAAGGGGTTGGATGCCGCCTCCAAGGCGCAACTGGCTGCCATGCTCGCCGTTTTGAAACAGCAGGACAAGACGGTGGTGATGGTAACACACGATGTCGAATTTGCCGCCGAGCACGCGGATCGTTGTGCTATGTTCTTTGACGGTCAGATTGTGGCGGTAGAGCCGCGTGTTCGTTTTTTTGCGCAAAATAATTTTTATACCACGGCCGCGTCGCGTATGAGCCGTTCGTATTATCAAAATGCCGTTACGGCGAATATGTTGATTGAATTGTGCCGGCAAAACGAAAAAAAGGAGGACGTTTGAAGTGCATAACCGCATTGCGGCAATTGTCACGCCGCTGATTTATTTTGTTGCCGTGCCGGGCATCGTGCTCCTGTGGCGCGGTGCGCACCATAATGTTGTCTCTGTTTTAGTGGCTGTGTTGGTTTGTATTCCGTTTTTTATTCGGTTTGAGAAAAACAAAACAGGGGCACGGGAATTGGTTGTGTTGTCGGTCATGACGGCCATTTCGGTTGCGGGAAGGCTTA
>CAZOHP010000025.1:0-17432 GCA_964579815.1 uncultured Lachnospiraceae bacterium
TCCCCTCTCTGCCTACGGACTTTGCCACTTGGGCGATTACGAGGCTACCGTCTTTTCGCGCCACTCACATAACCGCGCGTTTGGCGAATGCTTTGCCAAGGGCGAGCCCTATTCTTCGCTGGCAGAGGGATATTACACGGCGCGCGCCATGGTCGATTTGGGAAAAAAATACGATGTTGACCTGCCCATCTGCACCGCTGTTTACCGCATTCTCTACGAGGGGGCGGATTGTCGCGCGTCTTTGATGGCGCTGATGACCAGAGAACTCAAGAGCGAGTTTTGAGTGTCACTTTTTTGACGCGTGTCAAAAAAGTGACACTTCTCATCGGTCATACATTGAGTATACAAAAATAAGCACACAAACAAAGGGAAAAATCCAATGTACTTCTTCGATTCGCATGCCCATTATTTCGACCGCCGCTTCCTAACAAATGAGGAAGGGCAAACGGCCGACGAATTGCTTCCCTCCGTTTTCGCACCGCAGGGCACCATTTCGCATATCGTCAATGTGGCGACAAATATCGAAAATGCCCGGCTCGCGCTTGCGCAGGTCGCCGAATACAAAAACATGTTCGCCGCCGTCGGCATTCATCCCGAAGATTGCCAACAGATCGATCGGCCGGAAGAACAGTTGGCCGCTCTGCGCGCGTTACTGTGCTGTGACGCCGATGATCCCGCAGCCGCTCGTCGAGCCGAAAAAGTCGTCGCACTGGGTGAGATCGGTTTGGACTATTACGAGCATCCGGGCATCACGCTCGACAAGGCGAAGCAACTGTGGTACTTTGAGCGGCAACTCGCTTTAGCCGCCGAACAACAGTTGCCGGTCATCATCCACGACCGAGAGGCACACGGCGACTGCTTTGAGACAATTCTGCGTTACCCAACCGTGCGCGGCGTTTTTCACAGTTTCAGCGGCAGCGGCGAAATGGCACGCGAATTGGTCAAACGCGGTTGGTATATCTCATTTTCCGGTGTGGTAACATTCACCAACGCGCAACGAGTGCGAAAAGTCGCTGCCGATGTGCCGCCGGACCGCCTGCTCGTCGAAACCGATGCGCCCTACCTCGCTCCGCATCCTCACCGCGGCCGTCGAAACGATTCCTCTCTGATCTGTCACACCGTTGAAACATTGGCCTCGTTGCATGGCCTGACAACCGAACAAATGGCTGCAGTCACGGCACAAAATGCATGCCGTTTATTCGGGCTTTCCACCGAGCCCGATTTGTGATTTGTGCATTTCCAACAAAAATCGCCACCAAATTTCTATGCCCCGATGGCAAATTTTTTTCGCTAACCTCTTGAAAACCGCCCGCATGTATTGTATAATGGGAAAGGATTTATCAATGCGACCGTGTCATTCACTCCGTGCTTGATGAATATGTTCCATCAATACAAACAGAAAGGCGGTTTTCGTTTCAGCGAAACCGAAGGTAAAAAACAATGGCAATCGAAACCAAAAAAATCCGAAACGTTGCACTTTTAGGTCACGGTGGATGCGGTAAAACTTCTCTCACCGAAGCCATGCTGTATATCTCGGGTGCCTCCGACCGACTGGGCAAAATCGGTGACGGCAACACGGTTTCCGACTTTGATGCCGAAGAGATCGCAAGAAAATTCTCACTCTCCGGTTCCATCGCACCGCTGACATGGAAAGATATTAAGGTCAATGTACTCGACTGCCCGGGATATCTTGACTTCACCGGCGAATGCTCGCAAATGTTGCGCGTGGCCGACAGTGCGATCATTGTCGTGGACGGCAAGAGCGGTATTCAAGTCGGCACCGAACTGGCTTGGGACTACGCAACCGACGCCGGGTTGCCCAAAGCATTTTTCATCAACAAATTTGACGATAACGAGGCTCGTTTTGCCAAAGTGCTTGATGCCCTGCATGACCGTTGGGGCAAAACCATCTGCCCGCTGACCAGCCCGATGGTCAAGGACGGCGAGGTGATCGGTGCCATCGACTTGGTCGGCATGGAAGCGCATGTCTTTGATGACGCCGGCCACCATTCCATCCATCCCATTCCGGAAGAATCGCAAGAAGCGGCAAACAAGTATCGCGAGATGCTGATTGAAGCCGTTGCAAGTACCGATGAGACGCTGATGGAAAAGTATTTCGGCGGTGAGGACATCACCGTGATGGAATGCTTGAACGGTATTCACGAGGGTATCATCCACGGCGATATCGTACCCGTGTTTTGCGGGGCGGCAACCAAATTGTGGGGCGTTTGGACACTGCTTGACAAAATCACCGAATCTTTCCCCCGCCACACAGCAAAAAAAGCGGAAATGCTCGATAACGGCGAAGAAACGGAGATTCGTCCCGAGGGCGAGCCGTCCATCTTCGTATTCAAAACCGTTGCGGATCCGTTCGTCGGTAAGATGAACTTCTTTAAGGTCATGAACGGCACACTGAAAAAAGACACCACTCTGACCAACCGCACCACGGGCGATACCGAAAAACTCGCCCACATCTACACCGTTCGCGGTAAAAAGCAGACCGAGGTGGATGAATTGGTTTGCGGCGATATCGGCATGACTGCCAAACTGGCCAACACCAATACCAACGACACGCTCACATGGAACAGCGATTTCCGCTATATGCCCATCGACTTCCCGCAACCTTATTTGGCGCAAGCCATGATCCCCTGCTCCACAGCCGATGAAAGTAAGATCTCGCAAGCAATCGCCCGAATGGTCGAAGAGGATCGCACCATTCGCTACGAAAACGATCCCGAAACCAAGCAGTGGGTCGTTTACGGTATGGGCGACATGCATTTGGCGGTGCTTGCCTCTCGTTTGAAATCACGTTTCGGTGTCAACGTTCGCTTTGAAACTCCTCGCATTCCTTACCGCGAGAAGATCACAAAGGCCTGCGATGTTGAGGGCCGACACAAAAAGCAAAACGGCGGCTCGGGTCAGTTCGGCCATGTTAAGATTCGTTTTGCGCCGTCCGAGGAAGAGGGCTTGACGTTCACCGTTTCCGTGGTCGGCGGCACGGTTCCCAAAAACTTTTATCCCGCTGTCGAAAAAGGCCTGCAAGATTCGATGGTCAAGGGCATTGCCGGTTTCCCGATGACCTGCTTGGCCGCGGATCTGTACGACGGTTCTTATCATGCCGTTGACTCAGACGAACTATCGTTCAAAACCGCCGCTTCTCTTGCCTATAAGAAATGCTTGGAAGAAGCCGCGCCCGTGTTGCTGGAGCCGGTCGGTGAGGCCACCATCACCGTCCCCGACGGCATTGTGGGAGATATCATAGGCGATCTTAACAAGCGCCGCGGCAATGTTATGGGCATGGAGCCGGACGCGAAGAAAAAAGGGTACACCGTATTAACCGCCGTCGCGCCGAAGTCGGAGATGCTGGATTACCCCATCTCGTTGCGCGCCATGTCGCAGGGACGCGGCACCTACACTTTCCGTGTCACCGAATACGATGTTGTCCCTTCGATGATCGCCTCCAAAATCGTCGAGGAGTACAAGAAGTCGCAGGGTTGATTAGAAATTGAATATTATGCGAGGGGTATCTTTTTTGAAAAAAAGACACCCCTCGCGCTCCCCGTAAAAAACAGTATACAACCCATAATGATTATATAAGGTGAAAAAAGTTTGTCGGCATGGAGATCGGAGCAAAAATCAGAGTATCAAAAGCATTACAAATAAAAGCAAGAAACGGAACGGTAACAGCCGCTCCGTTTCTTATCTCAATACAAAAGTACTTACAAAGCTCCCCTCAACCGTCTGCTCGAAAAAGCAATCATCGGAATAGGCGGCGGTATCCAACAACTCGGTTTCGTTATTCAACCCGGTACCTAGCGCCTTACCGAGCGCCTCTTTGCGCGTCCAAATGCGCAAAAAAGCATCATCGCGATCAACTGCCGCTTCCAACTGCGCCCGCTCATCTTCGGAAAAGCAGCGGGCGGCGATATCATCGGCGCGCGATATGCGGCGGTCAAGCGGCTCAATATCCACGCCGATACGACCGGCTTCGGTTACAACGCACACGGCCAGTTGATCGCTGTGCGCAAACGAGACGGCAAGGTTGCTCCCGGCAAGATAGGGCGCTCCCGCTTCCGTGTGGCACAGCGCGGCCAGCGGCTTGTCCTTCACGAACGGAAGATCATCGAAGTTATAAACGGGAAGTACGCCGTTCGCGTCCGTCAACGCCCAAAGCAATGCCAGCCTTGCACCTACGCTTGCCGCACATCCTTTCATATTGCGGATGCCGCGCAACCGCGAACACTCCGCCTCGGACAACCCGGCATTTGACAGACATTCGATTGCCGCCCCGATAGAATTGCCGTTTAACCGACACAGTACCATTCGCATGTGCGTTTCCCCTTTCGTTTTTTTCCATTATAATGCAATTTTGCCTAAAAGTCAAGCATATGTACAAGAGAATACGTACACACGATTCCGAAAAAATGTGGGGAAAATCTTTTCAGAAAATTCCCCACGTTCTTCTCTCGCCGTTTTTACCCGATCGCCACGACTTTTGCCCCACCCAGTGAAGTCGGGGCATCGGCGCGCGGCGCGGTGGGGAGACGATTGCCTTGCGCCAATGCGTCAAGCGCCGTGTGATACCGTTTGCCGATGCTCCAAAGCGTGTCGGCGGGCGTCGGATAGCAAAGCAACATTTGTCCCGCGGGACGTTCCAAAGTTTCGCCGATTTTGAGACTGCTCACCATCCGAACTTCATCTTCCGTTGACAAATACAAGCAAATCCCCAATTCCGCATCAATTGCCATGCGCTCGGCATCAAGATGCGCGCGGGCGCTGATGACTTGTACATTTCCCTCCCAATTCAACCGGTCGACTGCATCGGCCGTTCCGTCCGCAGTATAGCGAAAAGGTCGCTCAAGTTCCTTGGCACTCATTTCACCGTCGCACATCAGCACCAACGTATAACGACATTTACCGTTCACGACATATCTACCGCGCTCCGTCTCAACTCCGTCGATCTGTGCCGTGCCGTATATGTCGGCAACGCGACATGCCGCATCAATGCCCAATTCGTCCGTCGAAAGAGACTCGCTCTGAGTCAAATTACCGTTGATACACCGCAATGTACGCGGCAAACGATAAGTTTTCATTTCGCATTCGCTGTCGCGATCCACCGCATAGAGATCGCTCGTATAAGTGAATGTTTCGTTTCTTCTCGCACACACTTCCGGCACAATCTCCACCTCGCACAACACGCGCCCGTCTTCCATACTCATATCCAATTCAGTGCAGTGCCCGATCACCGTTGCTTCACTGTCCGCAGCCGCGCCGTCCAGCGGCACAATGTGATCGATCGGCAGTTTGCGCCGAATCGTCACAGGCAACGCGTCGCCCTCTTCTCGGCCCAACAGCAGTTTGAGCAACAGGTCGCCACGACAATTCACACGTCCGTCCTCACAAACCGCCTCGGAAATCAGCACGTGCGCATCTCCGCTGATGATGCGATACTCGGTCGTATCCTCACCGTCACGTTCCGGCAAAATTTCATCGCTGAGCACAAACGGCGTCCCCAACACATACGACTGAACCGATGTCTGTGTCTCGCACAGCAACCGTTCCTCGCCGCCCGCCGTTAATGTTCCTTCGTGTCGTTCCTCGATAACACAACTGCCATAGGCCTTGACGTGAGCACGCAGCCGACATTTGACACTCATTCGACGCGGCCCGCTGACGCGGCTGATGATGGTTTCCGGTTCGCACACGGCATAACAAGTCAACGCATCATTCAAATCAAAATCCGCCCCGGCCTCCAACGGCGCACGAACGACATAATTTTCCGAGGTCGGAAAGCAATACATCTGTCCGTCATTCCCCGTATAAAAAATGCAATAATCCACCGTACCGGAGAATTCCATTGCACCGCCGCCGACATAGTGGCTCGGCGGTTGAACGGTGGCGCTGACACGGAGCAATCGCTTGATCTCGGGCTGATAATCGGGCAAAGAGACCTCGCCCGATACTTCGGTCGTCAGTGTTCGATCGCAGATGGGCAACTGCACACGTTGTATTCTTGCCTCATTTTTGCTTTGAGTGTAAAAATCATCCATCACATTCTCCTCCCTCCCGCCTACTGCGGGCGTGTCCGTATTTGATTTCGCTATCAATGTATGCGAGAAGAGAAAAAAATATGCCACGGTACCATACCGTGGCACATTTCGCTTGTCGGTTCGGCAGAACAAACACGCCGTGACCGCTCAATCATCCGATTCGCACCCTTGGGCGCTCTCCCCTGCACCGAATGTGCGACCGTAATTGTCGATTGCTTCGGCAATAATCGTTTCCGCTTCGGCACGCCCGAACAGTTCCTTGACTGCTGTTTGCTTGTTTTCCAGTTGTTTATAAACGCTGAAAAAGTGCATGATTTCGTCAAAAACATGAGCGGGCAATTCATCGATGTTGCAGATCCCTCGATAAGTCGGATCCGAAAACGGCAGTGCAATGATCTTATCATCCGATTTTCCGCCGTCGATCATACGCATCACTCCGATGGGATAGACGTCTACCAGTGTCATGGAATACAATTGCATGCTACACAACACCAACACGTCAAGCGGGTCGCCATCATCGGCATAAGTGCGCGGAATGAAGCCGTAATTGGCGGGATAATGCGTCGAAGTGTACAGCACACGATCCAGCCGTAGCAACCCCGTATGCTTATCAAGTTCGTATTTGCATTGACTGCCCTTGGGAATTTCGATCACCGCAGTAAAATGATCCGTCGCAATCTGTTTCGGGTCCATGTCGTGCCAAATATTCATACCATACCTCCGAACGAATTTTATTTGTATTATATGTCGCCACACGGTTATTTTACATAATCAAATTCAAAATCGTAAATGGAAACGGTATCGCCGTCACGGCAACCTTTCGCTTCCAGTGCCTCAAACACGCCGCCTTTTTGCAGTGCTCGCTGAAAATAATTGAGCGACTCGTAATCGTCAAAATTAATTTGGTTCATTAAATTGTAGATCCACTTACCCTCAACAATGAATTTGCCACCTTCGCGTTTGATCTCGGTTACCCTACCCTCGTCCTCGACCGGCTCAATCACTTCGGGGTCGTAAATCTTGATAGGTTGCAGCGTCTGCAGGCGATCCCAAACCAACTCGACCATCTCACGCAACCCCTCGCCCGTCGCGGCGGAAACGTACAGCAAATCCCAACCGTTCTCGCGGACAAACTCTTCAAAGCCATTCACATCCACAACCTCGCGATCAAGCGCATCGGCCTTATTGGCAATGATGATCTGAGGACGTTCGGCCAATGCGGGGCTGTAACGCAACAATTCTTGATTGATCGTCTTAATATCGTCGATGGGGTCACGCCCCTCAAAGCAGGAAATGTCAACTACATGAAGCAACAGTCTGCACCGATCCACATGGCGCAGAAAATCGTGCCCCAGCCCGGCGCCATCCGCCGCACCGCCGATCAACCCCGGAATATCGGCGGCAACAAATCCCGCCTCATCATACACACGCACCACTCCGAGATTGGGCGAAAGTGTTGTAAAATGGTAATCGGCGATCTTGGGGCGCGCGGCACTGATGCGCGACAAAATAGACGATTTTCCCACGCTGGGATAACCGACAAGTCCCACATCGGCCAGCATTTTGAGTTCCAACAACACAACCTTTTCCTCGCCTTTGGTGCCGTTTTTGGCAAACATGGGAACCTGACGAGTGGGGGTGGCGAAATGGCGATTGCCCCAGCCACCGCGGCCGCCGCGGCATGCAATATAATCTTCACCGTCCGACATGTCGTGAATCACGGCTCCCGTTTCGGCATCTTTGATCAACGTGCCGCGCGGCACGGGAATGATGAGATCGTCGGCCGAAGCGCCGTGAAATTTATCCCCCTTGCCGTCACCGCCGTTCTGCGCGACAAATTTGTGGCGATAACGATAAGCAAGCAACGTATTGACACCGTCGTCAACGCGAAAAACGATATTACCGCCACGACCGCCGTCACCGCCGTCGGGGCCTCCTGCCGCAACATACTTTTCACGTCGAAACGTAATGGCGCCGTTGCCGCCGTTACCGGCTTTGATTTCAATTTTCACATGGTCGATCAACTGTGACATGATTTGAGCACTCCTTTCCTTGAGAGAACACCGATCCGTGTTCCGATATTGCTCGGCAAAAAACCGGATGAGAGTAACGGCCAACGAAATCAATCATCGCCTTTCTGCTTAATGATCATCCGAATGGGTGTACCCTCAAAACCGAACGTATTCCGCAGGCAGTTCTCTATATATCTTTGATAAGAAAAATGAAACAGTTCAACCGAATTGCAAAACAACACAAAGGTTGGAGGTGCAACAGCGTTCTGCGTCATATAGTAGATCTTGAGGCGGCGCCCCTTATCCGAGGGCGGCTGGGTCCGCATGGTCGCCTCGCCCAGCACATCGTTGAGCATTCCGGTGGTCACGCGCATCGTCCGGCCGGCCTGTACTTTAGCGATCAACGCATAGATATTGGTCAATCTCTGCCCCGTTACGGCCGAAACGAAAATGATGGGCGCGTAGGGCATATAAGCCAATGCCGTACGAATCTTATCGGTAAATTCCTTCACGGTCTTATTGTCTTTTTCGATCAAGTCCCATTTATTAACCACGATGATGACGCCTTTTCCCGACTCATGCGCAATCCCCGCGATTTTTTCATCTTGGTCGGTCACGCCCTCGGTTGCATCGATCATGAGCAAGCAAACATCCGCCCGTTCCACCGCCATATGGGCACGCAACACGCTGTATTTTTCGATCTTGTCATTGACCTTGGATGAGCGGCGAATGCCGGCCGTATCGATAAAGGTAAACTTGCCGTATTCGTTTTCGACCACCGTATCCACGCTGTCGCGCGTTGTCCCCGCAATGCTTGATACGATCATACGGTCAGCCCCTACAAAGCGGTTGATAATGGACGATTTTCCCGCATTGGGTTTGCCGATGACAGCCACATGAATACAGTCATCTTCCTCCTCGTCCCCCTCCGTCTCTTCGGGCAACACGTCTAAGCAAGCGTCCAGAAGTTCTCCCGTACCGGATCCGTGCACCGAGGAAACGGGAATCGGTTCACAATCAAAGCCCAACTCATAAAACTCATAAAATTCCAGCGGCGTTTGCCCCGTGCGGTCGCACTTGTTGATGCAGGGAACGACCGGCTTCCCGCTTTTTTGCAACATAGTAGCAATATCGCGGTCATTGGCCGTAACCCCCGTATGCACGTCGCAAACAAAAATGATAACATCCGCCGTATCAATGGCAATTTGCGCTTGATTTCGCATCTGTGCCAAAATAATATCATCCGTCTTCGGCTCGATACCGCCCGTATCGATCAGCACCAAGGTCCGCCCTCTCCATTCGGTCTCGCCGTAAATGCGGTCGCGCGTGACGCCGGGCGTATCTTCGACGATAGAGCGGCGCTCGCCGATCAGGCGATTAAACAACGTACTCTTTCCTACGTTCGGTCTGCCGACAACGGCAATAATCGGTTTACTCATTTTGTATCTCCTCCTTGATTGTCGCTTGTGCAAGCATCGTATATCGGTGTATCATCATTCACACCAAGCAGAGCGGTCAAAAATCCCGCCCCGTCGTTGGGGCTGACACGAACGGGAACTCCCAATCGCTCCGACAATTCCATCGGCGTCATACCGCACAAAAACAGATCGCCGTCGGCACGGAGCGTATTTTCGGGAATCAGCACCTCGTCCCCCAAAGAAAGCGACGACAACTGCTCGGCCATATCTTTGCCCGTCAAAAGGCCTGCGACGGTGATGGTCTCACCGAAGAAACGGTTGATAACGGGGACAACGCGAATGGTCAAGCCCTCCACAGCCGCTTCCAATTGAGCGCACAGCAGTCGAATGCTGTCGGCCGCCGCCGTACCTGTTGCCACCGTGACGGTGCGCGGCGGTCGATAATGCTCCAGATCATCCTCCAAAAAACGCAATTCGGCAGAAAATTCATGGGCCATGGACGTCACCATACCAATGCCGTCTTCCAACTGGGAATAGTCCTCATAAAATTCATCCTCGGGGAGCGCCACACCTGCGCGAATGTACATTTCATCGGCACAGAAAAAAATACGGCGCCCATACATTTCAACGCATGCATCTCCCACGCGCCCGACTTGAGCGATGATATCGCGGCATTGCTCCGGGGTGTACGGTTCCAACGGATAAAGTTTTTGGCGATAGCGCGTCAATCCCGCAGGCACAATGGACACGCTGCGCAATGCCGGCATATATTCGAGCATATCTTTCATAGTCCTGTCCAAATGTTCACCGTCGTTGATTCCGCGACACAAAACGACTTGAGCGCAAATATGAATGCCCGCATCGGCCAATCGGCGCATATAGGAAAGCACTCTGCCCGCATGCTTATTGCGCATCATTTTAACGCGCAACTCGGGATCGGTGGTATGCACCGAGATGTTGATGGGCGAGATATGCATTTCAATGATACGATCGATGTCATGTTCGGAAAGATTGGTCAGCGTGATATAGTTACCGTGCAGGAAAGAAAGCCGGCTGTCATCATCCTTGAAATAAAGCGTTTGCCTCAGCCCTTTGGGCAACTGGTCAATGAAGCAAAAGATGCAGCGGTTTTGGCATTCGTGTTTGTCGTCCATCAGCGGAGTTTCAAATTCCAATCCGATATCGTCGTACTCTTGCTTGCGAATGACAACTTCATGCCGTTCACCGTCACGAAAGAAACACAGACGCACCGTGCGTTCGGCCAAGAAAAAGCGATAATCAAGCACATCGCGAATTTCGCGAAAATTGACCGTATACAGTTTGTCACCCGCACGCATGCCGGCCTTTTCGGCCCGAGAATGCGGCAAAACGGATGTGATGGTAACCATAGTCTCCTCCTCGGATCATTCAAACGATCCTGTCATCATCAAACGCTTAAAATGCGATATTCGCCCGCTCCCATGTGCGCCGTCAGGCAATGGTCCTCAAAGCGGCCGATCTCCCGGCCTTGATCATTAAAGAGGGCATAATCTCCCCGACAGCAACGACCCAAACGCAATGTGACCGTTGTTTCGCGCATTACATGAAGTTCGACCTCTGCATGTCCTCTCTCCCATTTTCCGGAAGCGGTAAAGCCAAATGACGAGACCAAGCCGTCAAAAGCGGCGTGCTCATCGCCAAGCGTCACGGGAAACAGATCGCACCGATCGCCGTCAAAACTCTGCAAAAATAACTCGGTCATCGCGGTGATTACCATGCACATGGAAGTAATATAATAAGATTCCCCCAGTGAACAGCCGCTGGTTTCAAGCATTTGCAAACCGTGCTTGTCCAGCATGGGGTGCGCCGCGTGGCAGTTGGAGCGCAACATGCCGAAATCCGTGCGGCAGGCTTGCTCGTCTTTCATGCGCGCCGAACTGATAAGAAACGAACAAAGCGACCAGCCCAGCCAAAAATTCTCTCCCGCGCCGCGGCAATATTCGTAACGACGGGCATGCGTGGCGGCAAAGGCGGGTCTTGCCCAAATCGAGGGTGCCGGACGCAGCGTGATTACATTGAGTTGCGCGGGATGCTTTTGCATAGGATTGGGCGTCATGCCGCCCTCATAAGAAGTCAGCAGGCCATCTACCGTCAGTGCATCAAAACAATACCCTTTTTGCCGAATATGCATCCAAACGGCATCGGGCGTCTCACCGACAGCGAGAAACATTTCAATAGCACCGTCGATCGCCCAAGCGGCACTGCTGAGGCAACAAATATAATTGTCGCGGTTAAACGACCCCATCTCGTCTTGACCCATGCAGGGCTTATAGCGGATGGCATAGCAATCGTTTTCCTTTTCATAGGTGCTGATGCCGACGTAAAAATCGGCAACGGCACGTGCAACGGGCAGTACATGGCGCAAATAGTTTGCGTCGTCCGTATATTTCCAATACAAATAGCAAATGAACAACGGATACGCACCGTTGTGCAACTGATTGGCATAAGGAGGGTCAACGGGCGGCGCGGGCATGGGGGACAAATCATACTGCGGGCACATCCACGGATAGAACGCCCCTCCGACCGCTTCGCCGTTTTCTTTTTTGAAATATTGATGCGTGAACGCCGTCACTTGGTCGAGTATGGTCAACCAGTATTCGGCCGTACCTCGCACGACATCCGAGTGGCCCGTGCCCATATAAGACTCAAACATCCATGCCACATCCTGCGGAAATTCAAACGGCCAAAGTCCCGTGCTGGCAAGACCGCCCGGTGACAGCGGCACATTGCCACCCTCGCAGCAGCGCATCGCATACATAAACCGGAGTCGCATCAAATTCAACGTTTCATCACCCATATCAACGGACGAAACCGACCAAAACGCGTTCCATGCCGCTCGGTGCGCTCGATACAACGCCTCGGGTGTACTGTCCCGCACCTGATCAAGCGCCGTCTCGGGTGCAATATTCTCACGCGAACTGACCAGCACCGTCTGCACCGCATGCTCCGCTTCGGCTAAACAATCAAAAGCCAGCGCAAGCGTTCTCTCAGCCGCATCGTCCGCCGTCGCATCGGGGGACCGCATCACCATTGTGACCGTGCCCCGCGTCGTGACAGAGCGCAAAGCACGTACTCCGCCGACACTCGTTTTCTCACAAGGATAGTCGATGTGCACGCCGTGGTGCGACACACACTCGTTAAGCATCTCATTCTCAACGATCAACACAAGCCCCGTTCGGTCGGGACGCACATGAAAGTCGCACTGCATCAGATTCGGCATATCAAGTGAGATCCATTGCCGCAACGATACCGACGCAACCGGCGCCTCTCCGTCTGTCAGCATAAAATCGGTTATGATCTGCCCATCATGCACATTCACCGTTTGACTGTAATCAAGCAGACGATCCTCGCGCAACGGCAGTTCACGGCCGTTCAAGCAAAAACGATAGCGAAACAGCACCAGCGGCAATCGGCACTCAAGCTGATCTCTTCCCACTTCCACGTGATATTTATGCCAAAGGAAGCAAGTGGGGCTTCCGGCCATGGTATTAAGCATACCGAGGCCGTCCACGCAACCGCCGAAATAGCCGTTGCCCAGCAAAAAGGGCGGATGCTCGGTCGAACGGGCAAGGCCGATATTCGCGTCATAGCGCACTGCGGCCGCCGCAAGCATATTTTCCGTATTTGTTACAAATTTCTTCATCAAGACACTCCCGTGACCGCCACATGGCGGCAATGCAAAGCAATGCATTATATTTTACCATATTTTTCTGCATTTGTCAAATCAAAAATAAAGAGTCCTGCCATGTTTTTTCGGTATTTTGACGAAAGCGGATTTGGCGCAGAGCCTTTACAAAAAACGCGTTTTGTGGTATACTGAATTGTTAGATGAAAATGAAAGGAGGGCAAACAGATGCGACTGGATAAATTTCTCGTTTCCACGGGGCTTCTCTCGCGTTCGGACGCGGGACGCGCGGCGCGCAGCGGCAGCGTTACGGTGAACGGTGTCGTGGAAAAACGTGCCGACCGACACATTGACCCCGAGCGCGATGTCGTCACGTTGCGTGGCGAAACGATCGCCTATCGTCGTTTCACATACATTCTGCTCAACAAGCCCGACGGCATTGTCAGCGCCACCGAGGACAACCGCGAGCAAACCGTGCTTGATCTGTTGCCCGATGAATTGCAGCACATCGGTCTGTTTCCCTGCGGACGCTTGGACAAGCACACAACGGGACTTGTTCTGCTGACCAACAACGGGCCGCTCGGTCACCGTTTGCTCTCTCCCCGCCATCATGTCGAAAAGAAATATCGGTACATTTGCCGTTCACCGCTGAATGAGGAGCATCGTCGATTACTCGAACAGGGGGTGACGCTGGACGACGGGTATTGCACCAAACCCGCACGTATTCGCACAAGTGCCGAGGGACTTGATGGGGAGATCACGCTCATTGAGGGAAAATATCATCAAATCAAACGTATGTTTGAAGCGGTGAACAACAAGATCGTAATGTTGGAACGCATCACGTTCGGCCCGCTGACCTTACAAGGCATACCGGAACGCGGACAATGGCGCTATCTGACCGAGGGTGAGATCGCGTTGCTCGAAAGCGGCGTCCCCGCGGGAGAGGAGGACAACGAATGCTGATCTTTCTCATTCGCCACGGCGAAACCGACTGGAACCACCAAGGCCGCCGTCAAGGCCGCCGCGATGTTCCGCTAAACGAGGACGGACGCGCCCAAATACATCGTTGCGGCGAAGCGCTCGCCGGCTTCCAAGTCGATGCCATACTTTCAAGTCCGCTCGCACGTGCTACCGAAAGCGCCGCCATTCTTGCCGAGCATTTGGCCTTTCCGGTTGACCGCATCCGCCGCGAGCCGGGACTTATCGAACGCGATTTCGGCGACATCGACGGCATGACGCAAGCCGAATTGCGTGCTTATCGCGCCCGTGGCGGCAACGAAAAGAACGAGCCGCTGTACATTGTGCGCGAGCGCATGATGCGAACGGTACTTAACGTTGCACGGCATGAAAAGCACCGCGCCGTGATCATGGTATCACACAGCACCGCCATTAAATCACTGCTTGCTCGCCTGTACGGCAAGCCGGAACTGCAACGCAAAACCACCAAAAATGCAGGTGTGAGCATCATCGAATATAAGGGCGGCAGACTTCACCCCCGCGCTTTCAACCTCGATCCCGAGGATGCGGCACGCTATTTGCGCCGCCACCATTTGATGGAATGAATCATTCCAATATCAAGGCAATCGCAAGCACACCTCAAAATCACAAACCACGGAGGAGCATCCCATGAACATCATTGAAACCATTGCAAAAGAACTCGGCATTTCAATCGATCGAATCGAAAAAGCCGTCGCGCTCATCGACGAGGGCAACACCATTCCTTTCATCGCCCGTTACCGCAAAGAAGTCACGGGAAGCATGGACGACACCGTGTTGCGCACACTGGATGAACGCTTAAATTACCTACGCAATATCGAAAAACGCAAGCAGGAAGTACGTGACCTCATTGACGCTCAAGGCAAATTGACCGATGAGATCATCTCCGCCATTGAAGCCGCCGTCACCATCACCGAGGTCGATGATATTTACCGTCCCTACCGTCCGCACCGCAAAACACGCGCTTCCGTCGCTCGTGAAAAAGGCTTGGAACCGCTGGCCAACCTACTGCTCGCTCAAGAAAATTCTTACGAGCCGTCCATAGAAGAACAGGCAGCCGCTTATGTCGATGCTCAAAAGGACGTGGCATCGGTTGAGGAAGCACTCGCCGGCGCACGCGACATCATCGCCGAGGATATCTCCGACAATGCGGAATATCGCAAGGCATTGCGTCGTCAAACGTTTGAAAACGGAATGCTGGTCGTACGCGCCGCCAAAGACGAGGATTCGGTCTACAGCGGATATTACGAATACGATGAGCCGCTCAAGCGTGTCGCGCAACACCGTGTGCTGGCCATCAATCGCGGCGAAAAAGAAGAATTTCTCAAGGTCAGTGTAAATATTTCGGCCGATATTGTACTCAATTATCTTTTCAATTGCGTCGTCACCAACCCCAAAAGTCCCGCCGCCGAGCATGTCACAGCCGCGGCCGTAGACAGTTACGACCGCTTGATCGCGCCCTCCATTGAACGCGAGATCCGCAACGACCTGTTTGACGAGGCTTGCGAGGGTGCCATCAAGGTATTCGCCGACAACCTCTCGCATTTGCTCATGCAATCGCCGCTCAAGGGCAAGACGGTGCTTGGTTTTGATCCCGGCTATGTCAACGGTTGCAAATTGGCCGTTGTTGATAAAACAGGCAAAGTGGTCGACACGGGCGTCATCTATCCCACCAAGCCACGCCAACGCATTGATGAGGCGAAGCGCGTGATGCGCCGCATGATCGAAAGCCACAAAGTCGACGTTATTGCCATCGGAAACGGTACGGCCTCGAAAGAAAGCGAGATCTTCGTTGCCGAATTGTTGCATGAAATGCAGGTCGACTGCAAATACATCGTTGTCAGCGAGGCCGGTGCATCCATATACTCGGCCTCCAAATTGGCCGCCGAAGAATTTCCCGACTTCGATGTCATGCAACGCAGTGCCGTTTCGATCGCCCGCCGTTTGCAAGACCCCTTGGCGGAACTCGTCAAAATCGACCCCAAGGGCATCGGCGTCGGTCAATATCAGCACGACATGAAGCAGGCCCGGCTTGACGAGGCTTTGACCGGTGTTGTCGAAGATTGCGTCAACGCGGTCGGCATTGATCTCAACACCGCCTCATACTCCCTGCTCTCCTATATCTCCGGCATTAACATCACCGGCGCAAAAAATATCGTCAAATACCGTGAAGAAAACGGAGAGTTCACCTCGCGTGCCCAACTTCTTCAGGTGCCGCGCATCGGCGCCAAGGCCTATGAACAATGTGCCGGTTTTCTTCGCGTACCCGGTTCGCAAGAAATTCTCGATAACACCGCCGTTCACCCCGAATCTTATGCGACGGCCAAGGCGTTGATCGCACTGTTCGGCATGACCGAGGAGGATGTTCGCGCAGGGCATTTGTCGTCGCTCGGTGCCAAGGTACGCGAGATGGGCATGGCCAACGTGTGCGAGCAACTCAATGTCGGCGAACCGACATTGACAGACATCATCGCAGAATTGGAAAAGCCCGGCCGTGACCTACGTGACACACTACCGCCGCCCGAGTTGCGCACCGATGTCATGGATCTGGCTGACCTCAAGCCGGATATGATTCTTAGGGGCACCGTTCGCAACGTCATCGACTTCGGCGCTTTCGTGGACATCGGCGTCCATCAAGACGGGCTCGTGCACATTTCCGAATTGTCCGATCGCTTCGTCAAGCATCCCTCGGATGTCGTTGCTATCGGCGACACCGTCACGGTTCGCGTTCTTTCCGTCGATGTTCAGAAAAAGCGCATCTCGCTTTCGATGAAAATGAAGAAAGAGGATCAATCGTCGAATACCAAATGAAATCGTTAATCGTTAAATTTTAATAAACTTGTCGCTTTTTTCGCAAAAACGCCTTTACTTTTTTCAAGTTTAGTGATATAATGTAGGGTGAAGTGATTGGCTTTTGACAAGTGCTTTCAAAAACAATGAATTAGGAGGAATTAAAATCCCATGGCTATCCAAAGAAAAAAACTGTCCATGGACGGTAACACCGCCGCGGCGCACGTGTCCTATGCGTTCACCGAGATGGCTGCGATCTACCCGATCACCCCGTCCAGCCCCATGGCAGAGGTCACCGATACCTGGTCTGCCACCAACAAAAACATCTTCGGCGAGCCCGCGAAGAACATCTTCGGCGAGCGAGTTAAGGTGACAGAGATGCAATCCGAGGCAGGTGCCGCAGGTGCAGTTCACGGCTCTCTGGCCGCCGGCGCTCTGACCACAACCTACACCGCATCTCAAGGTCTTCTTTTGATGATCCCCAACATGTACAAGATCGCGG
>CAZOHP010000026.1:0-17428 GCA_964579815.1 uncultured Lachnospiraceae bacterium
GAAATGTCGGTACAGATGATCGTCCGCACCCCCAACTGTTGCATGCGATGGCAAAATGACCTCGCATCGCAGTCGGATGCCTCGGTCCAACCCTTAATGGCCACCATGCCGTCTTTGATGTCGACACCGACGGCAATCCGCTCGCCGTATTGTTTCAGCGCGGCACACAGAAATGCCTCATCTTTGACCGCCGCCGTACCGAGAATTACGCGATCGGCACCTGCCGAAAGATAAGTTTCCACCACTTCCATGGAGCGAATACCGCCGCCGATTTCGGTAAAGAGTTGAGTAGAGCGCGCAATGTCGCGAACAATCTCCAACGCGTGTGTCGTACCGTCGCGTGCGCCCTCCAGATCGACAAGATGTATGCACTGTGCCCCCGCGGCGACAAAGTCGCGCGCGACCGACAACGGGTCGTCGCTGTACACGGTCATTTTGGCATAGTCGCCCCGATAAAGTCTGACAACTTTACCGCCATAAAGATCAATGGCAGGGAAAATCAGCATAACAACCCTCCTTTTTACATTTCACAAAACGCTTTGAGAATACTCAACCCCACAGGGCCGCTTTTCTCCGGATGAAACTGACAGCCGCAAACGTTGCCGCGTGCGACTGCGGCGGTCAGCGGCGCACCGTATTCGGATGTCGCAATGACCGAACCGTCGGTATTTTTTCCGTAAAACGAATGGACATAGTAAACGCAATCGCCCTCTTTGAGATACCGAAACAAGGGATGCTCACGCTCTAAATGCAAAGCATTCCAACCAATGTGCGGAATTTTGAAATCTCCGGGAATGACCTCGGAAATCGGTCGAACCTCACCGGAAATAAGCCCGAGCCCCTCGTGCTCTCCATACTCAAACCCGCGCTCAAACAGCAGTTGCATGCCGAGACATATCCCCATCAGCGGTCGATTCGTCGCCGCCCATTGCTTCAAAAAATCAAACAGCCCGCTCTCGCGCAATTTACGCGCCGCATCGCCAAACGCACCCACGCCGGGCAATATCACACGGTCGGCAGACGCCAGAACCTCCCGGTCTCTCGTCACCACAGCCTTAGCGCCGATCGCCGCAAGCGAACGGTTGAGCGAAAACAGATTTCCCACTCCATAGTCAACAATCGCCACATCTATCATCAAAGTACCCCCTTGGTGGACGGCAATGCATCGGCATGCGCGGCATCGATGGCAACCGCCTGTCGCAGTGCGCGGGCAGCCGCCTTAAACGCTCCTTCGATGATATGGTGCGAGTTCGCCCCCGCCAAAGTTCGCAGATGCAGCGTACATTCGGCCTTGCGACAAAACGCCAGCCAAAACTCTTCCACCAACTCGGTGTCAAACATTCCGACGCGCGGCGTGGGAATGTTCAGCGCATAACCGAGGTATGACCGCCCCGACAAATCGACCGCCGCTATGATCAGCGCCTCGTCCATGGGCAATGTGATTGAGCCGTAACGTCCGATCCCGCGCTTATCCGAAAGTGCCCGGGCAAACGCTTGTCCGAGTACGATGCCGACATCTTCGACGGTGTGGTGAAAATCAACCTCCACGTCGCCCACGCAATTGATCGTCAGATCAAAGTTGCCGTGTTTGGCAAATAATGTAAGCATATGATCAAGAAAACCGCAGCCGGTCCGGATTCGGCTTTTGCCGCTGCCGTCAAGGCAAAGCGACAACGTGATATCCGTCTCGGCGGTCTTGCGGCTGATATCGGAAACTCTCATACTTTCACCTCCGCATTTGCGTTATGATCTCATCCGTTTTTTCGATCAAAAAATCCATCTGCTCGGTCGAACCGATCGTAATACGATTATAATTTTTGATACGTTCGGCGTTAAAATGACGAACGAGCACACCGCGCTTTTTCAATTCGGCATAAAGCATGTCGCCGTCAATATCCGGATGCTTGGCAAACACAAAATTCGTTTTGGAATCCAAAACCTCAAATCCGCGCTTTCTCAATTCCGCCGTTGTCCGAATGCGGTTGTGAATGATCGTTTGGCAATTGTTCCGTGTGTATTCCTCATCACACAGCACACCATAGCCCGCCGCCTGCGTCATGCCGTTCACATTATACGGATTGGTCGAATAACGGACTCTGTGCAGATCGGCAATCAGCGCCGCATTGCCCATGGCAAAACCGAGCCGCCCTCCGGCAAGCGAACGCGACTTGGAAAACGTCTGCGTCACAAGCAGATTATCGTATTCGGCGATCAGCGGCACACAACTTTCGCCGCCGAAATCAATGTACGCCTCGTCTATCACGACCACGTTGTCTCGGTTGTGAATCAAGATCTGCTCGATCTCATCTTTCGATAGGGCCAACCCGGTCGGCGCATTGGGGTTGGCTATGACGATCATGCATTTACCGACCGAAAAATAATCGGTGATATCTATGGTAAAATCCCGCTTCAGCGGCACCGTTTGAAACGGAATCGCATTGCGCGCGGCGAATACGGGATAAAAACCATAGGTAATATCGGCAAAAACCGCCGGCGTACAAGCGTCGCAAAACGCCTGAAACACAAAATCCAAAGCCTCATCGGAACCGTTGGTACAGATAATCTCATCGGAAGAGATGCCGTACACCTCGGCCAAACGATCTGTCAAACGTCGGCAGGTCGGATCACAGTACAACTGCATTCTCCCCGCCGCCTCGGTCGCTGCGGCAATAGCGCGAGCAGAGGGAGGAAACGGCGATTCGTTGGTGTTGAGTTTCACGTATTGCCGATCCGCAGACTGTTCCCCGGGGGTATATGGAGTCAGCGATCGCAACCGTTCCCCTTGAAATCGACTCATTTTGCATCCTCCGTGTCGTCTTGCAATCTCACGACAGCGCTTTTGGCATGTGCGGTCAGCCCCTCCTGTCGGGCAAAATATTCCACATCGTAAGCGACCTTTTCCAGTGCCTCGCGAGTAAAGTAAGTATATTGCGTCTTTTTAACGAAATCGTCCACCGACAGTGGGCTGGAGAACCGTGCCGTTCCGCCGGTCGGCAACGTATGATTCGGCCCGGCAAGGTAATCTCCGAGCGCTTCGGGGCAATTGCGCCCCATGAAAACGGAACCGGCGTGGCGAATGCTGTCCAAATAATCAAACGGTGCATCCACGCACAGTTCCAAGTGCTCGGGCGCGATCTCATTGGCAATGTCAATCGCCACACGCAAATCGTCTGCCACGATGATCTTACCGTTATCATCAATCGAAGCCCGAGCAATCTCGGCACGTTCAAGCAACGGAAGTTGCCGCTCAATCTCGGCACTGACCGCTTCGGCCAGCGCACGCGAGTCGGTCACCAATACCGCACCGGCCAATTTATCATGTTCGGCTTGGGAGAGCAGATCGGCCGCGACATAGCGGGCATTGCTCTTTCCGTCCGCAACAATCAAAATCTCACTCGGCCCCGCGATCATATCGATGGACACCACACCGTATACCTGTCGTTTGGCTTCGGCCACATAAGCATTGCCGGGGCCGACAATCTTGTCCACACGCGGTATACTCTCGGTACCATAAGCCAGCGCCGCAATGGCCTGTGCACCGCCGACCTTGAAAATGCGGTCAATCCCCGCCACACGCGCCGCCGCCAAGATCACGGGATTCACCTTACCCTCGCAATTGGGCGGCGTGACCATTACAACCTCTCGCACCCCCGCGATCTTGGCGGGAATGGCATCCATGAGCACGGTCGAAGGGTACGCTGCCGTACCGCCCGGCACGTATAGCCCCGCACGGTCAACGGGAATAACTTTCTGTCCCATCACCACACCCGGCGTCTCGTCGCCGTTGATGATAAAACTGTTGCGCACCTGTTTTTCGTGAAATCCGCGGATGTTGCGCGCGGCTTTTTCGAGAATTTCGATAAATCGGGGATCGACCGAAGCCACCGCTTCGTCCAGTTCCCGTTCGCTGACGGCAAGCGCGGTCAGCGCGGCATGATCGAATCGTTGCGCGTATTCGTAGAGCGCCGCGTCCCCCCGTGTGCGCACCGTGCGAATGATATCGGCCACAACGTCCTCCACGCGCACGGTCGGTTCGACGCGAGAAAACAATTCGCTGTTTTTCACTTGTCCGTATTGATATATTTTGATCATTGTTCTACTCCCGATTGCTCATTCATCCGAGCGACAATCTCTTGGATCGCCGCATTTTTAAATTTGAAATTTGCCTTGTTCGCGATCAGGCGGGCGCTGATGGGTAGCACCTCTTCGATCACGGCGAGATTGTTTTCTTTCAGCGTCGTCCCCGTCTCCACAATGTCCACAATCACATCCGACAGCCCCAAAATGGGCGCGATCTCAATGGAACCGTTCAAATGTATGATGTCGATGTCCCGTCCGCGCGAAGCATAATGCCGACGGGCAATGTTCTCAAACTTGGTAGCGACCTTCAACGGCCGCCTCACGTTTTCGCAAAAATCTCGGGGAGCGGCAACAGCCATGCGGCACCGCCCCAAGCCCAAATCCGCAAGTTCGTATACATCCGGCCCGTATTCAAGCAAAATATCCTTGCCCGCCACACCGATATCGGCCGCACCGCGCTCAACGTAAATCGCCACATCGGATGGCTTGACCCAAAAATATCGCACCCCCCGCTCGGGGTTTTCGAAAATCAACTTGCGATTATTGTCTTTGATAGACGGACATTCAAACCCCGCCCGCGCAAACATATCGTAAACCTTGTCGCCGAGTCTCCCTTTGGGAAGAGCTATATTCAGCATGTCTCTCATGTTTTTTCCCTCCGTCTCCGCAGATCAAATACGCATTCCGGTCGCGTATTGGCAGGCAATGTGCGAAGCACCGTGACGCGCTCGCCCTTGTCGGCATGAGACGCAACCGCCTCATTCAACACACGCAAATCGGTCGTATCGTCATATAAAATAACCGCATCCGATGAGAGATCTTCGGGAATCGAAGCATGACCGATCAGCAAATCCAAATAAACGGCAAAACCGATAGCATCCGAATGACGCCCCATCTTGCGCATCAATCGGTCATAGCGCCCGCCGGACAGAATGCCATCGGGAATTCCCTTAATGTATCCGCGAAAAACGATACCGTTATAATACGTCATGTCATTGAGAAGTGAAAAATCAATGCGCACTTTCTCCCGCACCGATACGGTAAGAGCGTCCAGCATCTGCCTCAACTCGTCCAGCGGCCCGCGCAACGCCCAATAACTCTCGGCCAGTTCGCGCAAAACAGGCAACACCTCATCCGGCGCACCGTACGCGGTAACCAAACGAAGCAACGCATCGGTATGCGCGGCCGATATTCCCCGCTCGGCGCAGATGTGCGCGATCCCGTGAATATTTTTCTCGCCGATGCAAGCGAGTATAGCCGCCCGCGCCTCATCATCGACCGGTATGCTGTCCAAAATGCCGGCAACAATATCCAAATGCGAAATTTCCAGCAAATATTCCGGTTCCGTCTGCGGCAATGAAATGCAACCGCTGACCCAAGCCAAACTCTTCACTGCCAGCGTCAGCACCTCGCAACCGCAATAAGCGTCAATCTCACCGATGCACTCCAGCCCAACCTGCGGAATTTCGCGAAAATCCTGACATCCCGGAGCCACACGATAAACATTTTCATTGTAGTATATCCGACTGACCTTGCCGGGCACATCTCGGCCGTTTTTCACGATCGACAGCGTGACGTCGGGCTTGAGGGCAAGCAGCCGACCGGTCCGATCGGTAAAAGTGATGATATTGTCCGAAACCAAAAAATTCTTATTGCGAACATAGAGGTCATATTCCTCAAACTTGCTCATCTTGTAGGAAGAATAACCGTAACTGCGATACAACGAGCGCAGGCGGTATGAGATCTGTTCTTCTTTTGTCATCACGTCGGTATCCATATATCAACCCTCTTTCGGCGCGGATGTAATCTTGTCCAGCACCATTCGATAACCCTCTCCGTATGTCAAGCATTTGTTGACGCGGCAAATGGTCGCCGTGCTCGCGCCCGTTGCCGCCGAGATCTCTTGATAATTCTTTTTCTCCGCCAGCATGGCGGCCACACGCAAGCGTTGCGTGATGTCCTGCACCTCTTTGATCGTGCAGATATCTTCAAAAAACGCGCGGCATTCTTCCTCGTTTTCCAAACTGAGGATCGCTCGGTGGAACAATTGCCAATCGTCGTTGTTAATGTATTTCATTTCTTGCCCCTTTTCGGTTAATTGTTTTTACTTTAATATTTTATCACGATAAAACGCTAAAGTCAATAGAAAACGGAAATTTTTTTGAGAAATTAAAATTTTTTATTTTCCGTCGCTCGGGTGATCGAGAATCATCGAAATCACCGCCGCAGATCAAATCATTCCGCGGCGGTGGTTTCCGATATTCTGTTTATTCTCCGTCATTCATCAACGGCAATACATTCAACCTCAATTCCCGCTCCCTTGGGAATACCCGCAACCTGCACACAACTGCGCGCGGGATAAGGCGCGGTGAAAAAGGTTTCGTAAACGGCATTGACCACGGGAAAATCTTTCAGATCGGCCAAAAACACGGTCGTTTTTATCACATTTTCGGTAGTCAAACCTGCGGCCGCCAACACATTTTGAAGATTGGTCAGCGCCTGCGTTGCCTGCGCTTCGATATCCTCGGCCATCCTTCCGGTGGCGGGGTCAACGGGAATTTGCCCCGAAACGAAAACGGTGTTGCCCGAGCGAAGCGCTTGGGAGTAAGGGCCGATGGCGGCCGGAGCCTTGTCGGTAGAAATTTGTTTCATTTTTTATACCTCACAATCCATATGTTTCATCTGTAAAAAGCCGATATCACGAAGCGGCTCGGCTTCGGCCGCATCCCGCTTATACCGGCCGAAATCCCGCAGCGGTCAAAGCGTCCTTGATCTCGTCGATCTGAGCGAAGTCACGAGTTTCGAGGCCGATCTTGAGATAGCAACTGGAGATGGGCATATTGGCATCCGAGCGCTCGTGATGAACACTGACGACATTGCCGCCGCACTGCGAAATGATACGGCTGACCCCCTCAAGTTGGCCGGGCTTGTCCTCCAGCGCAATCTGCAACGTGGTCTTGCGCCCGCTCTTGACCAATCCTCGCGTGATCACGCGTGACAGGATGTTGACATCAATGTTACCGCCCGAAACCAAGCACACGACATTTTTGTCACGGATGGGCAATTTGCCGAACATGGCCGCCGCCACACTGACCGCACCGGCTCCCTCGGCAATCAATTTCTGCTTTTCGATCAGCGCCAAGACCGCCGTCGCGATCTCATCCTCGCTCACCGTCACGATGTCGTCCACATATTGCTCAATGAGCGAGAACGTCAAATCACCGGGATTACGCACCGCAATTCCGTCGGCAAACGTCGCCACATGGTCAAGAGAGACGATTTTGCGGTTGTGCAAACTTTGCGCCATAGCCGACGCATTTTCGGCCTGGACACCATATACTTTGACGTCGGGACGTAATTGTTTGATGGCAAACGCCACACCGGAAATGAGTCCTCCGCCACCGACGGGCACCACCACCGCATCCGTATTGTCCAGTTGCTCAAGAATCTCCAGCCCGATGGTTCCCTGTCCCGCGATCACCTCTTCGTCATTGAACGGGTGGATAAAGGTCGCATGCGTTTCCTCTTCCAAGCGGCGCGCGTGCTCATAAGCATCGTCGTATGCCCCCGGAACCAAGCAGACCTCCGCGCCCAACGCACGCGTTGCCTCCACCTTGGAAATCGGTGCGCCATCCGGCATGCAGACAATGCTCTTCAGCCCCATACGCGAAGACGCCAGCGCCACGCCCTGCGCGTGGTTGCCCGCACTGCAGGCAATGATTCCCGCCGCCTTTTGCTCCTCGGTCAGTTGACTGATCTTGTAATAGGCGCCGCGCAACTTAAAACTGCCCGTGACTTGTAAATTTTCCGTTTTCAAATAAATTCGGTTGTCCCCCGACAATTTTTGCGCGTAGATCAAATCGGTCTTGCGAGCAACGGGTTTCAATACAAATGCCGCTTGATAGATCTTATCCAGGGTAAGCATAGTTAGGTCTCCTTCGTTTTCATATAATCGATAAATTGGCGAGCCGCACGCCCCGAAATGCCGCCATGCCGCAATTCAAAGCGATTGGCCTCAAGAAGCAACGTCTGCGTATCGACCGACAGCCCCTCTCGTTCGGCCAGCACCTTTACAATATTCATAAATTCATTGTGATTGGGGTCGGAATATTGAATGGACAGACCAAAACGATCGGCCAGCGAAAGTTTTTCTTCCATCGTGTCCGAACGGTGAACATCGCCGTCGTGCTCCATGTCATTCCGGTCACTCCACACCTCGCGTATGAGATGGCGCCGGTTGGACGTGGCGTAGATCAGCACGTTTTCGGGACGCGTTTCAACACCGCCCTCGATCACCGCCTTGAGAAATTTGTATTCAACCTCGTTTTCCTCGAACGAAAGATCGTCTATGTATATAATGAAGCGATAATTTCGTTTCTTAATGGCGGAAATAATGGCCGACAGTGCGCGAAATTGATGCTTGTAAATCTCGATCATGCGCAATCCTTCGCCGAAATATTCATTCAGCACAGCCTTAATGCTGGTGGATTTGCCTGTGCCGCTGTCACCGTAAAGCAGCACATTGTTGCCGCGCAGCCCCCGCACGAACGCACGCGTGTTCTCGCAAAGCAAAGTTTTTTGGCTTTCGTATCCCACAAGATCATCCAGCATCGTTTTGTCGGCATTGTTGACCGGCAAAAACTCCACCTCGCCGTTCCCGTTCTCGGATATGCGGAAAGCCCGATTCATGCCGAACATGCCGACACCGCAATTACGATAATAAGCGGTAAGAATATCAAACATTTCGTTTTCGTCCCTTGCCGCATCCAAGCGTGCGGACAGCGCATTGATGGCAGCGCTGACACTGGCGTTATAGAGACAGGACCGCTTGGGGATCGCGTGATAATCGGTCAAAACGGAAAAGAGATCAATACCGAGTTTTTGCTCCCATTCGGAAAAATCGTAATGAAACAGCCGATAAAAGATCGACAGATCGTGTAGGGCCAAGCGATTGATGCTTCCCCCTTCGGTTGCGCCGACGCGCTCGCAGGTGAGCGAAAATGAATTTTCATTCATCACCAAAAAATAGGTAAGATACGCCTGCCAAAGATTACGACCGAACCCGTAAGCGGTGGAGAGGTCAAGAATCTTTTTGACCTCAACATTCAGTGCGCGGCAAGCATTCTCAATCTCCAAATCCTCGCGCGCAGTCATGTCAAAGACAGCGGCAAGATTCTCCAGAACGGAGTCGGTTTGCGGGGTGGTATAGAGTAAAAGTCGAGATGTAAGATTATACATGTATGTACCTCGGTCGATTCCCTCAAACTTCCAAGATCGCGCCCTTATCGGCCGATGAGACCAGTTTGGCATAACGGGCGGCATAACCCGTTTTCACTTTCGGCTCGGGAGCGCTCCATGCGGCACGACGTGCGGCAAGCACATCATCGGAAACCTCCAGTCGGACCGAACAAGCGGGAATATCAATAGCGATCCTATCGCCGTTTTCGACCAAGGCGATATTACCGCCCGCTGCGGCCTCGGGGCTGACATGGCCGATCGCCGCGCCGCGCGTCGCGCCGGAAAAACGCCCGTCGGTGATAAGCGCCACGCTCTCACCAAGCCCCATGCCGCAAATGGCGGAGGTAGGATTGAGCATCTCGCGCATGCCGGGGCCTCCCCGGGGGCCCTCATAGCGAATGACGACCACATCTCCCGCCACAATTTGACCGGCATAAATGGCCGCAATTGCCTCTTCCTCCGAGTCAAACACGCGAGCGGGCCCCTCGTGTCTCATCATCTCCGGTGCCACGGCCGACTGCTTAACCACGCAACCGTCGGGGGCGAGATTGCCTTTCAACACGGCAATACCGCCGCTCTTGGAATAAGGATTGTCAATCGGACGAATGATGTCCGTATCGCGATTCGTAACATCAGCCAGATTTTCCCGCATCGTCTTGCCCGTTACGGTCATCACATCCAGATACAACAGATCTTTCTTGGTCAATTCTTTCATGACGGCATATACGCCGCCCGCACGGTCGAGATCTTCCATAAAGGTATCGCCCGCAGGCGCAAGGTGGCACAAATTGGGCGTTTTCGCGCTGATCTCATTCGACATGTCCAAATCAACGGTCACCCCGGCCTCATGTGCAATGGCGGGAAGATGGAGCATGGTGTTGGTTGAGCACCCCAGCGCCATATCGACCGTCTCGGCATTGTGAAACGCCGTTTCGGTCATGATATCGCGAGGGCGAATATTTCTTTTAACCAGTTCCATGATCTGCATACCGGTATGCTTGGCCAAGCGCAAACGCGCGGACAGCGGAGCGGGAACGGTACCGTTACCGGGCAACGCCATACCGATAGCCTCGGTCAAACAGTTCATGGAATTGGCCGTATACATGCCGGAACACGAACCGCACGACGGGCAAGCGTTGTTTTCATAGTCCTCCACGCCGGCTTCGTCCAACTTACCCGCATGATAGGCACCGACCGCCTCAAACATGTGAGAGAGACAAGTGCGGCGTCCGTCACTCAATTTGCCCGCCAACATGGGACCGCCCGAACAGAAAATAGTCGGAATATTCAAACGCGCGGCCGCCATAAGCAAGCCCGGCACATTTTTATCGCAATTGGGAATCATGACCAAGCCGTCGAATTGATGTGCCATGACCATGGCCTCGGTCGAGTCTGCGATCAGGTCGCGCGTCACGAGCGAATATTTCATGCCGATATGCCCCATGGCAATACCGTCGCAAACGGCAATGGCGGGAAACATAATGGGCGTACCGCCTGCGTGGCGAATGCCCGCCTTAACCGCCTCGGCGATTTTATCGAGATCCATATGCCCGGGAACAATCTCGTTGTGCGAGCAGACCACGCCGATCAAGGGGCGCTCGATCTCCTCCTTGGTCAGTCCCAGCGCGTAAAGCAAACTTCTGTTCGGCGCACGTTCGACGCCGAGTTTGATCTTATCGGAATTCATCGTAATAGGTATCCTTTCTTTGCAATATAGTGCCTCAATGCCGCCTCACGGGGAATCTTAACACGGTACCGCCGCCCAAAGAGCGCAGGCGGCTGCCGGTCGAAGATCGGCCGTATTATTATACTTTACCGTAACTGAATTCGTCTTTTTCTTTCGTCTCTTCGTAAATGGTTGTTTCGCCGCGCTCCATGGCAACAACACCGGTGCGGACAAGTTCCATAATCTCAAATTCGCAAAGCAGATCAAGCAGTCCTTGAATCTTGGCCTCTTCACCGATCAGCGCCAGCGAAAGCGTACCAATGGAAACATCAATAACGGATGCGCGGAAGATATTGGCAATCTGAATGATCTCCCGACGCAGCTCGGCATCGGGCGTGCGCATCTTGACGATGATCAACTCGCGGCGAATAGACTTTTGCGGCGTAAGCAATTTGACCGAATGCACCGGCAACAGTTTGCGCAATTGATTGGACAGCAGTTGAACGTGGTCATCATCGGTCATGACCTCAATGGTAATGCGCGAGAGTTCTTCACGCTCGGTCGTACCGACAGCCAGCGATTCAATGTTATATCCCTTGCGCGAGAACAGTCGGGACACCTGTGACAGCACGCCCGCCTCGTTGTCAACCAGCACAACAAGCGTTTGTCTTTTGATTTGATCCATGATGCTCCTCCCTCAATATCAGCAAATGATAAACTTGGTAATGGGGCTGCCGCCGCCGACCATGGGGCGCACCATTTCGTCCATGTGGATGGTGCAGTCGACAACATATCCATGGCCCCATTCTTTCGCTTCGCGGATGGCGCCCTCCAGTTGCTCTACCGTACTCACGCGCTTTCCTTTCAGGCCGTATGCTTCGGCCAGTGCCACAAAATCGGGACCGTGTGTCAGCGTCGTCTGAGAGTAATGCTTGTTATAAATGAGCGTCTGCCACTGGCGTACCATCCCCAACGTGCGATTGTTGAAAATAAAAGTAATCACGGGAATATCGTAATGCTGCTCGGTAGCCAATTCGTTGCAGTTCATGCGGAAAGAGCCGTCCCCCGTGATGTGAATGACCGTTTTGTCGGGATTGCCGACTTTAGCGCCGATGGCCGCACCGAGGCCGAATCCCATCGTGCCGAACCCGCCCGAGGTAAGCAATTGCCCCGGGTAGTCAAAGTGAAAATGCTGAATGGCCCACATTTGATGCTGACCGACATCGGTTGCCACAATGGTATCCTGCGGCATCAAGCGGGCTATGGTGTCGAGGATCTGCTTGGGCGTCAGCGCGTCGCCGCCTTCCTCGTATTGTGTCTCGGTGGGGAAAGAAAACACCTGACGCTTCCAAGTTGTATGATCCGCCTGCGCGATTTTTCCGTTCAGGCATGCGAGCACGATCGCCGCATCGCCCACGATATGGTGGTCGGTCTTGACGTTTTTGTTGATCTCGGCGCGATCGATGTCCACCTGAACAATTTTCGCCCGGGGAGCAAAATGATCGGGGTCAAGAGCCACACGGTCGGAGAAGCGACAGCCGACGGCAATCAGCAAATCGCAATCGGCCGCCGCCCGGTTGGACGCTTGCGAACCGTGCATACCGATCATGCCCGTGGCCAACTCGCCTCTGCCGGGGTAGCCGCCCGCCCCCATAAGCGTAATGGCAACAGGGGCATCGACCTTAGCGGCAAACTCGGCAAATTCGGCCTGAGCGCGACCGCGGACAACGCCGCCGCCGCAGATGATAAGCGGTTTTTTCGACGCATTGATCATCTCCACCATTTTTTCGATATCGGCCGCATTCGGCTCGGGAGAAACAAGACTGATTGAAGCGTGCTCTTTCAGCGTAGCCAAGCGTCCGTTTTCAAAATGGTGATCAAAGGAAAGCGGCTCAAAATCCGCCTCCTCGGCGGTAACGTTTTTCAGTATGTCGATGAAAACGGGACCGGGGCGACCGCTTCTGGCCACGGCAAACGCTTCGCGCACCGTCTCGGCCAGTTTTTCCACACGCCGCACCATGTAATTGCTTTTGGTAATGGGCATGGTAATTCCCGTAATATCAACCTCTTGAAACGTATCTTTGCCGATCAAATTTTCCGCCACGTTGCACGAGATAAACACAACGGGCGAAGAATCATAATACGCGGTCGCGATACCCGTGGTCAAATTCGTCGCACCCGGTCCCGAAGTGGCAAAACACACCCCGACCTTGCCCGTGCTGCGAGCATAACCGTCGGCGGCATGCGAGGCTCCCTGCTCGTGCGAGGTCAAGATATGGCGAATCTTGTCGCCGTATCGGTACAATTCGTCATAAACGTTGAGAATGGTACCGCCCGGATAGCCGAACACGGTGTCAACGTCCTGCTCAATAAGACATTCAAGTAATATTTTTGCTCCTGTCATGATCATTTGGTATCGTTTCCTTTCGTATGCAAGGGGTCGAAAAATGAGACCCGAATCATCGAATCGCCGTAATATCGTACGGTGTCGTCTGATAAACAAAGTAATTGAGCCAATTGCAGTAGAGCAAATTGGCATGCGCCCGCCACGTCACCATGGGCGGTTTGTTCGGATCGTCGTCCGGAAAATAGTTTTTGGGAATCGCGGGATTCAAGCCCGCATCCGAATCACGCAAATATTCGTTTTTGAGCGTATCGGCATCGTACTCCGAATGCCCCGTAATAAACACCTGGCGTCCGCCATCGGTAGCCATGGCATAAACGCCCGTTTCGTCGGATGAGGCCAGCAATTTCAAGCCGCGCGCGGCGCAGGCCTCCACATCCTCACGGCGCACCGTCGTATGGCGCGATTGCGGCACCATAAAAGTGTCGTCAAATCCGCGAAACAAAATGGAGCGTTTGTAATCCACTCGATGCGGATAGACGCCGGATATCTTCTCGGGGAGCGACTGCTTGTCGATGCCGAAGTGGTAGTACAGCCCCGCTTGAGCCCCCCAGCAAATGTGCAATGTACTATGAACATGCTTTTTCGACCATTCCATAACAGCGCACAATTCGTCCCAATATTCCACCTGCTCAAACGGCATCTGCTCAACGGGCGCCCCCGTAATGATCATGCCGTCAAATGTGCGTTCCTTAATATCGTCAAAGGTCTTGTAAAAGGCCAGCATATGTTCTTCGGAGGTATTCTTGGACTGATGCGTTTTGGTGTGGATCAATTCCAGATCAATTTGCAGCGGCGTGTTGCCCAGCAATCGCGAAAGTTGTGTTTCGGTTTCAATCTTTTTGGGCATCAAATTGAGCAGCAATATTTTCAAAGGCCGAATGTCCTGCGTGATCGCACGCGTTTCGGTCATCACGAAAATATTCTCGTCGGAAAGCGTCTGCACCGCAGGCAAATCGTTGGGTATCTTGATCGGCATGGCTCCTCACGCCTCCATGGCATCCAGCGCTTGCCGGATGTCGACGATCAGATCTTCGGCATTCTCAATTCCGCATGAGAAGCGAACAAGATCGGGCGAAACTCCCGCGGCAACCAGTTCTTCGTCGTTCATCTGACGGTGGGTAGCGCTTGCCGGATGCAGGCAGCAGGTGCGCGCGTCGGCCACATGCGTTTCGATCGCGGCCAACTTCAAATGCCCCATGAACTTCTCGGCGGCGCTTCTGCCGCCGCGCACGCCGAAACTGACGACGCCGCAAGTGCCGTTCGGCATATATTTCCGAGCCAATTCATAGTATTTGTCGCCCGGCAAACCGGGATAGGTGACCCATGTCACGCGGTCATCGCTTTTCAAATATTCGGCCACAGCCATGGCATTTTCACAATGGCGTGCAACACGAACGTGCAAACTTTCAAGCCCCAGTCCCAGCAAAAACGCATTTTGCGGCGCCTGAATAGCACCCAGATCGCGCATCAATTGCGCGGTCGCCTTGGTGATATACGCGCCCTCAAGGCCGAAGCGTTCGGTGTAAGTTATGCCGTGATAACTGTCATCGGGCGTACACAAGCCGGGGAACTTATCGGGATATTTTGTCCAATCGAATTTGCCGCTGTCGACAATGCACCCGCCGACAGCCGCACCGTGCCCGTCCATATATTTGGTGGTTGAATGCGTGACGATGTCCGCCCCCCACTCAAACGGACGGCAGTTGATCGGCGTTGCGAACGTGTTGTCCACAATGAGCGGCACGCCGTGGCGATGCGCCGCACTTGCGAATTTTTCGATATCCAGCACCGTCAGCGCCGGATTGGCAACGGTTTCGCCGAACACCGCTTTGGTGTTGGGGCGAAAGGCCGCATCCAGTTCCTCGGGCGTGCAATCGGGCGAAACGAAAGTGAAATCGATTCCCATGCGTTTCATGGTAACGGCAAACAGATTATAGGTGCCGCCGTATATGGTAGAGGACGAGATGACATGATCGCCGCAGGAAGCGATATTAAACACGGCATAAAACGAAGCAGCCTGCCCCGATGAAGTCAGCATCGCCGCCGTGCCGCCCTCCATCTCGCAAATCTTGGCCGCGACGCTGTCGTTGGTCGGATTCTGCAGCCGGGTGTAAAAATAGCCCGAAGCCTCCAGATCAAACAATTTTCCCATTTCCGAACTGTCCGCGTACTTAAATGTCGTGCTTTGGATGATGGGGATTTGGCGCGGTTCACCGTTGCCGGGGCGATAACCGCCTTGTACACATTTGGTTTCGATCTTATAATTGCTCATATGTATGCTCCTTTTTGTTGGAATAACCGTCGCGACAAATGCCCGACGGCGAAATGTCACTCCATATAATAACGTAGAATAAAATTATAGCACAGAATGCGAAATATGTCAACAACAATTCACACATTTTCCATGCAAAAAGGCCCATTCGGGCATTCGCCGTTTTTCGTCGCCGCCGCTTGCCGAACGGAAAGCGAAAACCGAGCGCCGCTTGTTTCTCTTGCCCAAAAAAATCGGAGAAATCTCCTTAAAAATAGCAGAACGACGATTGACAAGGCCCCGTTTTTGTGATATAATAACTTGAATAAGTAAGCAAGCAATCAACTGAAGGAGGCTCACCATGACAGAGTTTATGAGAGCGAATGTATTCGGCATTTCCTCCCCCCGTCTCCTTTCCGCCGTGCATGAGACCTTTTTGTCGCTTGACGGTATCGGTGCCCTTAATTCTCCCCGATATACGATTTTTCCCGGTTTTTGTGATGTGCATGTGCATTTTCGCGAGCCGGGTTTTTCTTATAAAGAAACCATCGCAAGCGGATCACGGGCGGCGGCTCGCGGCGGGTACACCGCCGTATGCACCATGCCCAATCTCGTGCCCGCGCCCGACAGCGCCCCCCATCTTGCCGAGCAAGTCGCCGTCATCGAACGCGACGCCTGCATCCATGTTTATCCGCTGGGGACAATCACAGTGCGCCGACAAGGCGAACAACTCTCCGACATGGAGGGAATGGCCGAAGACGCCGTTGCGTTTTCGGATGACGGAAGCGGCGTGCAACGCGAGGATGTGATGCGTGCGGCCATGCTGCGCGCTCGTGCGCTCGGCAAAGTCATCGTCGCCCATTGCGAGGACAATTCCCTGCTTCGCGGCGGCTACATTCATGACGGAGTTTATGCCAAAGAGCACGGTCACCGCGGCATCTGCTCCGAGAGTGAGTGGGGCCCCATAGCGCGCGACTTAAAACTGGCTCGCGAGACCGGCTGTGCCTACCACGTATGCCACATCTCAACCAAAGAAAGCGTTGCGCTCATCCGAGCGGCCAAGGCCGACGGCGTTGATGTGACCTGTGAAACGGCGCCGCACTACCTGATTATGGATGAAAACGACCTGCGCGAGGACGGCAAATTTAAAATGAACCCGCCGTTGCGCACGGCGGCGGATAAAGCGGCTCTGATCGAGGGAATTGCGGACGGTACCATCGATATGATCGCCACCGATCACGCACCGCACTCCGCCGAAGAAAAATCGCGCGGGCTGGAACAGTCGGCGTTCGGCGTTGTCGGGATTGAAACGGCATTTGCCGCCATGTACACGCACTTCGTCAAAACAGGCAAACTGAGCATGGAGCACCTGCTCCGTCTACTCGTTGACAATCCGCGCAACCGCTTCGGCATCCCGCTCGGCAATGACTTCTCCGTTTGGGCGCTCGATGATCGATTCACGGTCACCCCCGACGAGTTCGTTTCCATGGGACGCGCCACCCCCTTTGAGGGCATGCCGCTTTTCGGCCGTTGTTTGCTGACCGTCTGCGACGGTAATGTCGTATGGAAAGACCCAACGCCGTGCCCGTAACAAATTCAATCGCTCACCATATATTTTTTATACATACAGGAGGCATATTCATGGCAAAAAGAACGGACATCAAAAAAGTATTGATCATCGGCTCCGGCCCCATCGTCATCGGTCAGGCCGCCGAATTCGACTACGCCGGCACACAGGCATGTCTGGCGCTCAAGGAGGAGGGTTACGAGGTTGTCCTCTGTAATT